>NC_008696.1 GCF_000015225.1 Thermofilum pendens Hrk 5
CCACCGAGAAAGATAAACGAAAAAGGGAGATAAAAAGCCAGCGCTTTTACGGTATTACGTAGAGAATCTTCCTAGCCCAGTCCACCGCGGTGTTGACTACCCCCTCGGGGAGCCCTAGAATCTGGCAGTACAGGCGGAAGGCGGGCACCACGAAGTCCTCTATCCCCGAGTAGCCCAAGTGAACCGCGAATATCGCCCCGGCTATCACCGCGACTCCCCTCAGCAAGACCATGAGCCTCTCGACCGGTCTAGACGCCGCTATTATGCCTAGGATGACGACCACGGCGGCCAAGACCAGCCAGAGCAGGGGCTGTATGAAGGCGAACTTGTAGCTAACTGCTACCACCGTGGCTAGCAACAGCGTGGGCAAATCGGTGAGCCTCAGCATAGCCCTGCTACTCCTGCCCAGCAGTACGAGCGTCAGCGCCCCCGCGAGCACGCTAGCCACGGGGAGGAATACTAGGAGCGCGAAGACCAAGGCTCCCTGTATGCCGCCCAAGAACAAGCCCGTCAAAGCGGAGACGGCTAGCAGTCCGAGCCACAGCAGAACCACGCTAGACAAGAGCGCCACGATTACTATAGCCACGTACTCCGCCACAGCCCCCACCAAGTAGCCTACGAGCATCTGCCTGAACATCGCGTTTAGGACGGCGGAGACGAAGCTGAACAGGGGTACAACGACGCTCCTAGACTCTCCCCCCACCCTTATCAGGCGAACCGCCCCCGTGATTGCCCCGCCCAAGTACACCAAGAGGAATACGAAGACGGCTAGCAAGGCGGGTATCAGCGTGTAGCTAGCCAAGTCCAGCAGGAAGTTGAACAGCGCGACGACCACGTCCTTCTCCTCCATCAACCCCCAAAGCCCGCCCGCCCCCGACGCGGCGAAGCCCCTAGCCCACGTAATCAGGTAGGCTAGGAGCCCCGTCAAGCCCAGAGCCGCCACCATGTTCAGCGTTGCCTCCGTCATCCGCGAGAAGTAGTCGTACGTGCTCAGCACGCCCGGGTACAACGCCCGGTAGAGCGCGAGCTTCCAGCCCTTCGTGGCACCGCTAACAGCCTCCTTAGCCTTGCCGACCGCGGCGACCGCGGCGGGAGCCTTCTCCTTGAGCGCGGGGTACAGCCTCGGCGCGTACTCTTTCAGCATCCTGTCCACAGCCTCCGTGACGGCGGCGGCTCCGTACCTCTTGCTGAGCTCAGCCGTTAGCCTCTGAACCGCGAGCTTGTCCTCTTGGGGTAGCTCCACCTCGTATACCTTTTCGCCGGCTACGACTACGTACTCCTTACCCTCCTTCGTGATTATCGAGACGTCGCCCTCCGGAGTCTTCGCCACCGCGGCTATGTCCTCCTTTTTAAGCGGGGGCAGTGTCTCCAAGGGCTTACCGTGAACCATGACCCAAGCGCGCGTCTTCATCATGCCGCGGACGGCGTCCCTAATCTTGTCCATGACCTCGGCGACCTGTCTCTCGTGCTCCTCCTTAGCCTTTGCAACCTCCTCCTCGCCCGGGTACTCCTCTATCTCCACCTCCACCTCGGGCGCCTCCTCGATTTCCGCCTCGGGTATCTCCTCGATTTCGACCTCGACGGGCTCCGGCACCTCCTCCGCGGGCAGAACGCCCATCCGCCTAAGCTCCTCCTCGGAGTAGCCCAGCTGTTTGAGGTACTCGGAAGCCTCGTACTCCTTGACCTCTACAGGCTTCTTCCTCTCCTCAGCCACGGTTAAAGAAGCGGTCTACCGCCTATATAACCTTTGACGGGGGGAGAGAAAAAAAGACCCTTTTTAAGGCTTGGTCAGGTTCACCGGGCTTACCGGGGGAGCTAGGGGCTTGATTATCGCGGGGACTCCGGCGGAGACCACGAGGGCTAAGACGTTGATTAGCAGGATGATGCCGGAGACCTGCGGGTACCTCCTGCTCAGGGCTACCCCGGCGATGCTCCCCAGCATCATGGGTAGCTCTATGCCTCCGAGAGCCATCCTGAAAGCGCTGGGTATGAGTAGCACCAAGAGTAGCGTGTTGAGCAGGGCGAAGAGGAGCCTGATAGCCTTAGCGGTTCTAACAGCCTCGTCCGGCCTCATGCCACCACCCCCTTCACCTTCTCGGCTACCTTTTCGGGTATCTCGACGGTGACGCCCGAGCCGGAGTACCATACCGCGTAGACGAATATCGCTAGGAGCAGTAGCTCCACGGGTAGCATGCCGTACGCGATGCCGGCTAACGCGGTGTTGTATATGCCGTGGGCTACCACCATTGCCCAGATGTCTCCCCGGGCGAAGAACCACATCGTCAGCGTGGCGATGCCTATCAAGGCGATAATCACGGGGGCTTGTAGACCGTACTGCATCCTGCTGGGCACGTGCATGAAGAGGAACCAAGTGGTGGCTATGACTGTGGCTAGCCTATGGCTACTGTTAGCCAGTACGTTGTAGTAGGTGGCGGCTCTCCACATCTCCTCCGAGACAGCCACGACGAACAACATGATGAAAGCCCAGAACTGAGCCTCCAGCCCGCCCGAGCTAGCCGCGGGGGCTATACCCGTGTAGAGCAGGGTGCCGTTGTAGCCTCCCAAGGGCTCAAGCCTCCCCTGCAGGAAGAGGTTGGTGAGCAGGGAGAGGACTAGGACGACTATGAAGGCGGCGAAGCCGCCTATCACTCCGCGGGCCATGTCCGGCTCGGGGGGCTTGAAGCCCCTGTTAGCCAAGAAGAGGACGACCATGGACGTGCCCATCAGTGCTAGGTTGCTGTACCCGTAGCTGACCAAGCTGAACAGTATCGCGGCGTTGAGGGCTACCGGCATCACGAGCGTCCACGGGTTGTTGGGCTTAGCCTCCCCCCGACCGGGTATCGCCCCCGCCAGAGCCCCCACTACCAGCGAGACTATGAGGCCGCCCACGGCTCCGAT
This sequence comes from Thermofilum pendens Hrk 5, assembly GCF_000015225.1. Classification (NCBI taxonomy): domain Archaea; kingdom Thermoproteati; phylum Thermoproteota; class Thermoprotei; order Thermofilales; family Thermofilaceae; genus Thermofilum; species Thermofilum pendens. The sequence continues at coordinate 2,899 of NC_008696.1, forward strand.
TACGTAGAGTATGCCCAGTAGCAGGAAAGCCCTCAGAGCCACGTATGCCAGCAGTATGCCGGCTACCGCTATGGCGGTGTAGTGGACTAGCGCTACCTTGTAGCTCCCCGCCCTCACTCAAGCACCACCTCTACCTCTCCGAGCCTCTTCTTGAGAGCCCTGTACACCAAGTAGACTGCCACCGCTACGCCCGTAACCATAGCCGCTATTAGCAGGAGCGACGGGGCTCCGCCCACGCCCTCCAAGACAGCCATGTTCTCCGCTACGTCGGCGGAGTAGCCGAAGTAGCTGAGGCTCGCGTCCACCACGAGCTTGATGATGAAGAGGGCTAGGATGTTCTTTATCAGCGTGTTGAGGGTAGCCCTAGGCACCGTTATGGGGAGGAAGGCGGTTACGAAGTTGGCTACCAAGCCCAGCGCCACGTATATACCCGTTATCACTATGACGGCGTAGATTACGTACTTGAAGACGGTGTAGAGCAGGCTTATAATCGCCTTGCCAACCGTCTCGGGGCTAGGCTGGGTAGCGGCGAGCGGGGGCACCAAGGGTATGCCTGCCACCTCTGCCGTGACGACTACGCTCCTAAACGCGGCTATGACCCAGAGCGTTATCAGCACCGTGGTGAGCACGGCGTTCACGAGGCCCACGGTTTTAATCGCCCTGTCCAAGTCCACCCCCACCACCCCTCATATCAGCCTGTGCCTGAGCTTCGTGGCGTAAATGAAGTACATGCCGAGGACGAAGACTCCCTCCAGCAGTAGGTTGGGCAGTCCTAGCGTGTAGCCGAAGGGGTTCCAGCCTACAATTATCGCTCCCACCATGAAGAGTACGAATACTGCCACGGCGAAGGCGTCGCTCTTAAGCACCCTTGAAACCGCTTTGGCTATACCTTTCTTTCTAGGCATACCTATCGGGAGAAAAAGAGGCTACACACCTATTTTAAGGTTCTACTCGTAGAGCCAGCTCCTCAGCGACCTGAGCCTCCTCTCCGTCTCCGCGTACTCCCTCCAGAGCCTCTCGGGAGCCGCCTCCGTCTCCTCGTACAGCCTTATATCGTTGTAAAGCTCCTCCGGGCTCTCGGCGCTCGCCTCGCTCCCAATCTCGCTTAGAAGCTCCGGTAGCCCGCGCTTAACGGGCTCGACGGCGCTTATCTTGCCCCTGATTGCGTGGACGTCCGGAGAGAACACTCTTACAGCGCCTTCGGGCGTGTAGAGGACTACCTCGTCCTTCTTCACGATAGCCCTGCCCGCGGGGCACACCAGTATATACGCGTTTCCCTGACGCTCCACCTTACAGCCAGCGTACTCGAAAGGCACGATTCTAGGCATACCCGCTCATCAACGATGAGCGACGTTGGGCTATAAAAGCGTTGACGGGGAGAAAAAGGCTACAAAATTTTGTGGTTATTCAGACCCCTACCTCCGCCTCCCACTGCGCGTACGCCTCCTCAACCAAGCTGTAAAGCTCCTCCGGAGTGTGCACCTTCTTCTTGAACTTGCCGTCCGTGATGTCGTCGAGGTAGTGCCAGAGAGGAACCCACGAGAGAACTCGGGCACCCGGCCCGTACCACCCCTCGGTCTCGCTCCTAAACACGTAGCCGAACTCCTCTTCGCCTTTAGGTCGAATCACCGTTACGTGCTCGTGTACCTCGACGAACCCTCCGGGGCACTTCAAGAAGTACACGGCTTCACCCTTCCCGCCGACACTCTTGGACGGCGGATACACTTGATGCACTACGATGCATCCCCCCAGCATCGGTACAGACGCCTTACGGTTCATTATACCTCACCCCGCGGAAGAGTGAATGCCAGCTCGCCCGACTCGACGTAAGCCTTGCTAGACCTCCACTTGTTGTAGGCTCTGCGGGCCATGCCGTAAAGCTCCTCCGGAGACTCGACCGACTCGACCCTTGTAACCACCGGTTCAACCTCGTCAACGTCGAACCCCATCGACTCCAACGCTTCTCTAGGCTCATCGTACAAGCCAATCGACGACAAAACGTCCGACAAAGACGTATCGGCGTTGAACAGCCTGTCCCCCGCAACCTTCAACAGCCAACCGTCCTCGCTCCTAAAGAACGCTTGCTCCGTAACCGTATTGTCGCGACGCACGGTAACCGATACGTGCTCGGGCTCGACGTACGCCTCTCCACGCGGACACTTCAACAGAAAGCCCTCCCCGTAACGCTCAACCCTACAGCCCCCCAGCATCGGCTTTTTGAGTTCGAAGTGAGGATACCTCTTGCTCATCGAGAAACACGAGACCGGAGGAGTATAAAAGCGTTGACGGGGAAAAGCCACAAAATTTTGTGGCTATTCGTAGACCTCGCCGTACCTCTCCCTCAACCTACGCTTGACCTCCTCGATGTCCTCCTCCCAAGCGGTGTACACGGACTCAGCCATGCCGTAAAGCTCCTCCGGAGACTCGGCTTCCTCCTGAAAGCCTATCGACGCTAAAGCCTCGCTGAAAGGTCTGGCGGGGTACCTCAAGTCCCTGCCCTCCACGCTCACATCGCCCTTGTAGAAAGCCATCCTGTTGTCCTCGAAAAGGAACACCGCACCCTCCTCGCTCACCACCGCGTTACCGCGCCTGCAGACAACCCTGTAGCCCCCCGGTACACGCTCAACCCTACAGCCCCCGAGCGTGGGCTTCCTCAACAGGTACTGCCTCAACCGCCTATACTCCTCCATCGAGACCGTAGAACCGTACACGCGCTATAAAAGCGTTGAGGAGAAAAAACACAAAATTTTGTGGCTATCGTTTTCTCTTCTTCTCTTTTTCGCGCAGGTAGAAAGCCACCGCGCAGGGGAGGCGGGTCACGTCGGGTGAGAGAGATGCGTGTGAGGGGCGCGCCGCGGAAAGCCTACCCGCCTCCCCAGTTAAACGGGTCGTCCTGCGTTAAAAGCTTTTCTCCGAGGTACTTGGCTACAAGCTCCTCCACGATTCTCCTGCTGTGCTCCACGATTATCCTTGAGCCGCACTTGTAGCAGTAGAACTTGCCCTCAATCTTCGCGCATACATCCTCGCTACCGCAGACACAGCACCTAGGCTTAGGCTCCCCTCTCTCCCCGACGCGCGCGCTCTTATACCTAGCCATCCTCTCACAGCCTCCTGAAGCTACTGGGCATGACCTCCCACGCGAATGTTAACGCCTGCTCGACGGTCTCGAAGCATACGCCGTACTTCTCCGTGACCTGTAAGAACAACTGCCACTCCAAGAAACCCGCGACTATCACGACGTCTCCGCCGGGGTTGTTTCTGGGCTCATCGGTGCATATACAATCCCTGCACCTGCACGGCAGGAAGCTAGCCGCGTTAGCCAGAAGCTGGGAGGCGTCTCCCCGCCACTTCTCCGTCAAGTAGCGTAGCAAGCCCCTAGGTAGCTTGGAGGAATCGACTACTAGGAGTTTCCGGGTAGCATTTACTCGGTTGATTTGCTCCTCCGTAAGCCTGTGCATAGCCACCGTTACTCGCTTCAGTTTCGGGCTTATAAACTTTAACCCTAGGGAGAATTAAAGGAAAGGGGAGCCGTACTCCACACCGTCCTCGGAGCGGTGTGGACTGCTACTCCGCGAAAAAGGCTACAAAATTTTGTGGCTTTTCACTCCTCCTCTTCCTCGGACTCCTCCCACCACCACTTCCTAACTCTGGGAGGTTGCTCCCAGTACTCCTCCTCGCTCTCCCACTCCTCCCACGGCTCCTCCTCTTCTTCAAGCCCCGGGGGAGCCTCGACAAGCTCTTCTTCGTCCTCGAACTCCACTTCCAAGCCTCCGCGCCTAAGCCAATCCCTGAGCCCCATACCTGCCACCCTTCCAGCCAGCTTTACGCGCGGCAGACCTAGATAAGGGTTTAGGATTCGTCCGTGCAGGGTTATATCGCTTTCGGGGGAGGATTAGCCACAAAATTTTGTGGATTTACTGTCTCCGCGCCGTCGAAAAGCCCCGGCGACCCTTCTTCTGAGAGCCGTAAAGGGCTCGCCTAAGCTCCTCCCTCTCCTTTCTAACCTCGGCGATACGCTCATACATCCTAGCAAGCTCTGCCTCGATTTTAGCCGCCCTCGACAGCATCTCCTTGTCCTTGTTATCGTCCCTGAAAACCTCCTTTCTAAGCTTCATCCAGACGTAGTAGAGCTTCCAATACCTAGAAATGACCGCGTCAACCTCCCTCAGCCTTCCCGCCAGCTCCTTCATCCTCTTCGCCTTATACTCCTCCACGAAAGCTTGGAAAGCCTGACGCCCCCACATCTCCCCTCTACCCTCCACTTTCACCCACTTATCGTGTAGATGCGGCGGTACCTCCTTCTCGGCGTAATGCCTAGCCTCCTCATCCAGCCCCTGCCACTCCCCCCACAGCATCTTCACTTCATCGACAGCCTTTGCGAGCGCAGGTCTCAGCTCCTCCCAGCTCCTAGCGAAATCATTGAACTGTGCTACAGCCAAGGGGGGCACGCCCGCCACCTCCGCCGTAAGGCTTCCATCGCGCGCCTGAGCTACAGCCTTCTCCTCGAACACGTTGCTGAGCCCGAGCCTCACGCTGTCCGCCTCGATTTTCTCCTTGAGCGCCTGTCTAACATACTCGCTTACGCTTACGCCGAGCTGAGCCGCGATGCGCTTAGCCTGCTCGTAAAGCTCACCTTCCAAGACCAAAGGCACGACCTTAGCGTTTCTAAGCTTTTTGGGACGGGGCATAAGCGTTCAAAACACACAGCAATGTCCACACAAATAAAGCCATCGTTAATTAATTAATTAACAAATAATCGAAACCCCGGTAAGAAGAAAAAGTAGCCGAGAAGACAGCGCCTCTGCGCGCCAGTTTTCGCCACAAAATTTTGTGGCTAATCCTCCCGTTTTTCTTTTCACGGACTTCCCCCTGTTTTCCGCTAAAAATCATTTTTACCTTTTATGAGCCGCTCCCAGCGCTCCCCGGTAAAACTCGTTTTCATTTTTATGGGTTGTTCTCTGTTTTCTGAGAGTAGGGGGTATGCTGAACCGGGGGTATACCCCCAACCCCCTATTATAATAAGTCTAGACTAAAATAGTATAGGGGGTTAATTATATAACTATCCAACCTTCCTAGTCTATTTTAGACCTATTCTTACCGCGAAAACGGGGGTATAGGGGGTTCTGGGCATACCCCTTTTCTCAACGAGAACAAAAAAGAAAAAACTCATTTTAGGCGGGTGTGGGAGCGGGGGCTCCCGCGGGTGCAGGTGCTCCAGCCATCTCTTTTAGCTTTGCTAGGAGCTGTCTGGCTACAGCCTCGCTTGTGGCGAATTCGACCACGGTTTCCCCCTTAACGTTATATTTGCTGAGAACCTGCTCGATGATGTCGTAGCTTCCCGGGATGTTGTCCACGATAGTCTTGAGGATTCTCGCGGAGACGGTTATAATCTCGGCTACAGCCTTGCTCATCTCTGCAATTTCGTCATGCTTCCTAGCCGTGGCTAGGGCTAGGGCGCGCTTGAACACCTTCTCCCCCTCTAGGAAGCTCTTGACGTCCTCGACGTTCTTGAACAGGCTTACGAGCTGGTACTCCGCCTTGTTCACCTCGACGACGTCGGCCCATAACAGGTGCAATGCTCCCTTGCCCGTGTCAACGCTCGCCGCTAGGGATTGAGGCGCGTGGAAGAGGTAGCTGGGAGCCATGTGCATGTAGTACCAGCTGGGGAATAGCCGGATGGCTATCTTGGCGGGTATGTTCCACCACTTGGAGGCGGCTCTCTTAGCCCTCTTCACCCCGTCGTCCATCTTGTCGAATGTAGAGAAGACGACCTTAGCCACCATGACCAGCTCCGTCTCTAGGAAGCCCATCTCCTCTATGCGAGCGTAGAGCGCTTTAGCCTCTACGGGGTCGAATACTAGTAGCCACATACGATTCTCCCTCGGCGCTCCCCCTTTTAACGCTATTTCTCTGTGGCTATGCACGGATACACGGGGATACACAAAGATGATGTGCATGAAAATGCACGGGAAAACTTCCTAGGGGGGAGAGGGGGGCTTTCTTCTCATAAAAAGCGTTTTTAACGCATTTTGCGCGTTTAGAACGGGGGTAAAATGCCCAGAGATAAGAACTACCTGTTCAAGGTGAAGGTTAAGCGGTACAAGCGGGGAGGGCACGTAGTAGAGATTGTGGCGCGCGGGCAAGGCTTGAAGAGCGCCTACTACCTAATCGACAAGCTCCTAAACAACGAGCTTATCCACTACCAGCCCACGAGCGTCGTCCGAAGGCTCAAGAAACGCCAGCGCTTGGAAGGCGGGGGTAAAAGGTTCGTAATCGAGAGCAAGCCGGTCAAGCCGCGCGAGAAGAAGCCCCCTGAGAACGAAAAGCCACAAAATTTTGAGGCTAATCCGCCGCCATCCCCGCCGGCTCCCGCCGAGGACTCCGAGGAGGAGCTACCCAGCTTCGTCAAGGGCAATCCTTGGGTCGGGATACTGTCTCAGGGTCGGAGGTAGCGTTTGTTTTGTTTCCTTGAGTGTTTGGATTGTCTTTTCAGCGAAAAAACGGTTTTTTAACGGCTTGTCTCGGGCTTTTCCCGTCAATCTAAACGCTGTTTGAAAATCGATTCAACGCTAGGTTTATATGCTTGGTCTGCGGGCGTTTAACCGTGGCTAGGGAGAAAAACCTCGAAATGCGAAAAGCAATCCTACAGTTATGGAATCAGGGCTTCAGGACGCCTAGGGCTGTGGCGGAACGGTTAGGGGTGCCTACGGGGAAAGTAAGGTGGTACATGTGGCAGATGCGCCGCGAGGGTCTTCTCCCGAAGAAAGACACGGAGGGAGACCTTTTGGACAAGAGCCTGACGCTCTTGAAGGGCGCGCTTTTCCACATCTCCTCTACTCGCATCGACATCTACGCCTCAAACCCAAAGCTGGCTGACTCTCTGGCCCGCGCCGAGAACTACGTGAGGGAAGCCATGGAGTTGATTCAGGTATACAGAAGGATGAAGTGGGTGGTTAACAGGTGAAGCGGGAGGACTGGGAGGTCATAGAGGAAGATGAGGAAATCGTAGAAGAGGAGGAGGAGCCCGTGGAAGAGGAGGTCGTAGAGGAGGACGAGGAAAGGGTTAACGAGCCGGATGAAGTAGTGATTGCTAAGCCGGAGCCGAGCCTAGAGAGCTACATGACTCGGACGGAGCTGTTCTTGATGCACGTGTACGAAACAAAGAGGTACTTCAACATGAGCCAAGAGGCTAAGAGGAGGGGGATGAAACAGCTCGCCTCTCGCTTCCTCAGGGAATCTAGGCAACACTTACGGGTAGCGTTTCACATGTGCCCCTATCGGCCTCACATGTGCCCCTTGTACGACGTCTGGACGGGCAAGTGCCCAGTAGGGCTGGAGGACAGGTGCCGCCCGCTGGCATGGTCTAAGGCGAGACCGAAGAAGATACGGGGCTGGTTCAGGAAGAAAAAGTAAGCCTGTCTCCCTGAAACGTTAAACGTTTTTTGTTTTTATAGAGGCAACAGACGAGAAAGAGATTTCTCCGCTTAATTTATTTTTATTTTATAGAGGCAAGAGACGAATAAGAGATTTCTGCGCTTAATTTCATTCATCTGGGGAAGGTGTAGGCGCGGAAGGCGTTGTCCACAAAATTTTGTAGCCTTTTCTCGCGGAGCCACAGGGCTAGAAGCGCGGTTAGCCGTGCGTAGACCGTCAGCCCCATGAGCCACGAGTAGACGGGTATCTTTACGAAGAAGTCCGCGTCCCACCACTTCTCCCAGCCCAGCAAGCCGAGCTGGTACCGGTACCACGTGTAGGGGTCTACGCTGTAGCCAAGCGGTATAGCCGCCCATAGGTACGCTAGGTCGTCGAAGAGCGTGTAGGCGAGGAAGTTCCTCAAAGTAGCGCTCCACGCGTCCTCCAAGCTGACGGCTAGGACTAGGAGCGTGAACAACAGGTGGTAGCCGGGGGGCTTAACCTCCATGGTCATGTACGCGTCGAACACGGTGAGTACCGCCGCCCTCAATAAACCGTTAAATAGGCCTCTAAACACGTCTAAAGCGATGCGTATGGACAAGAAAAAGCTGTTGGTAGTAGCGTTACTGCTAGCAGTTGTAGCCGGAGCCGTCTACCTCGCACACCTAGACGCCGACAAGAGGGAGGTGCCCTCCGAGACCATCGACACAGGCAAGTACATAGACGCCTACGTCTCCGTCTACGTCAACGGTAGGCTCGCGGCTACCCAGAGGATGCACAGCTTTACGAGCGCCTTCTCCTACCTAGCGCCCATAGCGTTCACGCCTACCTCCAGCTTCACGCAGACTTCCACGTTTACCGGAGTGGTGGAGCCCGTCTCCGCGTACGGCGCGGCGCTGACCCCGGGGAGCTACAGCTGGATACTGCAGAAGGGCAGGTTCTACGGGTGTCCGGCGAGCGCGGCGAGCCCGTGGCAGGTAGCCATAACGCAGACCCCGCTTCCTAGGCTGGTGGCGGTCTTCTACAACACGTCCGGCTCGAAGATAGGGGAGGCGGTTTTCTCCGGTACGAGCGTAGACCTAGCGAACAAGGTGGTGAACGCTACCGGCACGGTGCTGTACTTAACCGCGAGCTTCACCTACACCGGTGCTACGGCCACCAATATAAAGGAGGTGCACTTGGCTAGACCCACCGGACAGGTATACTCGCTGGCACCCGGGGCTTCGTGCGGCGGGATGAGGATTACTAACGACTCGTTCGCCACGGCTATAACCGTCAACCCCAACGACGTCGTTACAGTCGTCTACACCTTCTACTTTAAGAAGCCCCTGACCACCAACTTCGCCTACATGTTCCTAGCATTCCTCTACAACGCGAAAGACCAAGTCGTGCCGCTCAACGCTACGGACGGCTCCACCTTCACCTTCAACGTCGCCGTCGCCGTCCCCATAAACACCACCATATCTGTCTTCACGTCGAGCGGCACCGTCTCCGTGAAGGAGCCAACCGTCACCGTGGGCCCGGGGGTATGGGCGCTGAGCCAAGCCTTCAAGTTCACCAGCAACGACTACGTGACTAGGATACAGCTGAGGGTTAGGTTCGAGAACGGGAAGGACGTCGTGATAGTGGACTACGTGCCGAGCCAGCCGATACCCGTCAAGCCCGATAGGCCCTACATCTTCAGCGTGAGCTTCAGCTACCCCTTTGTAAACAAGCCTTAAGGCGAGGAGGGATGAGGAGGAGCGTAGTAGCGCTACCGCTACTACTCCTAGCCCTGCTAACCGTCAACGCCGTGCCGGTCAACCCTCCAGCCTACACACTGGGAGTCAGCGTGACGCTTGGAGGAGAGGAGGTGCCCGAGCCCGTAGCCGTCGTGTTGAGGGTGGCTTTCAACAAGACGCTCACGGTCAGGTTCATCGGGGAGTCCAACGGGGAGAAGGTCGGGCTAACCGTAGCGTACAAGGTTAACGGCACGGAGAGGACTGCCACCGCCGGCGTGGACGCGTTGAACGTGACCGCGGCTTACATCACGCCTATCATATACGTATTCACGGTGCCCCAGAACGTCACGGTGGGAGGGACAACCTACAAGCTGAGCAATAGCTCGACGGCTACGGTTGACCCCGTATCTACGGACACCGTGCTCTTCGTCTACACCGCTCCGTCCACGGCTCCGCCTAGCGGTGGCGGTGGAAACCAGCCCACGGCTCCGACGATGCCGTCTCAGCCCTCCATCAACACTCCATCGGAGAAGAGTAGGATAAACCTAGGCGAGCTTCTGGTCTGGGTTCAAGGGGTCTTAGCATGGCTGATGGAGCACCCCGAGTACCTACTGCTGATAGTCCTAGCCCTGCTCGTAGTGCTGGTAGCCTACTACCTGAAGAAGAGGCGGGAGGAGCTGGTCATAGAGATAGGGTAAAGGAAAAACGATAGGTTTTTTCTCCGGTTTTCCGCCCGTTTACACATGCGCAGGTTAATCGAGCTTGTAAAGGTGTTGAGGAAGCATAAGAGGGTGCTGAAAGCCGGCACCGCCTTCGCGGCTAGCGTCGTAGCCCTAGGCGTCCTGTGGGTTACAAGCCCACTGCACTTCCTCTTCGCGCTCTATGTGGTCACGGGGCTCCTCTTCCTAGCCGTCCTCCACGGCTTGGACAAGACCTTCGCCTTCCTCCCCTTCGCGCTCATGGTCTTCCTAATCACGGGGTTGACGGGGCTCTCGGCTCTACTGCTGACGGGCAGTTACGGGCTACACCGCTACGACCTCCAGCTCCAGATAGTCGCGGGAAGCATAGCCGCCGTTACGGCGTACCTCTCGGTTTACTGGCTCGTGCCCCGGGGCAAGTTCGAGGTGATAGAGGGCTACGGGGAGCAGTTCCTCGACGAGGTAAGAAGGGTCTTCGAGAGGCCCCCTGACGAGAGGAAGGTCTTGGAGGCTAAGAAGGCTCTCAAGGCGGGGGCGAGCCCCCTGTGAGCGAGAAGAAATGCGAGGTGATGAGCTTCGGCGAGTGGGTTCAGCTTTACGGAGGCGGTGTCAGGGAGTACTTCGAGTACTTGGTGCTGGAGATGGTGAGGCAGAGGGGGGAGGTGTCGCTCACGGCGATAATGGACGAGCTGAGGAGGCAGGCCGACGGGGATAAGCGGGTCAGGGCGTGGTATACCCCCCAGAGGGTCGTGACGCTCCTCGCAATCATGGCTAAACAGGGGAAGATAAGGCTCAAGCTCGTGGGCAGTAAGCGGGTGGTCGAGGATGGGAGAAGAGGTGCCTAGGTGCTTCTGCGGGGAGGTAGCCGTTATACGCGTGGGTGACGTACTGCTCTGCAAGAACCACTGGCGCAAGGTGCTCGGTGCTCTAGCCAAGATTGGCGACTCGCGGGGGGAGGCTACCTTGGAGGACGTGAAGGTGGAGGGCGGGGAGCTGGTGCTGAGGGTGTCGGGTCGTATAATCAAGGTTAGGGAAAAGCGATAGAGATTTTAACCCCCGTTTTCCACAAAAATTTGTGGCTAGAAAACCCCGCTCCCAGATAGTCTGCCCCCGTTGCGGTGCACCGGGTAGCATCGAGCGTTTCTACAGCAACGGGAGGGCGTACCTCAGGGTCAGGCACAGCTTGGGCGGAGGGAAGAGGTCTTACTGCTACATAGGCCCCGCGGACAGCTACGTACACGTGGAGCTGTTGCACGCCTTGACGCTCACCAACCTAGTAAACACAGACCCGGCTCAGGTAGCGGAGAGGGCTTTGGAGGAGCTGATAAGCTCCGCTAGGTTCGTCCACGGTAAGAAGGACTTGGAGGGCTGGGTAGCCCGGGCTAAGCTCGCGGTAGACGCCGTTGAAATCGCGTTGGAGAAGCTTAAACGGGTCTTGGAGGAAAAGGAGGCTGAGCTGGAGGCGCTTAGAAGGGAGGAGGAGAGGGAGCTGTTGAGGCAGAACGGTTTACTCGTGTACAAGTAAAACGATAAGTTTTTTAACCCCCTCTTTTTCCAATTTTCGTGGTGAAACCATGAGCATAAGAGAAAACGTCGTTATAAAGGTACGACGTCTAAAGGATTTCGTCGAGCACACTAGCAGGGCTGACCGCGTCTTCTACTACTCTAGGGGCACCTACTACGTGGCGATTGCAGGGAGTATGATTTGGGCGGGGGACATAGGCGTTGAGCCCGAGGACGTCAGGAAGGAGTTCCTCAAGGTCTTGAACGTTAAAGGCGTGGAGGTGGAGGACATACTCAAGCCCTACGAGGTTCCGGACTACCTCAAGAGCCTCATGGAGTGAGGGGCATGCGCGCCAAGGACTTCCTAGTCGAGGAGGTAAGGGAGTGGCTGGCCGAGTACCTTGCAAGGCATCAGGGGGGCATAGCCACCGTGCTGGCTAGGTACGCGGCTAGAGACCTGCGCCGATACCACCCCGTAGCCGTCAGCCTAGCGATAACGCAGGTGAAGATGGTCACGGACAAGCTGGGGAGGGTCTGGGTCTTGGACGACAAGCTTACTAGGTATGCGAAGGTAAGGAAGTACGTTTACAGGCGGGAGAACGGCGGAGTGGGTGAGGTGGTACGCGAGTACTATGCGAATTGATAGACGTCTTGGCTTTCGGCTTAGCCGCGCTCTTCGTCCTAGCGTGGTTCGTCTACACGGTGAGGCTGGCGGTCAAGCCCAGCCTTTTATTCCCCTTCGAATTCGTCGTCTCCGTCTTCTTCCTCCTCTTCTTCCTAGCCCTGCTCCTAGCGGTGCACGAGGCGGTGAAGGAGTCGTGCAGAGAGAGGTGAAGCTCTGCCTAGCCCTAGCGGGTCTCAGCAGGGTAGCCGACATGGCTACAACCCTGCCGATACTCCAGAAGTACGGGCTACAGGGGGAGCTGAACCCCGTGGCTCGGGCGTTTTTCGGCATGGGCGTAACCGGCATAGCCTTCGCCTTGGTCGCCGGCACCGTTCTAAGCGTCTTTCTCGCGTGGGTCAACTGGAGGAGGGGCGGGAAGAAGTACCTCTACCTGTTCACCGCTTTCCTCTGGATACCCTTCTTCAACAACATTGTCGCATACTTTAACGCCCGCAACTATACACTCGTGGACTTTCTTTTCCTAGCCCTCCGACCTCTACCTTAAAATAGGGGTTTTTTCTCCCCTTTTTCTCGATGGGCATGAAAAGGTACATACCCCTGTTACTGCTACTGGTAACGGTAGCCTTGGGCATCGCCACCGTAAAGGCGGCTCCCGTCACGACTTACACGGTCTTCGTCAACTACACCATGTACACGGGCACCGCTCCAGCCGCGGGTAGCACCTACTGGTTCAACTTCACAATCACTCCAAGCCTCGACGTCGTCATCGTGACGGTAGAGGACTTGGGAGGCGCTAGCCAGAGGACGGTCTACGTGGACAACGTGGCTGTAACCCTGCCCTACAAGCTGAAGGCTGGAGAGACCCACAGGGTAGCCGTCAAGGTCTACTTCCCGAGCGCGCTGACTGTAGCGTGGTTCGGCAAGACGATACTCGCCTACAACAGGACTGAGGACGTAAACCTGCAGGTAAAGTACGTGGGCTACGGCTTCGACTCCGTGTCCTACGGGAGCTACGTGGGTAGCGTGGACAACGTGGCAACGCTGACCGTCAAGCTGGACACGCCTTACACCATGGGGGTCACACACACGTTCAGCTCTGTGTCCACGGTCGTCTGGCTCAGGTTCCACCCGGCGATGCCGATTAAGGGCTACACGGGCACCGCCTACTACACCACGACCTTCAACGCCTACACGATTGGAAGCCAGCCCGCGGGCACCGATAGCTACACCATCTCCAACAACCCGGTAACCGTCACGGTTGACTGTCCACCGCCAGTAGGGCTCTACGAGCTTGTCTGGTACGTGAGCTGGGGAGGCTTGACGGAGAAGATGCTCGGGGCGCCGGGCACCCCCACCCCCAACAAGAACTACGCTAGGCTGGTCGGCGCCACGTTTACTTGGAAGTTCACCCCCAACGCCACGTACTTCCCCACGACCAAGGTTGACGAGTACCTCTTGGTGAACGGTAGCAAGGCTTCGAGCCTCGCGCTGAGCAAGAAGGGGCTCTACAACGCCACCTTCGTCAACATCGGAAAGATGAACACCACGTTCTACGGAGTGCTGGCATACCTGCCCCCCGTGGTCAGGGCGGGTACCATGTACGTCTACGCCGCGGAGCTTAAGGTCAACGTGCTCTCTCAGGTAGGCACGGTGGGAGCCCCGAGCCCCGGCTTCACTCTCAGCTTAGCCGGCGCGAACGCTCCCGGCTACTTCGCGCTTCAGGTCAAGGTGCCCGAGGGAGTCGTCACGGTCGAAAAGGCTGAGGGAGTGGCGTGGAACAGGACTGTGCTCCCCGGCATAGCCAAGGACGTCAAGACGAGCCTCGACGCCGATAAGCTGGTCTACACCGTGAACTACACGTACACGCTGTACTACGCGCCTATAGTGGGAGGCGTCAACTTCCTAGGCGCGTGGGGCATAGAGGAGACTCCGAGCCTTACGCCGACGAGCCCGACTATAGCCACTCTGACTGCCAGCAAGCCAGTGGTGCTCAACGCTACTAGAAACGTGATAAGGGTCTTGGACTCCGCGGGCAACGACGTCAGCTTCGTCGGGAAAGCCATAGCGATAAAGAGTAGCGGCACCTACACCGTCAAGCTTGAGACCGTGATAAAGGTCGTCAACCTCTACCAAGGCAAGAAGATACCCGCCACGGTCAGGCTCTACGACGCTAAGGGCTTGCGCCTAGCGGAGAAGACCGGGGAGGAGGTAACGTTCACGGTTGAGCCCGGACTGCTCTACACGGTCGAATCGGACAACGGTAACGAGGTGCTGACTCAGCGCGTCACGCCTACACAGGACGTCGATGTAACAATGGAGTTCACGAAGCCTCCCGCCGTGGTAATTCCGTGGGAGTGGGTGTGGCTAGCGCTGGCCATAGTGTTCCTAGTGGTTCTGATATACTTCGCTAAGAGGCTCAAGGAGGGTCTAGAGATAGTAGTGGGGTAAGCCCCGTAAAACGATAGCTTTTTTTCTTTCTCTCTTCTTTTCAAGCATATGAGCTGGGATTGTGGAAGGTGCGAGGACGACACGCACGTCAGGAGCATGGAGGGGAGGGTGGGAGGGGGAGACGGCGCCGTGTGCTACCTGTGCGGTCTACCCGCATACGCCTACGTGGACGGTAAGCCCGTGTGCGTGTACCACTACGCACAGCTCATCTCCAAGAAAAAGGTGGCGGCGGAGGTGAGGGCTAGGTGATGGAGCTGGCGGGGGTTGGGGCTGTAAGCGTGGTCTTGGGGTACGCGGTTAGAAAGGGGGTCAACTTCATACTGGGGCTTCTAGGCGTTTTCGTCGCCTTCCTCCTAGTCCTTCAGGCTCTGGGCTACGCGGTGGTGGACTGGGCTAAGCTGGTAAACGACGCCTACGGGCTCCTCGAATCCCTGCTATCCCAGCAGGACTTAGCCTCGAAGCTTGAACAGGTCTTACCCGGGGGACTGGTGGGCATAGCCGGCTTCATGGTGGGCTGGAAGCTCGGGGGGAAGCTGTAAAGAGGGGGGCTAAATGGAGGCTGAGGACTTCCTAGCCGTAGCCTTCGTTCTAGCGCTAGCCACAGCCCTAGCCCTCGGGCTGTTCACGGAGGGGGTAAAGGCTGTCAGCCCGGCGTGGGCTGGGGGAAGTAGCGGAGGGGGAGGAGGGGGGTCTCAGGTTAGCCTAGGCGTCGTAGAGCTGGAGGTAGAGGGGTACGCGCCGAGGAGCGCTATACCCCCCGGGGTTCTTTTATCCGCTAAGCCCCTAAACGTTGTCAACGCTACCTGCAGGTGCCCCGAAGACCCGGAGACGTTCAAGGGCGGGGTAAAGTGTATATGCTGGGTCACGGTCAAGGAGGGGTGCTACCCCCTGTATCCCACCCTGTGCGCTAGGACTAACGTGGTGTGCACGGGTAAAAAGTACAGGGTCTGGTGGGTATCGGGGGGCTGGGTCATCCCCACCACGGGGGGCTAGAATGGAGGGGTTTAGGCGGGAGCTGAAGGAGAGGGCTTTGAGGGCTCTACGGGAGGGGGTAAAAGGGGTGGACTTGGAGAGGGCTCTGAGAGAATTCGAGGAGACTAGGAGCGAGGTGTGGAGGGAGCTGGAGAAAAAGTATAGGGAGAGGGGGCTAATCTAGCCCAGCTCTACCTCCAGCTCGAAGTCCTCGCGTATCTCTTTCACTAGGCGCTTGGCGGCTCTCTCGCTCGCCGCTCTACCTATCTTCTCCAGCTCTCTCTCGAGGTGCACCCAGTCCTCCGAGAGCGCTAGGGTGCTCAGGAGGGGGTAATCCCAGAACTCGGCTACTTCCTCTCTCCAGTAGTCGCTGAAGTAGGAGGAATCGGCTAGGTACCTGTCCACTACCTCCTTTCTCCGCTCGCTCATCGAGGGGTATAGAGGGGGAGGGGGCTTTAAAATATTCCTCGGGAAAAGCCCCGAGAATATGAGGGGTCTACCTCCCTCGTTTTCGCCGTTTCTGTGGGGCTCGGGGTATAGCCCAAAAGCCCCGTAAGAGGGGGCTAGCCCTCGGACCGAGGGGTGGGGGCTGAATAGCCACAAAATTTTGTGGCTAAATCGCGGCTAAAGCGTGCTCTACCTTCGCG
Organism: Thermofilum pendens Hrk 5; assembly: GCF_000015225.1. Taxonomy (NCBI): domain Archaea; kingdom Thermoproteati; phylum Thermoproteota; class Thermoprotei; order Thermofilales; family Thermofilaceae; genus Thermofilum; species Thermofilum pendens. The sequence goes on from NC_008696.1 coordinate 18,926, forward strand.
ATTGCTTCGAGGGCCCGGGCGTCCCTGCTCATCCTCCCCTCGACGGCTAGCTCCCTCAGCACTCTTACGTCTTTCCACGTGTAGGGGTACCTAGACTTGTAGACGTTGAGCAATCTGACTAGGTCGGCGTACTCCCTTCTGCACAGGGCTATCAGGCGGGCTAGGCTCTCCCATTCATGCGCGCTCAGCCTAGCCCTCTTAGTCTTTTTTCCTCCCCATTCGACCACTACGTAGCCCCCTATCCTCTCAGCCTCCCTTATGTCCTCTACAGCCCTAGCCGGGATTCCTAGGGCTAAAAGGCTCCTCGCCAAACACTCCGCGGGGTTGTCCGTGCACTCGAATGGTCTAAGCCTCTCGTATACCGCTCGGTAAAGGGACTCAATCCTAGCCCTGCTCACGGGGGGATAAGGGAAAAACAGGGATAAAAAGCCACTTTTCAGTACTCCCTAACATCGGCTAGGAAGTCTCGGACTAACTGCTTTACCTCGGGGTCTTGTAGCAATTCCTCTATAGCCTCTCTAAGAGCCTCCTTTATAGCCTCCTTCACGGTGTCCTTAAGCTCTTTTCTTAGCTCTTGTAGCTCCTTTATTACCGCTAGCTCTAACATTGCTTATTCGATGGCTATACGCCTTAGGGGGATATAAGCCCATCGTTTAAGCCTACAGGCCCTAAAACGAAAAAGCCCCGAGGAAAAAGCCGAGAGAAAAAAGCGAGGAAAAAAGGGCTTAATTCTTCTGGGGCTGGGGGCTGAGGTACTCAGTCAGAGTCCTCTGGTCTAGGTAGACGTTTATCGGCACCTGTTTCTTCGGGATTTTCCTCGGCATTTCTCGCCTCACCGAGGTATAGGTAAACGGGGTAGCTAATAAGGATTTCGTTTAACTTTTCACAGGGCTATACGTTAGCCACAAAATTTTGTGGCTAAAGCCCCGAGGAAAAAAGCGAGGAAAAATCTAGGGATAAAATCCTAGGAAAAGCCCCGGGAATAAGGGCAGTAGCCCCCCCTCATTTTCAACGATTCTGCGGGGCACGGGGTATAGCCCAAAAGCCCCTAGAAAAAGGGCTATTTCCTGGGCTTCCTAGCCTCTATGTAGACTCTCACGCCTCTCCTCATTTTCCTAGCCGTGTACGGTCTACTCCTGCGCACCTGTAGCCCCATCCTTATGAGTAGCTCTTCGACTGCGCTCACTATCAGCCTGTATTCCTCCTCGCTTATCCTTTCCTTGTCCGCGATAATCCTGATTTGCACGTCTCCCCTCACTGCAATCCCCTCCTCGCGAATATCGCCTTTAGCTTGTGAAACGCCGTCTCCTCGTGCGTGTAAGCCACGTAGACGTAGAACAGCGTGGCTTTCGTCTTTCCAGGCGCCGGTCTCAATAGCCTCCCTGCTCTCTGTATGAGCTGTCTGTCAGTCGTACCGCTCGCTAGCATTACGCCTACGCTTACCTCGGGTACGTCTACTCCCTCGTCTAGCACTCTGCACGTCACTAGTACTCTGAAGGTTGAGCCCCACTCTTTGAGTATCCTCGCGCGCTCGGTCTTAGGCGTCTTGCTGAGTATCGCTTTTCCTCCGAGTGTCTGGGCTAGCTTTAACGCCACGTCTTGGCTCTCAGTCCACACTAGTACTCTGTTGTGCTCCTGTGCTAGCCTGTTGATAAGCGCTAGCGCCGAGCTCCACTTAACAGGGCTCCTCGCGGCTAGCTGTTTCCTTAAGTTTACCAGCTTCATCAAGTCCTTCTTCAAGTGTTTCTCCCCGTCCTCTATGCGCCTGCTTAGGCGCCTAATCTTCTCCTGTATCTCCTCGTACTGCTGGTAGAACTCCTGTGTCTCCGTCACTCTTATCCCCACTAGCTCGATTGGCACCATGTAGCCTTGCTCCTGTAGCTCGCTCGGGCTTACCTCATAGCGCTTAGGTAGTAGCATGTCAAGCACCCACTGCTCTTCTGTGTCCTCGCGCTTGTGCGTCGCGCTAAAGCCATAGATGTGCACGCCTAGCCTAGCCAGCCTCGCCAGAGTCCTCGCTAGCTCCCTAGCCCCTGCATGATGGCTTTCGTCAACTATCACTGCGAAAGGCGTGTAGCCCCGCTTAACCTCGCTCACGAAAGTGTTGTAGACCATTACCGTGATTAGCTCGCCTAGCCCTTGTCCTCGCCTGTTCACTCCCCCGTACTTCACGTTCACTCTGAGCCTCCACTCCCTCTCAAAGTGGCTAGCCCACTGCTCAGCCAGCACTTGCGTGGGCACGATAATAGCCGTGTCATAGCCCCATAGCGCTAGGTTCACGGCTAGCGTGCTACCGATAAGCGTCTTTCCGCCGCCTGTGGGGATTTGCACGGCGCCGTGCGCGCTGAGTAGCCATCTAAGCGCTATCCTCTGGTAGTCGCGCATTTTCTTCGGCACGACAATTTTAGCCACGCGTATTTTCCTAATGCGCTCGCTTAAAACTCTAGCCGTGTAGTCTCTCTCGGTTAGCCCCTGCTCCCTTAAAAGTTCTTTGAGCCTTTCCTCGTCGCCTGCTAGGTCGGCTAGCAGTTCATAGCCCCATATCGACGTGTCCACGCCTAGGATTATCTGGGTGCTGGCTTCTTCCTCGGTTAGCTCTAGCTCGCTTATGGCTTGTGGGGCTAGGATTTGTCTCCAGTCTACGTACTGCTCTACGCCTAGCTTTTGGGCTAGCTCTGCGTATTTGTCTTTTAGGCGAGGATTCTGGGCTAGGATTTGCTTAGCTTCCTCGATTTCCTCGGGGCTAGCCTCGCCTAGCTCTACCTTGTCGGCTAACACCGCGAGGCGGCTCTCAAGCCATGAATTGTACTGCGCTTCGACTTCCTCGGGGCTATTATTATCAGAATAATAAGCCCCGCCTAGCCATTTAGCGAGGATTTTTTCGACGATAGCCAAATTCTCGCCTAGCGAAAGACTAGAATCTACGGCGTCGCATATGTCGTTGACGATTTCCTGTGTGTCTAGCCCTTTAGCCCTTATAAGGGCTAAGCGCGAGGCTATAGCCCTAGCTATTTCGAATTCAAGGCTAGGGGCTAAATCGCGGTTACGCCTTATGGCTAGGCGCAATCGCTCTACCTCGCTATTGTAGGCGCTTAGAGGATTAGAGTCGGGGCTAACTTCTTTTCCTATAGCCCCCCACGCCTTTTTCTCTCGCATATTCCTCGCCTAGAATATACGCCTAAGCTTAAAACGTGGTATTAGTAATCGACGTTATTAATCGACTCTGGGCTAAAAGAAGTTAGCCAAAATCGCCTATTAGCAATGGCTATAGCCAATAGCAGTAGCCATTAGCTATAGCCATTAAGCATTAGAAAAAGAGTCGAATCGCAATTCGACTAAAGGCTATTAGCCCAAAAACGAAACAAAATTCGACTCTTACGCTATTATTCGAATTGTCAAAACAAAAATCGACGATAGCCTATTAGCCTTTAGGCTAAACGCTTATCGACTCTTACTAATCGACAAAAAGCTAGCCGAATTTAGCCTAAGAGTAAACGACTATAGGCTAAAGCTCTTTAGCCTATTGGCTATTAGCCCAAAAACGAATAGCCATTCGACTATAGGCTATTAGCCCATTGGCTAAAGGCTATTCGACTCTTACGCTATTAGCCCCTATTCCTCTCGCTCTAGCCCCTATTAGCCCTAGCCCTATAGCCCCGTAGAGGTAGAGGAAAAGGCGAAAACCCTCTAGCCCCTAGGCTAGCCTGTATCCCTTCTTTCCTCCTTTTTCTTTTTGTTTTTCTTTTCCCTTCTTTTCCAATTTCGCGGAATTGGAAATGAGGTTTCGGGGCTTTCGTGGGGCTTTTGGGCTATGCCGCGAGCCCGTTTACCCCCGTTTCTCTCCCTAGCCCCCCTCTGTATCCCCCCTCCCGTATATTGCTCCCGCGACGGGGCGTTTTACACCGATAAAACGAAACAGGGGAAGCCTCCCGTTTTTTCCCTTTTCGCAAAATTGGAAAAAGCGGAGAAACCTAAAGGAAAAAAGCGCTTAAAACTAGGGCCTGTAAAACGCAATTTTCCCCTCGAACCCGGGGCTAAAGCCCAAGGGCTAGACCCCCTCCGTTAAACCCCCCTCTTACGGGGCTTTTGGGCTATACTCTGAGCCCCACAGAAACGGCGAAAAAACGGGGGGCTAACCGATTTTGTACCCGGGGCTTTTCCCGAGGAAAACGCGAGAAAAAAAGAACAGTTTTAGGGGTTTACCTGAGGATGCCGCGCTCCCGGGCTATTTTCTCTATTGGGGGAAACGTGTGTTCAAAGCTTGTCCCCAGCCACGTCAGAAACTCGCAGTACTCGCTTTCGAAGCCGTCGGTCTCCAAGGCGCGTATCATGCGGTAGTACTGCTCCATGTAGCTAGCCCTGACGAGGATTGTGTTCTTGAACCCGTAGGCGCATACGAGAGCCTTGAGAGCCCCGAGGAAGTCAACCCAAGCCTGAAGCCCCTCCTCTTCAGCCTTCTTCTGAAGCTCCTCTATCTCGTCGATGAGGACGGGTACGTTGACGTCGTTGACCTCGCGGATGGTGTGCACGAGCATGTCTAGGAAGGTGTGCTTGAGGACTGCGCGGCTAGCGTCCTTGATTTTATCGGCGAATTTCTCGTAGACCATGGCTTTTCGCCGAGAATAGAGTAAAACGGGGTAGCTAATAAACCTTTCGTTTTACACAAAACGGGGCTAAACGCATGCTAGCCGCGAAAAACCACAAAATTTTGTGGCTATTCAGCGCGACGGACTCTCCTCACACCCTCGGTAGCCGAGCCTCATCACACGCGAGAGAGAAAAAAGAACGATTTTAGGGGTTATTCTTCGCAAAAGCCTTCCCAATCCTCCTCTTCCTCCTCCCAGTCCTCCTCGGCGCCTAGGTAGTAGTTGACGATGTCCTCGAAGTCCTCGTGGAATTCGACCATCACGTGAATGTCTAGGTCGCTCCACAGCTCAATGACCTCGCCGACGTATCCGAGGAACCACAGGATAACCCCGTCTCCTTCAGCCCCCTCCCAGACCTTCAGCTCGTCGTGCTCCTCTATTATGTCCTCGAAAAACTCGCCCTCCCAAATCTCCCTGAGGTGGACGATTGCGAAGGTCTTGTCCTCGGCGTAGTCGTGACCAAAGGTAAGGACGTAGTCGTAGATATGCTCGGGTGCGGCTAGGTACACGCGCACGTACCTGACGGGGGAATCGACCTTCTTCAGCTGTGCTCCCCTGTAAAGCTCTCTGACCCTCTTTATCTGCTCCCTCGTTTTCTCAACGGTTGTTGTCACGCTCATAGCGGGGTATAGAACGCGGGGGTAGCTAATAAAGGTTTCGCTTTATTTTTCACGGGGGCTAAACGAAAGCATTTTGTAGCAAATCAGAGCTGTAGGCTCTCCTCACGGCTCGGCGCCAAGCATGCTCATCACGCGGTTCAACACCGAAACCCTGTTTCGGTCCGAAACTAGAAAAAAGCTTCGAGCGAAAGAGCGAGAGAAAAAAAGAGTAATTTTAGGGGCTAATACTCCTCGTCCTCCCAGTCCTCCTCATCCCAGTCGATGGGCTCGTATTCCTCTCCGTAGTCGTCGAAGTCCTCTTCTTCCTCTTCGCTAGCCGAGTCGTAGCAGACGCGAGAAGAGTCACACTCGCAGGGTAGCTCGTCCTCGTCTCCGGGCTTCTCCCAGTAGGGTCTAAGAGTGCCCCAGTCGAAGCCCTCGATAAGCTCCAAGGCTTGAGCCAAGGAGAGCCTCCTGTAGACCCATACCTCGGTCACGATTTCCTCCACAGCCCTCTGAAGCCACACGGGGGCACACCTAGACGCTTGAACCTTCACCCACCTTTTGCCACCGCGACGGAAGAGCCCCACGTAGACGGCGCGCCTGACGACCGTGCTGTCCGTGATGCCGTCTCTTCGCCACACGTCGAAGGTGCCCGGTACTCTGAAGCGGTGCTCGCCTATGCGTCCGGCGCAGTAGCCGCCGTCTCCGCAGGGGTAGATGCCGCGCCACACGGCTAGCCGTGTGGCTCGGTAGCTCTCGACTGCGTGCTCGGTGCACAAGCCCTGCCTGTCGTCGCAGTTGACCCAGCAGTCTAGTAGGCTCATGCTTATCACGTAAGAGTGAAACGGGGTAGCTAATAAACCTTTCGTTTAACTTTTCTCGGGGCTAAACGCTAAAAGAACGATAAAATCGAGGGCTGAGACCCCCACCTCCTCGCTATCTCCTCGTAGCGCGAGATATAGGCGCGTATAGCCTCAGCCCTCTCCTCGATATCGCTACACCAGCTGTTCTCGCACCACCGGTACATAGCGCTACTATCGAAGCTGAAGAACCGCCTAGTCCTCCCAGCCACGCGCGCCACAGCCCTGAGGCTCGGCCCGAAGACGTGGAAAGGCTTAGCCGTCACGGAGTCAAAGGCTAGAATCATCTTAGCCAAGACCCCCCACCTATTGCTGGCACAGGTGGGGCCCAAGGCTACAAGCTCGAACTCGTCGTATAGCTCCCTGTTCTCCGAGTACACCCTGACGGGGCTCAAGGGGTCGTCCTTCTTACCCTGCACCACGGCTACAGCCGTGCCCGGCAGGCTATCGACGCGCGTCAGCCACCGCTTGATGCTCTCTAACGTCTTCTCGACGTTGAGGGGGTAGAATTGCTCCATCCCCGGGTAGTCCGAGGGGTAGTCCGGAATCACGTAGTAGAACTCCTCGACCCTAGCCTGAGCGTGAACCCTAGAGATGAACCTAGCATAGCCGTACTCGAAGCCCGAGGGGTACTCGAAGCCCCCCGACTCCTTAAACACCTTGTGGACACCCGTATCGACTAAGACGCCCTCAGGTCTACACTTCTTCAGCCACTGCTCCCAGTCGTAGTACACGTATGGATTGACAACTACATGGGGGTAGCACACCCCAGCGCTCCTCAACCTACTCACGCTTATGTAGAGCCGCGGAACCACGGGGAAAAAGGCGGGCTAGGCGAGAAAAAGCCAACCTTTTTGATTTTCACCCTGACGCTCTCGGCTACGTCCTCCTCGGTGTAGTGTGTCTCGCTCTCCTCGTATACGTAGAGCAGGCGGTTCCACCTCGCGATAATGTAGTCAACAGTCCTCCAGACCTCCTCCTCGCCGTTCTTGAAGGTGACGTCGCAGAACACCATGGGGAAAGAGGGCTCGCTCCAGTTGTACTCCGTTGAACGCTTGACCCTGACGGTTGTTTTCACCGCCTTCACCGGGTTAGATAGTGAAAGGGCCGGCTAATAAAGCTTACGCTTAACCCTTCTCGGGGAAAAACGCTTATATACCCCTTCAGCTATAACTCTACCGGCTATGCCGATACTGGTACAGTTTGAGCGGTTCAACAGCGACGTGAAGCGCTGGATAGTCAGCTACCTATCTCCCCACGGCTGGGAGAAGCTAGCCACCCACAAGGTCTTCGTCGTAGACCCCGAGAGCGAAGAAAAAGAGGAGGAGGTGGAGGCGCCCATAGGCACCACGATACTCGTATCCGCTAGAAAGGTGGAGTTCTACGGAAACGCTAGGGGAGACGACATCGATAAGGCGGGCTACGTCAAGGTCTACGTGGACAGGTGTGGGAGCTTCCCCGTCATGGCTATCAAAGACCCAGAGAGGCGTAACAAGGACGTAGTCCTAGACACGCCCCTCGGTAGCTACACGTGCACCGAGGTCGTAGTCAACGAGGAGGAGGACTACGTGAACGTGGCGGACGCAGAGTACATAGCCGTGGCTCTGATGGCTAGATTCGTGGCTCTGGTGCCCTCCGAGCCCTTCAAGTACAAGGCGCTGATAAGCACCAAGGCGAAGCCCAAGCCCGAGTAAAAACATTCTTTTTTCTTTTCAGCTCCTCAGAATCATGGCCGTTTTACCGCCTAGGTCGTAGACCATCCAGCTCTTAACGTCCGTGGTGACTAGATGGGGGGCTGGCTTGCCGTCCAAGAAGACCTCGTCAACCTCGAACTTGTCCTTGATCTGCCCCGAGGAGTCCAAGAGGTAGACCGTGTATCGCCCACCGTTGCGCTCTACCCTGACCCTCATCGGCTGTCCCTGTCCTCCCTTATCAGCTTAGCCGCGTCTATACCCTTCTCTTTGAGAGCCTGAGTGACCGTCTCCCTGAGCCTATCCGTCTCCTCGGCGGCGAAGCCCAAGCTACCCCACTCCTCCAGCAATGTCTCGATTGCCACCCAAGCGGTCTTGTACAAAGCCTGAAGCTTCTCCACGGTCTCGGGGCTCAAATCCCCGCTCGTGCCGGCCTCCTCTACGTGGACTATGAGGCTGGATAGATGCTTCAAGACGCACCACTGGGGCTTCCACTTGCAAGCCCACTTAAGCTCCTTTGCAAGCTGGGCTACGAAGTCGCGCCTAACCTCCTTTATCGCGGTAGCCTCCTCGACCTCCCCCATCTCCCACTTATGCTCCTCCAAGTTTATGAGGTGCCCCAAGACCCATACCAGCTCCTCAACGGTGCCTCTACCCGGTCTTTTCTCCTCAGGCTTTTCCCCGCTCATATGCTTGAAGGAGCTGGCGCGGGCTATAAAGCCACCGCGCAGAAAATCCACAAAATTTTGTGGCTTTACCGTCAGCCTAAAAAGCCCCCGCGCCCCCCTATACCCGATGAAGTGGTGGAGAAAGCTCATGACGATAGGGAGCCCGATACCGCTACAAACTAGAGAAACCTACCTAGGCACCCCGCTGGAAAAAGAGAGAAAAAAGACTTTATTTTAGAGGATTAGCTGGGGCGTGTACCCGGCTCCGCCTACCGGGCAACCCTTAGCCCGGGCTATGTTCTCGATGTACGTAGCCGCCTGTACCTGTCCCATTAGGCGGAAGCCGTTGGCTAGGCTTTCAAGCGCCTCGCAACTGGCGAGGGCGAGGGTGTTTCTGTCGAGCTTGACCTTGACCACGCTTGTCACCTCTTAGCTAGTCGTTGTAGGCGCTTTAAAGGGCGCCGATGCTGACGAAGAACGCCTTGAGCCCGCTCTCCCAGTTGGGAGCCCACTTCTGACCGACTATCTGAGCCATTCCAGCCCTGCATCTGTCAACGTTGAGACCGGGGAATATCCTTGCGGCGAACTCGCAGTACTTGACGGGGTACTTTGCCTCGGTCTTCCTAATTATGTACTCGGGTACCGGCATGTCTGGTCACTCCCAATGGAGGGCTTCCCGTTTATAAGTTTTAGCTTTCGTTTTACGGCTTCACCGTGGGAGGCACGGGCTTGGTAGCCACCCTGTAGTACCCGTTACCGATGTTGCAGACGAGGACGGCTACCCTGTTCTTCTGGAACCAGAAGACGACGCACTCGTTTGGGTTGAGCTTGCTGAAGTTGTAGTCCGCGTAGTCTGTTGTAGTCACGGGTATCGTCTCTACTAAACTCAGCCCCTGAAGCTGGAGCGTGCTCGGCATACCTTTTCGCCTTTAAAGGCTCCCCCCACCTTTAAATAGTTGTCTCTCCCTTCTTAGCCCGATGAGCAATGATTAGCCCGATAATCCTGCTCCTGTTGATATGGCTGGGCACCAGCATAGGCATAGTGTTCGTGACCCTCAACGAGTACATCAAGGAGAACGGAAAGCTCGACGTAGCCGCCGCGTTATTCGCACTAAGAGAACTATCGGCGATTGCCCTCCAGTTCATATGGCTGATAGTCCTCCTCCACGTCTGGGGCTTCCTAGACATCAGAACCGAGCTGGGTTGGACGGCGCAGATACCCGATTTGAGCACGCCTCAGGGGCAGGCGGCGTACGTCTTCATCTTCGCGAGTCTGGTAATCATCGCAATCCTCTACGCTGAGGGATACGTCAACCTCGCGTTCACGGTGGCGGTGTTCAGCGGGGTAGCGATGCTCGGCTACATAGACGCCAACGTGTACTTGCAGTTGCTCGGCATAGGAGTAGCGATGCTCGCGGTCTTCGCCTACGTCTTCAGGAGCGAGCTAGAAGAAGAGCTGAGGCGCTGGAAACTCCGTTAAAAACCCTCCTCTTTTTCTCCCCCTTCTTCCTCCTCGCCCAACTCCTCCAAGTCCACCTCCTCGAACTCGGGCTCCCCTTCTTCTCCGCCCCCCTCGGGATTAGCCACAAAATTTTGTGGCTTTTCGCGGGGGAGCCGCGGCTTGACGGGCACGGGGGGAGGCGGGGGCTTGACCTCTACCGGTTGAAGGGGCACCTCGACGACCTCGGGCTTCAAGCCCTGAACCCTCGAGACGTAGTAGAGGTAGGGGTCGTTGTCCGGCGTGAAGTAGCCGCTAGCCACGTAGCCAAGCTGTGGAGCCACGTAGAACGAGTTTCTCCGAGCCAGTATAGCCCTGAAATCGCCCCGCCACACCAAGTGCCCCGTCACCACGGTGTCCTCGCCCGGTCTAAGCCTCGCAAGCTCGCCTCTCAGGTAGCTGAACGAGGGGTCTCTGAACCTGATTCGGGGGTTGAACCTCAGCAATTCGAAGACGGTGAACGCGAAGGCAGGGTCAACGTCCACAGGAAACTCCAGTATGAAGGTGCACCTCCTGTTCAACCTGCTGAGAATGGCTAAGCTGTGGAGGTCTGAGACGTCGTGTATCAACACCACGTACTCGCCCATCGGCAGAACCTTGGGGCTCAGGTCGTTGAGCCAAGCCACCACGTCCCTCCCAGCCGCCACGTCCGCGTCAGTCTCCCACTTGACCCTCGTGACCGGTCTCCTGTCCGCGCTCACGTAGTAGACCTCCTGTATCCCAGCCCCGGGTATGTAGCCGTGCCTGCCGAACGGCTCCTTTATGAAGGACTTGAAGTACCCGGGGGGTAAACCCTCGACTATGACTAGCGCCGTCTCCCACCACCCCTCCCCTTCTTCTTGGGCTTAGCCTCCTCCTCTTCCTCACCCCTCTCCTTTTCGGGCTTCCTAGGCCTCAAGGGCAGACGGACGTCCGTACCGTAGAGGAGGGAGCTGAGCGCCACGTGTATCTTCGTCTCGTCCATGTCCGGCGGCAGTCCCGGTAGCACCCTGATGTGCTCGGGCATGCTCACTATGACCGTGGGGGTCTTGACTCCCGCCACGGTTCTGAGACCGCCCTCCGCAATCCTTTCAAGCCGCTCGCGCTCCGAGAGGTACAGGTAGAAGGCTGTGACAAGCTGTAGCTCGTCCTCGACGTCTATGCTCAGCCTCTCGGCGTGGCTCCTCCACAGCGCCCTAAACGAGTAGCTGTTCTCCAAGGCGTACTTGCAGTGGGGGCACTCAGACCCCACCACGACGTAGACTTTACCCGAAGGGGGCTTCGGCACCTCCCACCACCTCTATGACCTTGGTGACGCTACGCGTGAAGCTGTAAGCCTGCCTAGCGCTGGTCACTACGATTTGGAGTTCAGCGAGGAGGTTCTCGGGAGGCATCACCACCGTGTTACCCGAGATGTTGACCTGAATAACGGTGGCGCTAGCCTTCCCCCTCAGCAGTGTGGTCTTGACCCACTCCCTCGTAAACGGGTCTGAGCCGGCTACGTTACCCAAGCACTCCGAGGACACGCGCTCGAAGATTTCGAGTATCTCGATGACGGCTCGCTTAGCCTCATCGCTCAGCTGTGTAGTCTTGGCGAAGGTCAGCACGGCGTGCCTACCCCTGTATACCACCTCGCCCGTGGGGGGAGTCCCCAGCAACTTGTTAATCACGGCGCTCAGGCTCAGCACGGCTAGCTGAGGCGTGGGAGGGTTGTTACGGGAGACGTCCTGCTCCACGAAATGGAGTAGCTCCTGCATCCTGTCCAGAAGCTCCTCAAGCTCCATAAAGACACCTACAGCTTTATCGTCAGGGCAGAGTCTATGGCGTCCACCATTCTCGCTACATCGACCTTTGTATATACTTGAGTCGTTGTTAGCTGAGCATGACCCAGTAGCGTCTGAATCGTCCTGATGTCAACCCCGTTGTTCAACAGGAGAGTAGCGTAGGTGTGCCTCAGCGTGTGGGGAGTCACGCGTTGAAGACCCGCGCGCCTAGCCACCCTTGAGACCAAGTGCTGTATGCTCCTAGCGCTTACCGGCTTATCGGGGTCTAACGGGCTGGGAAAGATGTAGCCAGCCCTACCCGTGCACCTCGCCTTGATAATCTCGACTACGTCCTTCGTCAGCGGTACAAGCCTGACCTTGTCACCTTTGCCCCTGACCCTCAGCATGTACCTGCCATCGCCCACCACCAGCACGTCCTCGCACCTGCTGTGCACGAACTCGCTTACCCTCAGCCCCGTCTTCAACAGGAATACTATGACCTCGCGCTCGGCTGGGCTAGCCACTGACAACAGCTTCCTGACGTCCTCGGTTCCCAGTGCTTTGGGGACGGACTCGGGCTTCTTAACCGGTGGCAGAGTCCAAGGCAGACCGGCGAACTTGTGGAAGCCCCTGAGCACGACGTACGCGGTTCTGATGCTAGTCCTCTTTTCCCAGCCGTTCTTTTCGAGCCACGAGATGAACGCGGCTGGGTCAGGCTTACCCGTATCCTCTACGAACTTGGCGTACGCGAACAGCACGCTCGCGTAGGTCTTGTACGTGTTGTGGCTCCTAAGCGCCTTGACTACTCCCAGATAGTTCTCCACCAGCGCCCTGATGTCCTCCGGCTTTGCCACCGCCTCTTGCACGGCTCA
>NC_008698.1:1500000-1781889 GCF_000015225.1 Thermofilum pendens Hrk 5
ACAGCCTAGTCGAGATGTTCCGAGTGCTCGGTGCAGGCAGACCCGAGGCAGAGATCTACCAGGCGTTACTGAAGTACGGTCCCTCCACTCTTCGCGAGCTTAGCGACAAGGTGGACATGGTTGGATCGCAGCTCCATCAATACCTCAAGAGGCTGGTAAGGCTTGGGCTGGTAGAGGTCAGCAGGGGCAAGCCCAGCATATACAGGGCTGTCTCCGTGGAAACGTTTGACGCCATATACAGGAGCAGGGTCGAGAGCCTCAGGAAGAATGCTCTCGAGAGGCTGAAATCCATTTCCGCGCAGGCGCACCCAGCCTCGCGGGAGTACGGGGTCTACGTGCTACGTAGCTGGAGAGCGTTCCGCATTCGGGGGCTCGAGTACATACGGTCCGCTAAGTGCGACGTCATAGTGTGCGGCGACAGCTCGTTCGTGAAGCCGTACTGGGAGGAGCTGAGAAAGAAGGAGGAAGAAGGGGTTAACGTCTTCGTCATTCTCTACGAGCTACCAGGCATACCGGTCAGGGAGGACGAGGTGGTCGTCAGGAAGGCTAGGAAGGCTGTCTCCGGGGATATGATGGTGGTCGTGGACTCCCGGGTTGCGCTTGTGGCGCAAAGGAGGCTCGGTCCCGGCGAGAGACCCGAGTACGGTCTATCCGTGGAAGAGCCCGTGCTGATAGACTACTTGGAGCAGGATTTCTTCAACCGCTGGCTGAGGGGTAGCGTTATAAGGGATGAGCCTGTGCGCCTGCCATCCTGCTTCACCGTGAACAGGCTCGCACTCATCGAGGCACAGAGGCTCCTCTCAGAGGGAAGGAGGCTGAGCCTAACGGCGTACGGGCGGTACACGGGCTCCCGGGGAGAAGCCATCGTCGAGGGGATAGTGCGGGACGCCGTCGTAGACCAGGCAACGGGCGTGGCGCACTTCGTGGTGGACACGCGCGCCGGGAGCATCAGGATAGGGGGGCCCGACGCCGTAGTAGAGGAGTTTGCCGCGTCGAGAATCGAGTTAAGGGGTGCGTGAAATGGCCAGGATACTGCAGTTCAACTTCGAGGATAAGCTAGCCCAGTACGCAGACCGCGTTACCGGCGCGGACATAGTGGGGCTCGCGGCTGAGCTCCACTGCGACACTGTAGTCATCTTCGCGAGGGACGCCTGGGGGAGGGCGTACTACGACAGCGCCGTTGCAAGGAAGGTAGCAAGCCTGAAGTCCAGAGACTTGCTACGCGAAGTAGTGGAGGAGGCTCACAGGCGCGGAATAAAGGTCGTGGCGATGATAGGGCATACGACGAACCCGGAGCTGTACAGCTCCCACCCCGAGTGGGCTCAGCGCGACAGGAACGGGAGGGTAATACACATGGACACGGATCCCCAGGGCGTTAAGGACAAGGTTAGGTGGCCGCTCATGTGCCTGAACTCCCCGTTCCTCGACTACGTGCTCAGGGAGGCGGAGGAGGTCCTGCGCTATGGTGTCGACGGCGTGTTCCTCGACTCGTTCAGGTACATGCCCGACGTGGAGAGAGCCTGCTTCTGCGAGAACTGCAGGAAGGCTTACGCGGAGGAGGTCGGAGGAGAGCTACCGTCGGAGGAAGACTGGGACAGCGAGGCCTTCAGGAGGGCCTTCGCGTGGAGGTACAGGGTGAACGTGAAGGCTCTCGAGAGAGTTAAGGACTTCGTGAGAAAGGCGAAGCCGGGAGCCTTCCTCGTGTACAACAGCCACCCAGCCGGCTGGAGGGGCAGGGCGAACACGATAGTCGAGATGTCCAGGAACGCCGTCGACGTCGTCTTCGCCGAGGGCTCCGAGGCTGACTACCAGCCGCCGGGCTTCCTCGCCGAGATAGTCAAGCTGTCCAAGGCTATGGGTGCAAAGAGGGTTTGGGCAACCCGCAACTCGTTCCACATGGCCCTCACAACAACCACGACGAGCCCCGTAGTAGTAAGGCAGGGGATACGCGAGATATTCGCGGCGGGAGGGGAGCCCATGCTCCTGGTATTCAGCTCCGCCTTCGTTCAGTCCCCGAAGGGGCTGAAGGCAGCCGCCCAGGCTTTCAGAGAAGTAGAGGCGCTAGAAGAGTACATGGAGGGGGCCGAGCGGCTACGCTACGCGGGCGTAGTCTACTCGAATAGGAGCAGGGACTGGCTCGGGCGGAGCGACCCGAGGCACGTGACGGACGAGGCGAGGGGGCTCTACTACGCGCTGGCGTACAGCGGGTACCCTGTCGACTTCGTATCCGACACCCAGCTGGACTCGGGAGAGCTGAAGGGCTACAGAGTGCTCCTCCTGGGCAGTGTCGCCAGTATGTCGAGAAGGGGGGTAGCGTCGCTCGCAGAGCGCGCCGCGAGAGGCCTTGGAGTCGTAGCCACGTACCTGACGTCCACGATGGACGAGGACGGGCGCCAGCTAGAGGAGTTCCAGCTATCGGAGCTACTCGGAGTCTCGTACAAGGGGGTTCTCGAACTACCGTGGAGCTACGTCCTCCCACACGGCGAGCACCCCGTGACGGAGGGACTCCAGGGCGAGGCTATCCTCTGGGGCGACTACGATAGGGTGTTCAACGGTAGAAGGGTTCCGCCGAGCATCGCGTGGCACGCTCGCGTGAAGGCACTCGAAGGAACCTCGGTGCTGGGATACGTGGGCGAGCCCGCCGGGGAGTACGGCTACGAGTACGAGAACGGGAGGTCTCCGCCCCTCCTGGGGTCGCCTACAGGGGCACCGGCCATCACCGCGAGGGAGGAACCTCGCGTCGTGTACTTCTCCGGACAACTCGGCAGGCTGTTCTGGAGGACCGGCCTCCCCCAGCACGAAGCGCTGATACTCAACGCCGCCAGGTGGGCCGGCGGAGAGCCCCCGCTGAAGCTGGAGAGCGAGGGACTCGTTCTCGTCGAGCCTTACACGAGAAGCGGTCAGCTAGTCGTGCACCTCGTGAACCTAACGTACGACAGGAGGATCATTGTACGCGGAAACACCGCGGATCCCGATGCCTGGCACTCGACGAGCGAGAGCGTGATGCCGCCTAGGCGCGTAGTACCCGTTGAAGCACACCTACGCCTAAGAGGCTTCGCCCCGAAGAAAGCCTACTCCCCCCTAACCTCGAAGAAGTACGAGGTAGAGACTAAGGGCGAGGAGGTTGCTATAAGAGTACCCCTCGAGGAGTACGAGGTACTGGTGCTCGACCTCTAACGCGCGCCCGGCTTTTCTCTCTTCTCATCTTCTCAAGAGGGATCTGCGGAGCAACCGCTACGCCCAGCCGGTCTTCTTGTCTATAACCAGCGTC
Source organism: Thermofilum pendens Hrk 5 (assembly GCF_000015225.1). Lineage (NCBI taxonomy): Archaea > Thermoproteati > Thermoproteota > Thermoprotei > Thermofilales > Thermofilaceae > Thermofilum > Thermofilum pendens. Next base: position 1,503,272 of record NC_008698.1, read on the forward strand.
CTATCCGCCGGCACGACTAGGTACAGCTTCGATCCAACATCGTAGTTCTCCCTGGCCTCGACTCTAAGGGTGACGCCCTCCGAGACCCTCACCCGGTAATCGTACACGTCCCCGAGGTACGTCTTCCTAACCACGACCCCCTCGAAAACGTTCACCCTGGACTCGTCGACTTTCTCTGGGCGCGTCCCCCGTAGCTCGATGTAGCCTGGCCTTACCCCCACTATAACGGGGGCCTTCTCGTGCACCCTCTTTGTGTACGCCTTCACGTAAAGCCCGTCGCCCACCCTGACGAGGACGTAGCCTTCCCCTAGGAACTCCTCGATGCGTCCCTCCAGGAAGTTTATCTTGCCTATAAAGTCCGCGACGAAGGCGTTGGCAGGCTCTTCGTATATTTCCCTCGGAGTACCTATCTGCACTATTCTGCCGTCCTTCATGACGGCTATCCTATCCGAGAGTGCTAGGGCCTCTGCCTGGTCGTGCGTTACGTACACGGCTGTTACTCCGAGCTTTCTCTGAAGCTCTTTCAGCTCGAACCTCATCTCCTCGCGGAGCTTGGCGTCCAAGTTGCTCAAAGGCTCGTCCAGCAGTATTACCCGCGGCTGAACAGCCAGTGCGCGCGCCAAGGCGACTCTCTGCTGCTGACCCCCGCTCAGCTGGTGGGGGTACCTGTCTTTCAACTCGTAGAGCCTGACTATCTCCAGCGCCTCTTTAACTCTCCTTTGAACCTCGTCTGCAGGCATGCCCCTAGCCCTGAGCGGGAAGGCCACGTTGTCGTAGACCGTCATATGGGGCCAAAGAGCGTAGTTCTGGAAAACCATCCCCATGCCCCGCTTCTCGGGAGGAGCGTTCGTGATGTCCTCGCCCTCTACCAGCACCCTTCCCTCGTCTGGCACCGTTAGGCCGGCTATTATCCTAAGAGTAGTAGTCTTGCCACAGCCGCTGGGGCCCAGTAGGCCGAGCATTTCTCCCCTCTCAACCGAGAAGCTCACGTGGTCTACGGCGAGCACTTTACCGTAGCGTTTAACCAGGTTCTCAGCGCTTAGGTACGGCATATAGCCCACTCACCCCCTGCCCGGGATCCCCTCCTCGGAGGACGAGAGGGGAGGCTTCGCGGAGTTCAAGGCGCAATCCCGCCTCATTATGAGGCAATAAACTTTATGTATTTTTTGGCGGAATTATATTTGGTGCAGGCATTATGCCAAAGCTCAAAGTCCTAGGAATACTTCTCGTAATCGTACTAGCAGTAGCCATCGGCGCATTGGTATACTTTGGCTCTAAACCTTCTCAGCCGGCTACACCGGCAAAGGCTGTCGTCGAGCTACCGACCGGCGAAAGAATAGAGGTTCCGGAGAACGTCGCCGGCAAGGTGGTATTCTACACAAGTATACCAGACGTCATCGTAAATTCTTGGAAGGGTAACTGGAGCAAGTACTTCGGGTCTACGATATCGCTGGAGGTCTGGAGGTCCGGGACGGGGAAAGTGGTCGCTAAGCTCCTTGCGGAGAAAAAGGCCGGTAGCGTGGAGGCAGACGTTGTCTACATAGCATCACCCTTCGAGTTCGAGACCTTGATAAACGAGAGCATCATAGAGAAGTTCCCCGACATTCCCGAGCTGAAATACATCCCCCAGGAGTACAGGGATCCCAGAGGGTACTACGTGTGGGGAAGAGTGCTTGTAATGGTGATAGTGTATAACCCGAACATAGTGACTGACCCGCCGAAGTCGTGGCAGGACTTGGTGAAGCCTGAGTGGAAAGGTAAGGTAGTGATAGCCAACCCACTCTACTCGGGATCCACGCAGGTCGCAGTAGCGGCCCTCGCCTCAAAGTTCGGGTGGAGCTACTTCGAAAAGCTGAAGGAAAACGATGTACTCGTTGTACAAGACGTGCCCGACGTCGCAAGGGTTGTTGCCACGGGTGAGAGACCCGTAGGCGTGACGCTTACAATGTACCTCGGGGCGTACCCCACGCTAAAGTTCGTAGCACCGGAGGAGGGGGCCATAGCGATACCCAGCCCCGTAGGCCTAGTAAAGAACGCCAAGCACCCGGAGGACGCTAAGGTGTTCTTGAGGTTCCTGCTCTCCAAGCTAGGGGCCCAGGCCTTAACCGATGCCTACACCTACTCTACCAGGATTGATGCCCCTGCGCCGAAGGGTCTTCCACCGCTCTCCCAGCTGAAGATCCTGAAGGTAAGCATGGACGAGCTAAGGCCCATTGTGAGCCAAATAAGGGATAAGTGGACGCAGATATTCGGTGGATAAAAAATCTTTATTTTTTTGGGCGTTGCGCTATGGTGCCTAAGTGGCTGACCGTCGCTCTTCTAGTAGCGGCCGTAGCCCTGGTTCTGCCCCCCATACTGCTCATTTTCTCAGATGTGGCAACGCTGGCCGTCGAGGACCCGCAGAGACTGAACTCTCTGCTCTCCAAGCCCTACTACCTGTATAGGCCGCTAGTAAACTCGGTGTTCGTGTGTAGCCTTACGGCTCTCCTGGCCACGCTTGTAGGGCTGATGTTCGCGTGGCTCCTGGCGCGCTACAACATCCCGAGAAGAGAGCTCCTACTCTCCCTGCTCACGGGACCCTACGTGATACCCTCGTTCCTGATAGCAACAGGGTGGATTATGCTCTGGACAAACCGCGGTCTCTACGAGCAGTTCACGGGGATGCGGAGCCCGCTAAACCCCTACGGACCCTTAAACCTCGTTTTCGTGCTCGCTTTGCACAACTACCCGCTCGCCATGCTCTCGATCTACCCCGCGCTACTCAACCTGGACGCAAGCCTGGAGGAAGCCGCTAGGATCCACGGTGTGTCTCCGCGGAGGATAGCCACGGGTATAGTGCTACCCCTCGTGCTACCGAGCGTGCTCTCCGGCTTTATACTGACGTTCGCCTACTCGATCTCGGAGTTTGGTGCCCCGGCGGTGCTAGGCCTCCCCGTGGGGTACACAACGCTTGTAACGCAGATATACTCCCTGATGACCGTGTCCCCCGTGGACTACGCGGCCGCGGAGGTACTCTCGGTTGTGCTCTCCGCTATAAGCCTGCTCGCGCTCTACCTGAACTTCTTCGTGCTTTCGAGAAAGAGGTACGCGGTCGTGACGGGGAAAGCGGCCAGAGTCGAGGAAAGGAAGCCTAGCTACAAGGCTTTCGCGGCGATTGCAACCTCCTTGGTGCTCGTCTACATGCCAATACTGGCCGTAATCGTGGGTTCCCTTGTGAGAACGTGGGGCGAGCCGATAACGCTCTCCAATCTGGGGGTTGACCACTACCTGAAGATACTCGCTATGGAGCGTAGCAGGAGGGCACTCGTAGCTACCCTCCTCCTAAGCCTGGGGGCAGCCAGCATAGCGAGCATCGTAGGGCTACTCGTCGCATATGTTGCCGTCCGCTCCCCCTCGCTACTCTCCAGGATCATAGACTACATAGTCTTCCTCCCGTTCAGCATACCGGGGCTCGTTATAGGCGTGGGGCTCCTGGTAGCGGCTGGTAAGCTTTACGGACCACTCTACGGGACAGTGGGAATCCTGCTCGTAGCTTTCGTGATAAGGTTCCTGCCCTACGCTACTAGGACGCTAGCCCCCGCACTCCTCCAAATAGACGAGAGCCTCGAGGAGGCCTCCAGGATTCACGGAGTAAGCTTCGGCAAAACCCTAGCAAGGGTCGTGCTCCCGCTTTCAGCAGGCGCGCTACTCAGTAGCTGGATCTTCGTCTTCAACAGCTCGATGAAGGAGTTAAGCGCTAGCGCTATACTCTCAACGCAGGTTGAGACCGCGATTGTCGTGGCTTTCCTCCTATTCACGGACGGGTACTTCAGCGACGGGGCAGCGCTCTCAATAATAATCGTCCTGGTAACTCTTCTCCTGACGGCGGTAGCCTCCAAGCTCGCGAAGGGAGGAGCCCTAGCGAGACGGCAAGGCGCGTAGACCCACAGTTAAAACATAAATGCTCCTAGCATCCAGTAGCGAAGAGGCCGTACCGGATAGGTTCGAAGAGGCTAAGAAGCGGTTCCTCCAAGCCTTAAGAGACCTTAAAGCTACGCGTGACAGCTCGGCTACCGATAGCTACGAGTGGGCATGCTTTCAGGCGCAACAGGCCGCCGGAAAAGCAGTCAGGGCCCTGCTCTACGCGCTCACGCCGAGTGCGTGGGGACACAGCGTTGTCGATCTAGCGACGCTGAGAGGCTACGAGGACGTGTCCGAGGATTTGTACATCGTTGCCCGCGCGCGGGCAAGGAGCGCGTACAGGAAAGCTGGGAGAGCTTGGATTAGGCCTCTGGAGAGCCGAGCCGAAAGTTAGCGAAAAAAAGCTAGGTCTTTATGGGGTGTTGGTGGCAAGCCATGAGGTGGAGTGAACTACCGGAGCCCGCTAGGCGCTACATCCTCTACCACGTTGCTACAGCGCCGCTCCTCTTCGCCTGGTACATGCTACCCTACAGCCTCGTCGAGGAGGGCTACACCGCCGTTCAGCTCGGCGCTCTCTACGCGGCCGTGAACGTAGCATCGTTGCCCGCCAGGATCCTCATCGGCAGGTACTTCACTTTCCACGACGTGAAGAAGGGGTTAGCGTTTATCGACGTGCTAGAGGCCGCGTCCCTGTTGCTCCTCTACTTCGCTACAGGCGGCTTCGCCGTCCTCGTTGCGAGGGTAGCGCTCCTCCTCTCGAAGGTAGCGGGGATCCTCCACCCCGCTCTACCAGGCGTACGAGAGGGCTGTCTACCCGGAGGACAGGTTGAAAGATGCGCTCGTATGGCACATGCTTCTCCCAGAGGCGTCTGCCGCCATCAGCTACCCATTGCTGGGCTACGCTCTCAGCGCGCTTCGCCCTGGCTCCGTGAGGGAGGGCTTCCTCGCGCTCGCCGTTGCCCACGTAGCGCTCGCCATCTACGTGCTCGCGCTCTTCTACCCGGTAACCCTCAAGGAGGGGGAAGAGGGATCGTTGCTAGACGACTTGAGAAAACTGGCCGGAGCGCTCGGGGGGAGGCTGAGGCTCTACCTGTCTGTAGAGCTACTCTACCTACTAGCCTGGCAACTCACGCCGGCCTTCGTCCTCGTGAACTACGTGGTAGAGGGGTACGGTGGGAACCTGTTCCATGTTGCCCTGTTCGATGCATCGATGAGCACTGCCTCCGTAGCCTCAATGCTCGTAGTCGACAGAGTGCCCGCGCGGCTTGGCTTTCGGGCAATGGCTCTCTCGGCGGCTGGGGTCTCCGCATCCATGCTCCTCCTCTCGGCGAAGCCCCCGCTCTGGGCCCTCATGGTGCTGGGCTTCGCGCTTAGGATGTTCGACTCCGCGTTCCTCGTGTTCAGCAGGGCCTGGCTCTACGGCTCTATCGCGAGGGAGGAGGCGGCCCTAGTATCGTCAGGGCTATCCGCGCTGAGCTTGACCGTGCTCCTGGCTGTACCTCTCCTAGCAGGCCTGCTGGCCGCAGTTTCCCCGGGGTTGCCGTACCTGGCGGGCTCTTTCCTGGTCGCCGCGACTCTGCCACTCATCGCAGAGGCCTCGAAGTCGGCGGGTCAGGCGCGCCCGCGTGTAGGCTAGGCTTTACCAGCCGCCTCCGCTAGCCTATCTCCACGAATTCCATCCCCACCTTTTTGAGCGCGTAGCTAACCTCGCGCAGGTAGTCCCCGTATACTATCAGCCAGTGGAAGCCCCTGAGCTCCCTTAGGAGGCGTCGCCAGTCCCCCTCTATCTCGATCTCGGCTTGGCTCCTGCAGATGGGCAGGAAGGGGGCTTCTGCAATCTTCCCCCTGAAGCCCACCCAAGTTTTCTCCTCGAAGTCTGGGATGAGCACCGTCACTACCTGCCCCTTCCTGAACTCCACCTTGGGTGCCGCTCCGTAGTCGGACTCGAAGTGCGTGAGTATCCGGGCCGGCTCCCTACTTCTGCCGTCCATGAGCCTAGGCGCTGTGCAGTGGGCTACAGTCACTATGCCGTCGTGGGGCAACGTGGGGTCTGCGAGGAACACGGGCTTCCCGGAGGCGTAGTGGAGAAGTATCGCCGCGGGTATAGCGACGAAGTCGCTCTCGCAGAGCGCGAGGTAACCCTCGTCGTTCAGGAGGCTGAGCGCGAGGCACGCGGTGGTCTTCGCGATAGGCATTATCGTTGTCATGCACTCGTTCACAGTTATTATCCTGGCCTCGTGCTCCTCGAGGAGTTGCTTAAACACGAGGTACAGGACGAAGGCGTTCACGACGAACTCCTCCCTAGTCTCCAGGCGTACCCCCTCCTCCGAGAGGTACTCCTTAGCCATCCGCTTAGCCTCCTCCAAGCACCGCTCGTCGCCCATAGCCTTCTTTATCCTCTCGGCAAGCTCGGCGTAGGAGACTTCGACTATGTCGAGGTGCCACCTCGCCCTCGCAAGCTCGACAGCCTTCCCGCCTATACCCCACCCCGACGCGCCTCCAACCGCGACAACCCTAGCCCCGAGGGTGTTCTTCAAGGCGTAGAGCGCCCGGAGCCTCCTCAGAAGCTCCTCGTAGTCGTCTACGACCACGTCGTCGTAGTCCAGCCAAACCTGACCGATGCGGTCGTTGTACCGCCTTATCAGCCTGGCGTCTATTATCTCGTACCACAGGTAGAGGGGGCCGGACCTATGCCTGAGGAAAACAACTGTCGGCCCGCGGTAGGCAACGCCTATCAGGAGCCCCTCGTCCCCGCCGGCGGCGTAGAGCAGGTAAACGTCCGCCTTCTCCAGGCGATCCACGTCCCCGTAGCTCTTCACCATGCCTACTGGTAGAAACTTGAGGGGGAAGCCGGCTCTCTGCTCGAGGTTCTTTAGCTCGGCCTTGATCCTACGCCTCTCCTCCTCAGCGCTCTCCTCGTCCGCTATCCCTCCCCAGGCGCGCCAGCTCGTAGCCTCGCGCCTCTCGTACACGCTGTACGCAAGAACAGGCTTCACGGTCAGCTCAACCAAAGCCTCTCGCCGGGTAAGCTTTCCGAAAAGCCCCTATTATTCCTAACTCTTCGGGGAAAGCCGCGCGCCTGGAGCGGCTACGCTCGTAACGCCCGTAGGCGCTACACCCTCGAGAGCCAGGCACCCGCGGTCTGAGCCTGACAAGCTACGCGGGGGCCTCGCAATTTTCAAAATATTTATAGGTGTAGGTCGCGTGGCGCCATCGAGTATGGGCGAGGGGGTTGGTAGAAGCTCCTGCATCGTTGTCCGAGGAGTCTCGAAGGTGTTTAGCGGCGGGGTCAGGGCGCTCGACGGCGTCTCGATGGTGGTCGAGGAGGGAGAGATACACGCCGTGCTGGGGCCCAACGGCGCCGGGAAGACTACGCTCATGCGTGTACTAACCACGCAGATCAAGCCTTCCAGCGGCGATGCGTGGGTTCTGGGCCGCCACGTCGTTAAGGAGGCGGCGAGGGTGCGGGAAGTCATAGGGTACGTGCCGCAGGAGTTCTCGGTGTGGACGGACCTTACGGGCTACGAGAACGCCATGATATACGCGAAGCTCTACGGGGTTCCTCCGAGCGAGAGGAGGAGGGTCGTCGAGGACATGCTCGAGTTCATGGGCCTGGGGGAGGCTAAGCACAGGCTTGTGAAGACGTACTCCGGGGGGATGATTAGGCGCTTAGAGCTCGGGATAGCGCTGATGACCAAGCCGCGCGTCCTGTTCCTCGACGAGCCCACCATAGGGCTTGACCCCCGCGCGAGGGAGCTCGTGTGGTCCAGGATTCTGGAGTACGCGGGGGAGGGCGGCGTGACGGTAGTCTTCAACACGCACTACATGGACGAGGCGGAGAGGTTTGCGGGCAAGGTCACCGTGATGAATAGGGGGAGGGTTATCGCCGAGGGGGCTCCGAGAGAGCTCGTAGAGAAGGCTGGGGGCGGCGCAACCGTGAAGATCGAGTTCGACGGCGAGCTGGAGAAAGCCCTGGGAGCCCTGTCGGGGGTTAGGGGCGTCGAGGTGGTCTCCGCCGGGAACCCCGTCGTACTGAGAGTCGAGGACCTCGAGGTACAGGTAGCCGGAGTGTTCAGGGCGCTCCTGGGCAACGGGGTCAACGTGAAGAAAGTGAGCCTACAGCCCCCCTCTCTCGAGGACGTCTTCCTCAGGCTTACGGGTATGACGTTCGAGGAGGCAGAGAGGTCTAGCCTGAGGGAGGTGGCCGCCACCCGTAAGGCTATAGGAAGGGGTGGTTGAGGTGGCTGTGGACAAGGTGCTCGCGTTCGTCGAGCTGGAGCTGAGGAGGCTACGCCACGACCCCACGGAGGTCTTCACAAGGGCCGTGCAACCGGCGCTGTGGATAGGGGTCTTCGGCACGGTGATGAGTAGGGTCAGGGCTATACCAACGGGTAGCGTTGACTACCTGACGTTCATAGCTCCCGGCGTGCTCATGCAGTCAACCTCCTTTATAGCCATAGCCTACGGCATAATGCTCGTCTGGGAGAGGGACTCGGGAATACTCAAAAGGGTCCTCACGTTACCCGTTAACCGCTTCCTCATAGTGCTGGGGCGCTCCCTCTCAGGGGCCACGAGGGCTCTGTCCCAGCTGTTCGTGGTTCTCCTCATAGCGCTCCCCCTCGGCGCCAGGCTCAACGTTAACCCGCTCGCACTCTGCCTAGCCGCCCTGGCGGTCTACGTCTGCTCGACGGGCCTCACAGCCCTCTCGATAATAATGGCGTCGGCCATGAAGACGAGGGAGAGGTTCATGGGGATCATCCAGGCTATAACCATGCCGCTTTTCTTCACAAGCAACGCTCTCTACCCCGTAGAGTTCATGCCGCAACCGCTCCAGTACGTAAGCCTCTTCAACCCGCTCACCTACACTATCCAGGCGCTCCGCGCCTCGCTGATCTACTGCGACTACTGGTCTACGCTCGCGAATACCGGGATCCTCGCAACCTTTTCACTCGCAATGCTCCTCGCCGCGACCGCGGCGCTACCCAGGATAATAGAGTGACGCGCTACTGCTTCCCGCCGGAGCCCCGGAGGGCTTCGAGCAGCCTTAGCAGTAGACCCGCAAGCCTCTCTGAGTTCACGACCACCGTGTAGGAGTTCGCCTCGACGTCTTCCTTCACGTACACCTCTACCCTACCAGGCTCCACGAGCAATGCGGCGGGCTCGCCTCCCCCTAGCTCCACGACATTCACCCTTCTGCGCAGAAGCTCCGCGTCGCGCTCCCCGAACACCTTCGAGGCGTCCGAGCAGACAACGGTTGCCTCCGCGCTCCTCAGAGCCTCCTGCACCAAGGTCGGGAGAGCCCTCTCGCCCCTCACAAGGAAGACCGGGCTCCGCGCCTCCGGCGAGTAGAGCTTCCTGAGCTCGCTCGTAGCCTCCGAGACCTTCTCCTCGAGCCTTTTTATCTCGCCGAGCAACTCGCTCCTCCTCCTCTCGAGGAGGTTGCGCATAGCGGTCTCGGGGTCTAGTGCCTGGAACCTGAGGGGCCTCCCGGGCACCGAGGCTAGGAGCCCCTTGTTCTCGAGGCTTGAGAGCACGTCGTAAGCCTTCGTGTAGGATATCCCGCTGAGGTCCGCGACTTCGCTTACCGTCGCCACGCCCCTTATTAGGAGCGCGAGGTACGCCTTTATCTCGTACCGGGAGAAGCCCAGGGAGGCTAGAACCTCTTCCACTCTGCTCATCGCCGCGCGGTCAGCCTCGCCTGGCATTTAGCGCTCCTCACCCTCCACGGGGGTCGCGGCGCTCATATCGTGCGAAAGCCTGAACGGGGTTAGAGGGTAGGAAGTCTTTATGCAGCGCAGAATCCTGAGGTAGCGGCTGCTCCCCCGCCTCGAGAGCTCGAAGACGACGTCGGGGAGGCTCTTCAAGAAGCACTCGTAGTGCTTGTTGAGCACCCCCTCGCTGTACACCATTACGTGTATACCGCGGGATCTGCGAGCCTCTGCGTGCAACCTGCCGATAAAGCCGGGTATCAGCTCCTTGGATGCCGAGAAGAAGAGCGTCGAGAGGTGCGATATCACGAGCCTGTACCTATCGCCCGGCTCGAGGAACTCCCGCTTGGCCACCACTATCTCCCTAAGCACCTCGTCGAGGTCGAAGGGGTTCTCGACTAGGTACCTCGCGGAGCTCTCAACGCCAACCCTCGGCGAGAAGCAGTCTATGAAGACAAGCCTGCCCTCCTCTATGAAGCGCCGCGCGCTCATCCCGTACTTCTCCATGTTCTCCACGATGTCCTCCGGGAAGAGGTCGACCGTAACATAGATGCCCTTCTCACCCTCGAGCAGACCCTCGTAGAGTATCCTCTGGGCAAAAGTGTTCTTCTTGCTACCTATGGACCCGGCGACGAGAACGGAGGAAGGCCTCGGCAACCCGCCCTCTAGAGCCTCGTCCAGCCCCTTTATACCCGTGCGCGCGCGCTCCATCCCTTCCACGTTTTAAGCTTCTCGGAGAAAAGTATTTATCCTTGTCTGCGCAAATTTTTCACGCTAGGTGAAAAAATTTGACCAATGCTGAAAAAAGAGGTTTCGGGAAGTACCTCCAGGCAGCCGGGATGCCGCTAGCGATCTTCGCGCTCCTCGCGATCTCCCTGATGCCCACGCCGCCAGGCCTCACCGTGTGGGGGCAGAGGGCCCTCGCCGTGTTCACCTTCGCCCTCATACTATGGCTTACGTCGCCGATTCCCTTCTGGCTGACCTCGCTACTGGCCATAGCCCTTCTCCCGATAACCGGCGGCTACTCCGTTACGTCGACCTTCCAGCAGCTCGGGCAGGACGTTATATGGCTCATGGTCTGCGCCTTCATACTCTCGAGCGCGATGGAGAAGACAGGTATAGGCAAGAGGCTCGCGTACAGGCTCCTCCTAGTCTTCGGCGGGTCCCCGTCCCTAACGCTACTGGGGCTGATACTGATAAACCTCGCCCTAGCCTTCGTAGTCCCCAGCACCACCGCGAGGGCTAGCATAATGCTCCCGATAGCCCTACTCATAGCCGAGGCCTACAATCTTAAGCCCGGCGAGAGCAACTACGGGAAGATACTCATGATGCAACAGCCCATGGCCAACAACCTGAGTACTTCCATGATACTCACGGCTACCGCGCCGCAGATACTCGCGTGGAGCTTCCTGAAGGGGATGGCGGGGGTCGAGGTACCGTGGCTCACCTGGCTGGTCGCCCAGATGCCCGTAATACTGGTAATGCTGGTAGTACTGTGGATCGTCGGGCTTAAGCTCTTCCCGCCCGAGATAGGCTCCACGGCGAGCACGGAGTGGCGCGCGAAGCTCAAGGAGGAGCTCAAGTCCATGGGACCGCTGAGCCGGGAGGAGAAGTACACGCTCGCCGTATTCCTCCTAGTGCTATTCCTATGGGCTACGGACCAGTGGCACGAGGTAATGTTCGCAGGGCTCAGCATACCCTACGCTCTCGCGGCTGTCATAGGTGCCTCCCTACTGTTCCTGCCAAAGCTAGGCCCCCTCAAGAAGTGGGGCGACGCGAAGATACCGTGGGACCTGATGATATTCAGCGCCGGCGCGTACGCAGTTGGGCTCGCGCTCAACGACTCCGGGGGCGGGCAGTGGCTGGTAATGCAGCTTGTCAACGCGCTTGGGCTTCAGAAAGGCGTGGACCTCTTCGTAGCCTACGCGCTCCTCCTGGCCCTCATGCTCTACAGCCACGTGTTCTTCTCGAGCAAGACGACCAGAACCGCGATATTCATACCGCTCTACATAGCCCTCGCCAGGGCTCTCGGCCTACCGCCCGTAGCCATAGCGCTACCCGCCGCCTTCGTTATATCCTGGGACCTCACGTTCCCGTACAACTGCAAGCCTAACCTCATCTACTTCGGAACCGGGTACTTCACCATGCGCGACATGATAATCTACGGCCTAACGATATGCACTATCGGCTACGTCCTCTACCTCGCCGTCGGCTGGCCCTGGCTTAACTTCCTGGCTTCGATAGGGATGCTTCCGGGGTGGAAGGTGTGAGGAGGGTGGTAGGCGTGAAGGGCTCCGTAATCCTCGCCACGCTACTCGTAGCGACCCTGCTTGTAGCCGCGGCTGCGCGCGCCGAGCCCTCAAAGATCAAGGGCGTACTCTACGACGTGAAGATACTGGGCTGGGAGTACAGGGAGGACCTTGAAAGCGGGGTGTTCACGCTTAACCTAACGGTCTCGTTCAAGATGGCGAACTGCTCGGACTCCGCGCTCGTCGTCCCGCTGGGGTTGTCCTTCGTTAGCGCCAACCTCACGAAGGCGTCCGTAGTGCTGGACGGCGAGGAGCTGGCGGGCAAGGCGAAGCTCGTAACGAAGCCCCTCTCCAGAGTCGAGATCGCGCTGAAAAAGCCCGTCTCCGGCCCCAAGTGGGCAACGGTCACCGTTTCCATCGTGTGCCAGGTGAAGAGCGGGGCTAAGATCCAGTCCGGCTACGCCAAGGACTACACCCCCGTGAGCGACAAGGTGCTCAACATACCCGTGACGAACTACTTCACGTCCGTTAGCTGGGAGAAGGACGGCGACCTGCCGGGCGTGAGGATACGCGTGTGCCCGCCCAGCGGATGGAACGCGGTGTACGCGGTTTCCTCGATAACATCGAAGGTCGCAACCCTGGATATCCGCAGGGTGGACTCCTGCTTCGAGTTCTGGAACCTCGACGAGAAAACCGTGACCCCCAAGTCCCTGAGCCCCGGCTCCTCGTTCTCGGCTGAAGTCGCAGTCCTACCTGCGCCTTCGCCGAGCCAGCCGCACGTCGCGCTCGTGGCGCTGGCCCTCGTAGCCGCGGCGTGCTTCTTCGCCTGGTACTACAGGGACGTATACAGGTACGTCGAGCTGAAAGTGGGAGGCTAAAAATAGGGGTATTTTTCTCCTTAGGTGTCTAGTTATGAGGCTCGTTTTTCTCGGTGGCTACCGGGAGCAGGGGAGGTCCTGCCTAGCCTTGGAGCACGGGGGGCGCTACTACGTATTCGACGTCGGCGTGAAGAAGGTGTACTCCGGGGGCAAGTACGGCGAGCCCCCGTTCCTCGGGCTGATAGACGCCGGGAAGGTAGAGGCGGTTTTCGTCAGCCACCTCCACGAGGACCACCTCGCCGCTGTCCCGGCCCTCGTTAGGAGGGGTTTCAACGGCCCGATATACATGAGCGCGCCGACCGCCGAGCTGGGCATCAAGCAGTGGTATAAGTGGACGGTCCTCGAGGAGGATGGTAAGCCCCTCTTCACGGAGGAGGACTGCGACGAGGCCAGGAAGATGGTGAAGACGGTCGGCGATGGTAGCGTGGTTACTAGCGGCGACGTCGAAGTAGCCTTCCACCAGTCGGGCCACGCTTTAGGCTCGATGTACATGGAGGTATCGGTGGGCGGCTGGAGTATGCTCTACGCCGCGGACATAAACAGGGGGTCAAGCGTCTTCCGCGACCCGGCCCCCGCGCCCAGTAGCTACGACGTCGTAATAGCGAATGCCTCTTACGGCGACAGAGTTGTGGACGCGGGAGTCGGGGAGCGGAGGGTGGCGGCGCTCGTCCTCGAAACTGTTAAGCGGGGCGGCACTGCGCTCATACCGGTTACAGCCGTGGGGAGGGGGCAGGAGACGCTCATGATCCTCCTCCGTAGCAGGGAGATCCTCGGGAGCGGGGCTCCCATATTCGTCGAGAAGTCTATAGCGGAGGGCGTCGAGCGTGTCGCCGCGTACGAGGGCTACGTCAAGCCTGAGTTCCTCGAAGTTGCCAAGAGGAAGCCCCACCTAGCGGAGCCCTTCCACGTCTTCTCGAAGGACGAGGTGGACGAGGTTGCGCGCGTAAAGCCGTCCGTAGTGCTCGCAACCGACCTCATGTTGATGGAGACTTCCAGGAGGTTCTTCGAGAAGCTGAGGGAAGACCCCTCCTCGTCCGTCATACTGACGGGCTACCAGGCTCCGGGCACGTTCGGCAGGAGGTTGCTCGATCACAGAGAGGCGGGTGCCTTCACGTTTAACGGCGAAGTGGTCCGGTTCTCCTGCAGGGTCTACGACGTCCCCGTCAAGATGCACTTCGACGTTAGGGATAACGTGGAGCTCGTCCAGAGGACTCTCAAGGAGGAGGGGTTGGTGGTGCTCCACCACGGAGAGGAGCCTAACTCCACGAGGCTCGCGCTCCACCTCTTCAACTACGTCAAGCCGGAGAGGGTTGTAGTGCCGCAGGTACCCTCGGACCTCTACCTGGTGAGGAGTGGATGAGCGAGTACTGGAGCCCTAAGCCCCTTTACAGGAGCGTCGTACTGATACTCGACGGGCTGGGGGACAGGCCAGTCCCAGAGCTGGGAGGTAGAACGCCGCTACAGGTTGCGAGGAAGCCCACCCTCGACTCCCTAGCGGCCGAGGGCGTTACGGGGATAATGGACGTCATAGAGCCGGGGGTCCGCCCCGGGACTGACACGGGGCACATGGCCCTCTTCGGCTACGACCCCTACAGGTTCTACCCCGGAAGGGGGCCGCTCGAGGCGGCCGGGATAGGCGTAGAGCTTAAGCCCGGCGACGTAGCTTTGCGCGCTAACTTCGCAACTGTGAGAGAGGAGGGCGGTAGGCTTATCGTCGTCGACAGGCGGGCGGGCAGGATAAGGGGCGAGGACGCAGAGGCTCTCACGAGGTACCTCAACGAGAGGATAGGCTCCGTGGACGACGTAAGGGTCTCTTTCCACCACGCGACCGCGCATAGGCTCGTCGTCGTGCTCAGGGGGGACTCCCTCTCGCCGCGTGTCAGCGACTCAGACCCCGGAACCGCCAGGGAGGGGGAGCCGGTGAGGGAGGTTAAACCGCTGACGAACGACCCGGAGTCCGAGAGGACTGCGCGCATCCTCTGGAAGCTACTGCTGAGAGCGCACGAAGAGCTGGAGCGCTGCCCGGTAAACGAGGAGAGAGTCAAGAGAGGGTTGCTACCGGCTAACGCCGTGCTGACGAGGGGGGCGGGCATGGTACCCTACGGGATAGTACCGTTCCGTGAACAGTTCGGGGCAACGGCGTACCTAGTCGCGGAGGAGGCAACGGTGCTGGGAGTAGCGAGGATACTCGGCATAGAGGGGGAGATACCCGGTGGGTCAACGGCAGACCTCGACACCGATCTCGACGCGATCTTCAACCGGGCGCTCGACGCGTATAGGAGGGGCTACGAGTTCGTCTTCATACACGTGAAGGGTACGGACATCGCTGGGCACGACGCTAAGCCCCTGGAAAAGGCCCGCTTCATCGAGCGCGTAGACGAGGCGTTCGCAGGCTTCCTCTCGAGGATAGACCGCGGAAAGACGATAGTGGCCGTAACCGCCGACCACTCGACCCCCTGCACGGTGAGGGACCACAGCGGGGACCCCGTACCCCTCCTGATAAACGGCCCCGGCGTGCGTAGAGACGACGTTACGAGCTTCGATGAAATCTCCTGCGCGAGAGGCGGCTTGGGGAGAATTAGGGGAGTAAACCTCGTAAGGATACTCCTAGACCTGATGAACAAGCCAATAATGTTCGGCGAGTAGCCCGGGAAGCCCCTAAAAAACAGGCCTTTCTCCTCTTCAAAGCATAGTAATTCCTCGGATAGGAGCTCCCAGAGACGCGCTCGCAACAAATTTTAGGAGCCTCCGGTAGGCTCAGCTAAGCAGGATAACCCTCTCGGGCCGTCCAGCACAAGCGTTAGGGAGTTCAACAGCTCTCTACCCACGAGCCTCTTCCCTAGACCGTAAACCGGTGTCTCTACGAGCACCTCGCGCTTCTCGCCGCCTATAACCGCCACTGCGCGCGCCGCCCTCATAGGCAAGGGCCCCGCCAGGGTTCTATGGGTCCTCCACGCCTCCCGCGGTAACTCGCCTACCGCGAAGAACTCGTAGGTCTCCCTGTCTAGAAGCAAGGAGCCCTCGAAGCCCGTGTCGACGGGCAACTCTAGCTCGAGCTCTTCGCCCAGGAGGTTGATCAGCTTAAGCCTGACCTGCGGGTATCCATAGACCCTGCCGCGCCCGTACTCCCAGCAACCTACAGGAACGTAGACCCTCCCCACCATTCCAGCTCGCCTCCCTTGTCCTCGCCGACCTTCACTACCACCGCGTGCTTAGGCCTGATGCCTTTAAGGGCGGCTATCACTTCGTCCAGCGTGGCGTAGACGCCTACCAGGCGGGCGTGCGCGAAGACCGCGTACATGCCGCGGTGCTCCTTGAGGAGCCTCTCCTTTTCCCTAGCGTAGGCCTCGTTGTTAGCGTCGGCCTCCGTTAGGAGGAGCCTGGAGGAGAGCCAGAGGTCCATTGCTTCCTCGATTGCCTGGGAGAGGGTTAGCCCCCTCCTTATAGCTTCAGCCTTGAACTCTCTGAGCTTCCTCTCATCCACCTTCTTTACAACCAGGGTCATCGAGTTAACCTTGTTCACCCAGGTAATGAGCTTAACGCGTAGCTCCCGCTTAGCCGCGCCGCGGGAGACAGCGAAGCGCGCAGTACAAGCGAATCCTTACGTACTCATTATGTTAGATTTTCGAACCAAACGTTTAAATATTTCAATGTAATTTGGTCGTCGATAAAACATGTCTGAGATAAGGATGCCCTTACTGGGCGAAAAGGCCCCGTCCTTCACCGCTAAGACTACCCACGGAGTCATAAATTTCCCCGACGACTTTAGGGGTAAGTGGGTAGTGCTGTTCAGCCACCCCGCCGACTTCACCCCTGTATGCACCACTGAGTTCGTCTCCTTCCAGAAGAAGATGGAAGAGTTCAAGAAGCTCAACGTACAGCTGATAGGGCTAAGCATAGACCAGGTCTTCAGCCACATCAAGTGGGTTGAGTGGATAAAGGAGAAGCTCGGAGTGGAGATAGAGTTCCCGATAATCGCCGACGATACTGGGGAGATAGCGAAGAAGTACGGAATGATACACCCCGGCAAGGGGACGAACACAGTTCGAGCAGTCTTCGTGATAGACCCCAACGGAGTTCTAAGGGCTGTGCTCTACTACCCGCAGGAAGTCGGCAGGAACATGGACGAGATACTCCGGCTAGTCAAAGCCCTCCAGGTTTCAGACAAGCACGGCGTAGCACTGCCTGCGAACTGGCCTAACAACGAGCTCATAGGCGGCAAGGTGATCATACCGCCCGCCAGCGACGAGAAGACAGCGAAGGAGAGGCTCGAGAAAGCCGCCAGGAAGGAGATCGAGTGCTTCGACTGGTGGTTCTGCTACAAATCCCTAGAGAAGTAGTCTAGTTATTTTTTGTTTTTACTTTCGGTGTTTCAACCGCACTAGGTTAATATCGGTTCTGCGCGTAGCTTTTTCTGTGCCTAGGTTCGCCGACTTGTTCGTTAGGGAGGTTCGGAGAAAGCGCTCGGAGCTCGAGAGGATTCTGGGAAGCGAGGGAGGGTTAAGGGAGCGCTACGGGGAGCTGGTAAGGGAGGCGTGGATCCGGGACCTTGAGCCTAGGGGTGCGCGGGGGCCGGCTTACGCCGTGGACAGTAGTAGCGATGACATCGAAGTGCAGGGCGGCGGCGTCGTCCTGGTTACGCGGTCGTTGGCGCTAAGCGCTGGCGGGGAGGAGATACGCGAGCTACGCTTGGACGCCTTCTACCCGAGGAACGTGCGGGACTACGACGACTTTAAGCGGCTCGTAAGGGAGCACGTCGAGCACGTCGTCGCCCTGCGGGCAGTGGAGGAGGGGGCGCGGCTTGTGCTGATAGATGGGTCGCTGTACGGGAGGATGATCCACGTCTTAAGGGAGCTGGAGGTCGAGGGGAGGGAGGACTTCATGTTCGAGTACGTCGAGCTCTACTCCGAGCTTTTCTCCAAGGCGCGGAGCCGCGGCGCGCTCGTGGTTGGCGTAAGCAAGGATTCCAGGTCTACCGTCCTGAAGGAGGAGTTGCTCTACCTGAGGCTCAAGTCGGTCTTGAAGGGGCTTGGCGAGCCGCTCGCAGGCGCCGTGCTCGGCTACTGGAGGCTCCTCAAGAGGAGGCCCAGGGAGGCCCTCGAGAACGTTAGGAAGCTGGTAAGAGAAGGGTTGAGCCCGGAGGTCTACGAGCTCTTCGAGGAGGCGACGAGCTCCGTGCCAGACTCCAAGGTGATACTCGCCTGTGACCCAGGTAGGGGCTTCTCCCGCCCTTTGAGGCTTAGCCTCGAAAAGGTGTCTACGGGCGTGACAGACATCCTGTTGACGGACGGGGCCCGCGGGGCCGCGTTGCTCAGGGACGTCTTCGAGAAAACTGCGGAGCGCCTCGGCGAGGAGTTCGACGAGAGGGCTTCGCAGGTTCTTGAGTGCATGAAGAAGTACCCGCCGGTGGTCACCAGCTACGCCGTCTTTAGCCGCGGCGACGACCCTCTCCGCGTCGACTTAGCGGGCGGGAGCGGCTACGAGACCGCAGGCGACTCGCGCTTCCTCGCCGAGACTCCGGGGGAGTTGCTGGAGGTACTGGGCTTCCTCGCGTTGCTCTACGCGGGTAGGAGGAGGTACAACGCCCTGCTACTCGAGGCAGACAGGAGGGTGAAGGCGACGGCCGAGACAATGGAGCTCTACCACAGGCTCGCGATGCAGGAGCTTGGGCTCGCCATCATACACTCGAGGGGTGATAGGCGTGTATTCTTCCCTTAGGCAGGTCGGCAGGATAGTCGAGGAGGCTACTCCGGAGAGCTTCATCTTCGTCACGACGAAGCAGGACCACCCGCCGAAGTACGAGTACGTGCTGGTTAAGTCGAGGGAGGTGGTCGCCGGCGAGGAGAGGGAGGTGGACGTCCTCTGCCAGGTGACCGGCGTGGTTTCCAGGAGCGACGCGTACAGCAGTAGGCTAGACCTGGAGAGCCTAGAGCGGATACACGAGGCTGGGATAGACGACGCCAACCTTCTCTGCGCGGCGCGGACCCTCGGCTACCTCGCCGAGGAGGACGGGAGGAAGGTGGTCCTGATGCCCAGGAGGGCTTTCTTCCCGGGAAACCCGGTCTACCTGGCCCCGGACGACTTCGTCAGGGAGTTTTTCTCGTACCCCGGGGAGGAAGGTATACGCATAGGTAGCCTCGTCTCCCGCAGGAACGTCGACGTCTACCTCTCGGTGAACGGGTTCAGGAGGCACGTCGCCGTTATAGCCCAGACCGGCGCGGGCAAATCGTACACCGTCGGCGTCATACTGGAGGAGTTGCTGAGGCTGGGAGCCACGGCGGTAGTCATAGACCCGCACGCGGACTACGTGTTCCTGAGCAGGGACAGGGACATGAGGCGCCACGAGTACTCGGACAGGGTCCTCGTCTTCAGGAACCCGAACAGCACTGGGCGCTACGACCCGAGCCAGATGGACAACGTGCACGAGCTGACGGTGAAGTTCTCCGATCTCTCGGCGGAGGACGTGGCGAGGATAGCCGGGATTCCGGAGAAGTGGACGAACGTAAGGAAGGCTATCCGCGACGCCCTCGACAAGCTCAGGGGGAGGGACTACACGATTGACGACCTGCTCGGCGAGCTGGAGAAGATGTCGCGGGGAGGCGGCAAGGAGGCTGCCTACGCGTCGAGCGCGTACAACCACCTCGTGAAGCTGAGGAAGTTCAGCGTGTTCGGCAGGTACACCACGTCCGTCAAGGACGAGATCCTGAAGCCGGGGCACGTGAGCGTGCTGGATCTGTCCGGGCTTAACGACGCGAGCCAGGACTACATAGTGAGCACCGTGCTAGAGGAGATATACAGGCTGAGGTACTCGGGGGAGTTCAGGTACCCCGTCTTCGTGGTGGTAGAGGAGGCTCATAGGTTCGTCCCATCCAAGGCCTCGAAGAGGTCCACCATGTCCTCCGAGATCATAAACACGATAGCGGCGGAGGGCAGGAAGTTCGGCGTGTTCCTGATCCTTGTGACCCAGAGGCCGAGCAAGATAGACGCGGACGCCCTGAGCCAGTGCAACAGCCAGATAATACTGAGGATCACTAACCCGAGCGACCAGAGGGCTGTCGCCGAGGCTAGCGAGAGGCTGGGGGAGGACCTCATGAGGGACCTACCTGGGCTCAACGTCGGCGAGGCCATAATAGTTGGGGAGCTGACCCGGGTACCCGTCGTGGTGAAGGTGAGGCGCAGGTTTACGCGGGAGGGGGGCGCCGACATAGACCTCGTCGCAGAGCTCCGGAGAGCCCGCGAGGAGCTCAGCCTCGCGTCAAGGACATATAGGGGCGAGGACCTACTATCCGAGGTGTAGGCTCGATGGCTGTCGAAGGCAGCTTTGCCGCAGGGTTTATGAGAACCTGTTCTCCGAGGTGTAAGCCGTGGAGGTTCTGCGCATAGTCCATACAGCCGACAACCACCTCGACCCCAAGTTCACCTTCCTCGGGCCCAAGGTGCGGGATAGGAGGGAGGACTTCCTCAACGCCTTCAGGAGGGTTGTAGACTTCGCCGTCGAGGCGAAGCCGCACCTCTTCCTCGTCTCGGGGGACCTCTTCGACTCCGTTAACCCGAGAAACCCCGTCAGGGTCCAGGTCATAAGGGCGTTCCGGAGGCTTTACTCGGAGGGGGTAAGGGTCTACGTGATAGCGGGGAACCACGACATGCCCAGGAGCCTGGAGGAGGGGCTCTCGCCGCTCAAGGAGGTGGAGGCGTCGGGCTACGCGAGGTTCTTCGAGAAGACCTCGGAGTTCGAGGTCGACCACTTCGAGGTGAACGGGTTCGACGTCGCGGTCGCCGGGATATCCTACAACCCGGAGGTCGGGCTGGACGAGCACCCGCTGAGGAAGTACAACGCGAGGGTACCCCGGGAAGGCGACATAGAGGTAGTCCTAATGCACTACAACTTCGCTGGGGTAGAAGTGCCGGGCGCCTGGAGGGCCCCGAGGATAACCCGGGAGGACATACCGGACAACTGCGTCTACGCCGCGCTAGGGCACGTGCACTCCCGGGTAACGATACCCCTCGGCAACGGCGGTGTGGCGGCGTACCCCGGTAGCACGGAGAGGAGGAGCTTCATCGAGGAAGGGGACGGGGCGAAGGGCTTCCTCTACGTGAAGGTCCACGGCGACGGGCGCGTCGAGACAGAGTTCAAGGAGGTGCCCACGAGGCCTATCAAAACCGTCAGGGTCCAGGTGCCGCCCTCGGCGGAGGACCCCGTGGGGTACGTGTTGTCGAGCCTCCCACCGCCGGACCCGAGGCTCCTCCTAAGGGTGCTCGTGGAGGGCTCGATACCCCTCGCCAGGCTCACGAGGTACAGCAGGGCCGAGCTCCTGAAGAACGCCGAGAAGAGGTTCTTCCACGTGGTTGTGGAGGACTCCGAGCTGAGGTGCGCCTACGCCGAGAAACCTTCCGTAGCGGTTGAGTCCAAGAGCCCCATAGAGGCCTTCAGGGAGGAGGTGGAGGGGAGGCTTAGAGAGGCCCCGGAGGAAGACAGGATTATCCTGCTGAAAGCCTTGGAGCGGGGCGTCAAAGCCCTGGAGGAGAGCGGGGCATGGTGACCCTCGTAAGCCTCAAGGCGCAGAACTTCAGGAGGCTTAACTTCCAGGAGCCGCTAGTGTTCCCGAAGGGCTTCGTCGTTATCAGGGGCAGGAACGAGGCCGGCAAGTCGACGATACTCGAAGCCGTACTCTTCGGGCTTTTCGGCGACTACAGGATAATCCAGGAGCTACGCGGAGCGCGGGAGGCCGGGCTGGACTCCGTGGTGAACCATAGGTCTGGTAGGGCGAGGGTGGAGGTCGTATTCGAGGTCGAGGGTAGGAGGTACAGAGTCGAGAGAGTAGTCGAGAGGGGGAGGGAGGGCGGGAGGCAGGTCGAGGCAAGGCTCGTAGAGATAACTCAGGGCGGAGAAAGGCTGATCGCGACCTCTCCGTCTAGGGTTAACGAGGAGGTCTCCAAGCTTGTACGCGTGAATTGGCGCGAAATGCTGGCTACGAACGTCATAGCGCAGAAGGACCTCGAGCACTTGTTGCGAATGGGGAAGAACGAGAGGGAGAAGGTCATAAACATGATGATGGGCTTCGAGAGCTACAACAAGGCGATAGAGAAGCTAGAGGAGGAGCGTAGAGCCATGCAACAAGAGCTCGAGAAAAAGGTGCTGGAGAAAAGCTCCCTCGAAGATAAACTGAGAAACCTGGAGGAGCTCAAAGTCAAAGTCGAGGAGTACAGAAGGGAGCTGGAGGAAGTTGAGAAGGAGCTACCCGCCCTGAGGAGCGAGGAGGAGAGGTCCAGGAAGGTCCGGGAGTACCTCGACGGCTTGCTCAGAGTCCTGAGGGAGAGGGAGAAGACATCGAGGAGCATCGAGGAGGTGGAGAGGAGAATCCGGGAGCTGGAAGAGGAGAGGAGGAGCCTTGAGGAGAAGGCGGTGAAGCTTAAAGGAGAGCTAGAGGCCCAGAGGAGGCGCCTGGGCGAGCTGGAGGAGAGGGGAAGGGCCGTGCGGGAGGCCTTCAGGAAAGCCGAGGAGGAGAGGAGGAGGGCCATAGAGTTCTCCGGAAAAGCCCTCGAGCTGCTCGACAAGTACCAGTCACTCCTCGACGAGAAGAGGAGGACCCTGGAGAGAATAGCAGAGCTCGACAAGAGGCTCGAAGAGCGGCCCAAGCTCCTCGGCGAGTCTGCCAGGCTAGCGGAGGAAGCTAGGTCCGTGGAGTCCAGGATAGCAGGGGAAAGCCTCCCGGCTTGGAGCAAGGTGGCGTCCGCCGCCCTCCTTGTGGCTTCGGCAGTCCTCCTCCTCGTCAACCCGGCTCTCCTGGCTCTAAGCATTGCGGGCGCACTCCTAGCAGTACTCTCGCTGGCCGCCGGAGCCTACAGGAAAAGCGTGACGGTCTCGCGGCTTAGGCTGGAGAGGGAGAGGCTCGAGCGGGAAAGGGCCCTCGTGGAGGAGAGGCTCAAGTCTCTCGAAAGGGACGTGGCGGACAGGGAGAGCCTCTCCAAGAGGCTAGAGGAGATCGACGCCAGGCTACTTCGAGCAGAGGAGGAGCTCAAAGGGGTTCTCGGGGAGGAGTTCTCAAAGCTACCTCTCCAGGAAGTGAGGGAAAGGGTTTCGAGGGAGAGAGCCCGCCGGGAGGAGGAATACGAGAGGGCGAGGGCGGAGAAGGAGGCCCTGGAAAAGGAAGCTGCCTCCGTGGGGGAGAGGGTTTCCCAGTTGGAAAAACAGCTGGAGGAAGTCGAGAGGAGCGTCGAGGAGAGGGTTGAGAGGCTGGGCGAGCTTGCGAAGAGGAGGGAGGAGCTACTGGACGCTTTATCCAGGCTAGTGGTCCCGGAGCCGCCGTTCGAGATAGAGGGGCTCGTGTGGCCCGTGGACGAGAGAGACATCGAGGGCGTAGAGGTTGTGTACAACA
The DNA here is from genome assembly GCF_000015225.1 of Thermofilum pendens Hrk 5. NCBI lineage: Archaea > Thermoproteati > Thermoproteota > Thermoprotei > Thermofilales > Thermofilaceae > Thermofilum > Thermofilum pendens. The sequence goes on from NC_008698.1 coordinate 1,526,383, forward strand.
CCTACGATAGGCTTTACCAGCAGGTTTCCAGGAGGCTGGCCGAAGCCGAGGAGAGGAGGAGGGTTCTAACGGGCGAGCTGAGAGACGCGGAGAAGAAGCTGGAGGAGCTACCCGCGGTAAGGGATAGGCTGGCGAAGCTGGAGTCCGAGGTTAGGGAGCTCGAGGTAGAGGTTAACGCGAGGAGGGAGGCCGTAAAGCTCCTCAGGGAAGTCTCCGCGAAGAGGCGCGCCGCCTTCGCCCCCAGCGTCGAGCAGAACATGAACTGGATCGTGTCGTACGTGACCAACGGGAGGTACAAGGCCGTGAAGATCGACCCTGAGAGGTATGACGTGTCCGTGTACGACGCGGAGGCTGGGAGGTGGATGCAGAGGGATATCTACAGCGGGGGAACCAACGACCAGTTCCTCTTGGCGATGAGAATTGCCTTCACGCTCTCGCTACTACCCAGCGCTAAGGGCACGTACCCCAGGTTCCTCTTCCTCGACGAGCCGCTGGGCTCCTCGGACGCGGAGAGGAGGGGCAGGATCGTGGAGCTACTTGCACGGGAGCTCACGAGGTTCTTCGACCAGGTCTTCCTCATAACGCACGTAGACATAGAGGAGCCGCCCGGCGCCACGGTGGTGGAGATAGAGGACGGAAAGCCCGCGCGGATATACACGCCTGGAGCAGAGGAAGGATAGCCGGCGTGCTTATAAAGCCGGGGGGCTTTCTTTAAGTGTGTACACGGTCTACGTGGCGCTCGACCTAAAGGAGTGGGAGAGGAGGATCGTAGAGGAGACTTTGTCACGCGAGGCCCGCATTGTGTACAAGAGCGGGAAGGGCTTCGCAGGCATAGAGGAGGCAGACGTGGCGATAGCCTTCATCCTTCCACGGGACGCCGCCCAGGCGGCCGGGAGGCTCAAGTTCGTCCAGGTTCCCGCCGCGGGTGCCGACAACCTGGACCTCGAGTACCTCTTCGAGAGAGGAGTCAAGGTGGCGACCTCGAAGGGCTGTAACGCGAGGGCCGTCGCGGAGCACGCCTTCGCGCTCATACTGGCGCTCGCGAAGAGGGTCGTGGAGCAGGACGGGGAGGTTAAGCGTGGCTTGTGGCGTAGCTTTACGGAGGAGAACTTCCTCGCCGACCTGGACGGGTCCACGGTGACCATAGTGGGATACGGGAACATAGGGAGGGAGGTGGCCAGGATCGCGAAGGCTTTCAACATGCGCGTGCTCGCCGTGAAGAAGAATCCCGAGAAGGACTCCCTCGCGGACGAGGTATACCCCGTGGAGAGGCTCGCAGAGGCTCTGTCCCAAGCTGACTTCGTAGTTCTAGCGTTGCCCCTAACCAGGGAGACTTACCGCCTGATAGGAGAAAAGGAGCTGAAGTCCATGAAGAAGACCGCCTACCTCGTCAACGTGGGGCGCGGCGCCGTGGTAGACGAGGAGGCTCTCTACAGGGCTTTAAGCGAGGGTTGGATCGCCGGCGCGGGGATAGACGTGTGGTGGAGGTACCCTCCGGACAAGGACTACCCGTCCCCCCTCGGCGTCCACAAGTTGCCGAACGTCGTCGCGACTCCACACAAAGCCGGCTGGACCAGGAAGGCTAGGGAGAACTGCCTCAGGTTTGCCTGCGAGAACGTCCTGAGGTTCGTCCGGGGCGAGGAGCCGCTCAACCTCCTAGAGCCCTCCAAGGCTTACTAATCAACTTTTCCCCGTAAAGCTTTATTAGAGCCCTCACCAGACCATTTAAACGCATTACTGGGAGGCATTCGTTTTTCGTAAAAAATGCCGCACAAGCGCGGCGGCCCGGGCGGGCGCTCCAGCTGTCCGAAGGATGCTTGCGTACGCTTTTCAGCAATGCACAGGATACGCTTATATATAGGGTAATTTCACAGCACACTAACCCCAGAGAGGGGGGTAGACATGAGTGCAACGCAATCTCAGCAAAAGGGAAAATTCGCCTTTGACGTAAAGCTCGTAGCAGTCGCGATAATCGCCCTCATAGTCGGAGTAGCCATAGGCGCGGCGATCTTCGGAGGAGCGGCGGGGCAGGCCCCCGGCGCGGCGCAACAGGCTCCCAAGAAAGTCTACACTATAGGCTTCACGCTCCCGCTGACCGGCGAGCTCTCGTCCATCGGGAAAATTTGGGAAAAAGTGGTCTACCTGGCAATAGACGACCTGAACAAGGAGGCGCAGGCTTACGGGTTTAACGTAGAGTTCAAGGCCGTGATACTCGACGACGGGACTACGCCCGAGAAGGCCCTCCAAAACGTCCAGACGCTCGCACAGCAAGGAATAAAGGTCATAATAGGACCCGCCGCAAGCTCGCAGGTTAAGGCCGTGAAAGGATTCGTCGATAGCAACCAGATAGTCTTAATCTCGCCGTCCTCCACTGCTCCCACGCTCGCAATACCCGGCGACTTCATCTTCAGAACCGTCGGGTCCGACGCCGGGCAGGCAAGAGTGCTCGCAACGCTCGCCTATCAGGAGGGCGCCAGGAAGGTCATAGTGTTCCACAGGAACGACGAGTACGGTAACGCGTTCGCGGACTTCTTCAAGAAGTACTTCTCCGAGCTTGGCGGAAGCTCCATTGACGTTCCCTACCAGACCGGCCTCTCCGACTACGCCGCAGAGGTCGCCAGCCTCGCCAGTAAGGTGCAGTCCGAGAAAGTAGACGCCGTCGTGCTGATATCGTTCGACACGGACGGCGGCAACATACTGTCGCACGCCGCCGAGTCGCCAGTCCTCTCCAGCGTGAGGTGGTTCGTCTCCGAGGGTCCCCACGGAGCCGCAGAGCTCAAAGCCCCGGCTGTCGGGGCTTTCGCCGCTAAGACGAAGTTGCTGGGGACACGCCCACTCTTCATAGGCAACCCGCTCTACGAGGACTTCAAGAAGAGACTTAAGGAGAAGTACGGGGTGGACGCCTCCGTGTTCTGCGATACGCTCTACGATGCAGTTATGCTCGCGGGCTGGGCTATGCTGAGGGCTGGTAGTAGCGATGGCAACGCTATACGGAGCGCGCTGATCGAAGTCGCGAAGCACTACTACGGAGTGAGCGGCTGGGCAATATTCGACGAGGCGGGCGACAAAGCGTACCAGGACTACGGAGTATGGGCGATAGTCAAGACCGACGGGGGCTACGACTTCAAAGACGTAGGGGTATACGAGAGAGGCTCCATAGTGTTTACGGCTAAACCGTACCCGTAAAGAAGGTGTAACTACAGCATGCTACCCGGGTATCCCTACTCAATACTAAATTTTTTCCAATACACTTTTTTCTACATCCTGTTCTCCATACCGCTAACCCTTAGCTACCGAAACACCAAGGTGATCAACTTCGCACACGCGAACTTCATATCCTATGGCATCTACACCGCCGTCTTCCTGAACGGCCTCCTCGGCAACACGAGCCTAGCCCTCGCGTGTCTCGCTGCCTTCGCGGTGGGCGGGTCCATAGCGCTCGTAAACCACCTCCTGGTGTTCAGGCCCCTCGAGAAGAGGGGCGCCTCCATGAGCCTGATAATGATAGCGTCCATGGGGCTCTGGATAATGTACAACTACGCACTATACATGCTTGCGGACATAGCCCACTACTACACACTGAAGAACTTCATATCCTACGGCAGGATAGTATACGCCGACGTGCCCGAGGTAGAGTTGCTGGGCCTCAGGCTACAGCAATCCTTCGTAGCCGGAGGGCTCGCCGCGCTAGTGCTCGTAGCCTCGCTGTACCTTTTCCTCGAAAAGACCACCCTAGGAAAGGCGATGCGCGCCGTCGCCGACAACCCCGTGCTCGCCGAGATATCCGGGATCCCGAGGAACACTATAGTCAACCTAACCTGGCTTATCGCGGGGGGCGCCGCGGCCGTGGGGGGCGCCATATGGACGAGCTTCTCGGGGACCGTGACGCCGACATCCGCCGACGCCATGATCCTACAGGTATTCACTGTGTCGTTCATAGGGGGGCTCGTCTCGTTGCTCAGGACTGGACTCGGCGCCGTGGCTATAGCTTTCATCGAGAACGTCGGGATAGCGGCGCTAAACACTTACTTCGGCGTGCCTATAAGCTTCAGACCATTCCTGACATTCGTGACCCTGCTCACGATCCTCATAGCCTTCCCGCCTTTAGGCGCCGCGGGCGGGCTACCGTTCAGGTTTAGGTCTAGAAAGGTGAGGGCGGAATGATAGACGTGGTGGGGTTCCTAATTAGCTGGCTGACCCTGCTCGGGATCTACGCTATACTCGCGTTAACGCTGAACTTCGAGTCGGGTACGAGCGGGGTGACGAACTTCGGGAAGGTCTTCTTCTACGGGCTCGGCGCGTACGTAGGGGCAACGCTCACCGTTTACCTCTTCCTACTGCTGAACGGGGTCGATGTGTCGAAGACCCCGCCCTACGACGTCAGCGGCATAGTGTTGCTCGGGGAGCTCGCAGGGAAGAACCCAGCCCTGAACCTGGGGCTCCTAGCACTCTCGCTCGCCACAGCCTTCCTAGTTGCAGGCGTGATCGGCTACCTGCTGAGCTACCCGATCATCAGGGTCGGCCCGGCATTCGTGGGCTTCACGCTTCTAAGCACGGGCGAGCTTTTCCGCATATTCCTCCAGCACTATGAGCCCGTCGGGGGTAGCAGGGGGCTCATGTCCATACCCGGGCCGTTCTCCTGGGTGCCCCAGCCGAGGCTCAGGGAGGTGCTCTTCCTAGCACTCGTGCTCGCAGTACTCGCGGCTACGTACCTCGTGATGGACAGGTTGACGAACTCGCCCCTCGGCAGGACTCTGAGGGCAGTCAGGGACGACGAAGTAGCGGCGCTCTGCATGGGTAAGCACGTGCCGAAGCTTAAGGCGACGGTCCTCTTCATAGGCTCCGGTTTCAGCGGGGTTGCCGGCGTGCTCCTCGCCTACTACCTAACCTCCGTGAACCCAGACATGTTCGTCCCCGCAGTTACGTTCAACGTCTGGGCGATGATAATCCTGGGCGGTATGGGCAACCTCAGGGGGGCGCTACTCGGCGCGTCCATATTCACGTTCATCGATAGGGCTCTCTCCTTCGTAACACCGCAGCTAGGCGTCACGGTGATATCTCCCGACTACGTGAGGGGGTTCGCGGTGGGGCTCGTGATGGTCCTCGTACTGCTCTACAGGCCGCAGGGGCTACTACCCGAGGGGAGGGTCGAAACTGTGGCTTGGGAGGAGCTCGGGGGTGGTGCTAGTGGCTAACATACTGGAGGTTAAAGGTGTCTCGAAGAGGTTCGGGGGCGTGGTTGCGTTGCAGGATGTCAGCCTCTCCGTGCCGAGCCAGGGCATCGTGGGGCTCATAGGGCCGAACGGTAGCGGGAAGACCACGCTCTTCAACGTGGTAACGGGGTTCTACGTGCCGGACAAGGGGGAGGTCTGGTTCAACGACGGGAACCGGAGCGAGAGGATAGACGGCCTCAACCCCAACGAGGTCTTCGCCAAGGGTATAGTCAGGACGTTCCAGATACCGAGGCTCTTCAAGTCCCTAACTGTGCTCGAAAACCTGCTCGTAACACCCTTCGCCCAGAAAGGAGAAAACCCCCTCAAAGCGCTGAAGCCGTCGTCGTGGATCGAGGAGGAGAGAGCTCTCGCGAGGAAGGCAGTATCGCTGCTCAGGAGGTTCGGGCTCCTGGAGTACGCCAACGTGAGGGTGTCGGAGCTCAGCGGGGCCCACATAAAGCTACTCGAGACTATCAGGGGGCTAATGACGCCGGCGAAGCTGTTCCTGCTCGACGAGCCCGCGGCTGGCGTGGAGGCGGGGGCGGCGCACGAGCTCTTCAGGCTCGTACGGGAGCTGAGGTCGGAGGGCTACACGTTCCTCATAGTCGAGCACAGGATCGAGATACTCATGCAGTACGTGGACTACGTCTACGTGCTCCACAACGGGCAGCTACTAGCGGAGGGTAAACCGGAGGAGGTTACCTCGAACCCCAAGGTGGTGGAGGCGTACATAGGTGGTGGGAGTGCTTAGGCTAGTGGACGTCTACTCGGGCTACGGGAAGATGGAGGTGTTGCACGGCGTTAGCTTCGAGCTCGGGAAGGGCGAGATAGCGGCGGTGCTGGGTCCCAACGGGGCCGGCAAGACGACAATGCTCAACACTATCTTCGGGCTAGCTACGCTCCACAGAGGGGAGGTTAGCTTCAACGGCGTCAAGCTGAATGGCAGGAAGCCCTCGGAGATCGTTAAGCTCGGGGTGAGCTACGCCCCACAGCTGGACAACGTGTTCCCGAACCTGACAGTGGAGGAAAACCTCGTGGTGGGAGCCTTCATTCGGGGCAAGGACCCCGGGATACGCTCCGACATAGAGGATATCCTTGACCTCTTCCCCGAGATCAAGAGGAGGAGGAACCAGAAGGCGAAGACGCTCAGCGGCGGCGAGAGGCAGATGCTCGCTGTTGCGAGAGCATTGATGACGAGGCCGTCCGTGCTACTGCTCGACGAGCCCACGTCTGGCCTCTCCCCGAAGGCGGGCGCCACCCTTATGAATAAAATAAAGGAAATACAGCAGACGAGGGGGGTCGCGATACTCCTAGTCGAGCAGAACGTTGCCAGGGCGCTCGAAATCGCTGACAGAGCCGCGGTGCTAGTCGGCGGGAAGATAGTCAGGGAAGGCTCGGCGGACGAGTTCAAGTCCATACCCATCGAGAGACTGTTCTTCGGAAAGTAGCCTCTTTCTGGGTTCGCGCGCTAGCCCCTCAGAGGGAGGATTCTGTCCGGGAAGTTTGACGCCACCCCGTCTACGCCTCTCTTCTTCAGCTCCGCCGCTGTCGCCGGGTCGTCCACCGTCCAGGCTACCACCCGTAGCTTCAGCCTGTGCGCGAACGAGACAGCCTTCTCCGTGGCTAGCCTGTAGTGCGGGAGGACGAAGCTACAGCCGAGCCTCTTCGCCTCCAGGATCCACTCGCCGGGCTTGAAGTAGATGAGCCCTAGGTACGCCCGGGGAGACATCCTGCGGACCTCGGCGAGCGCCTCGGGCTGGAGCGATATGAAGAGGACGTCGCCCAGCATCCCCTTTTCTTCGACGAGCGAAAGGGATGGGGCCGCCGCCTCGACCTCCTTCAGCTCCAGGAAGAGGGCGGCCTTTCCCTTCACCTCGTCCAGCACCTCGGCGAGCAGGGGTATTCTCTCGCCGCTACCGGCGTCCAGCATTCGGAGCTCGTCTACCGGGTAGTCCCTGACCCTCCCCCTGCCGCTCGTAGTCCTCTCGAGGGTCTCGTCGTGTATGACTACGGGAACACCGTCGGCGCTAAGCCTCACGTCAACCTCGACGGCGTCCACGCCCATCTCCAGGGCTCTGCGCACAGCCCTCAGCGTGTTCTCCGGTTCGTAGCCGCTCGCCCCCCTGTGGGCCACGACGAAGAAGCCTTCGAAGAGCCTCCCAATGCTCACAGTATCCATGCGCTAGGCCCCGGTATTTATGCCTATACGAGCTCCTCCGGTATGTTGTCCGGCTCGAAGGCTACCCTCGGCTGGAGCCCCGCCCTCCTCAGTTGCTCCACGACGTGGGGGTATAGGAAGACGTACTCCTCCTCGAACTCCTCGACGAGCGATCTGTCTATCTCGGCAAGCCTGGCTTTGAGCTCGTCGACCGCTCGGGGCTCGGAGAACGACAGCATAACCGCGGGGTGCGCGGGGACTCCTTCGTCCAGCAGGTTCCTGAGGGCTTCCAGCTGGAGCCTGTAGAACTCCCTCCTCGCCCCCGTCAACAAGTGGAACTCCTCCTCGCTCGCCCCCTTAAGCGACACCCTTACGTGCACGGAGGAGAACTTCGAGAGGTCCCTCGCCTTCGACTTATCCGCGCCTATCAGTATTCCGTTGGTCTCGAGCACGAATCGGAATCGCCCGTCCGCCTCCAACAGCTCTATGACTCTCAGCAAGTGATCCCACGCTATCGTGGGCTCGTTCCCGGAGATCCTGACGAGCCTGTACCCCCTCCTACCGGCTATGGAGGCTAGCCGCTCGTAGACCTCCTCGGGAGAGTAGAAACGCCCGGCACCGCTCGGCCTATCCCTGACCCTCCACCCCCAGCAGAAGACGCAACGCAGGTTGCAACCCACGCAGTCCGCCGTGGCTATGCCACCGTACCACCTCCCGCCCCTGAACCTGTAGTACCTCCTCTCGGAGCCCCGCGCAACCATCCTCCGCACGGCCTCCGCGAGGAGGATGGGGTCGTAGCCGCGCTCACCGCTCAACTCCGCCCACCCCGCGGCACTCGCGCCTCAAGGGGCACTCGCCGCAACCACCCCTAGAGCAGTACTTCCTGTCGTGCACGTAGAGCGCTGTCTGCACCCAGCCCGCCAGCCTCCCGAAGCACTCGGCGGCTAGCCACCTCAAGCAATCTCCGCGCGCCGGGCAGTCCCCGCACCTGTACCTCCTGCACAGCCTCGCCTCCGGCAGACGCACCCCCTCGAAGAGACCAAGCCTCCGGTTCATGGCGGCAAAGTGCCTGTCGACCGGCGCCGAGGCGGTGTCCGCCCTCGCGAACAGCAAGGTCGCGTCAGCGGTCTTCGGACCCACGAAGCGGCACCTGAGCAGGAAGAGCCTCAGCTCCGCGCTGTCGCGTGGCCAGCCCCCTGCTACGCACCTGACGGCTTGGGGGAGCCTCCTGAGCTGGTAGCTCCCCCCGATCCCCGGCGCGAGCTCGGCCGCTTCGAGGGGGTCTCCGCTCATCCTCCAGAGGCGCCTAGCCCAGGAAAGCACGTTTACGTGGTAGCTCGTGGACTGCGAGAGGAAGACTGCGGTGAAGATGTGTAGAGGGTCGTAGGTATCGACCGAGAGGCCGAGGCCCGGGTACGCCTCCTCGAGCGCTTCCAGCAACCAGTAGAGCCTATCGCACACTCTGCAAGACTCCTTGACTTCGAGGAACCAGAGGCCAGAGTACTCCTCAACTTCCCCCCTGGGACAAGTTGAAACCACCGTGTCGCCCCTCTGCGCTATCCAGCACCCAGCCGAGCGTCCTGCCAGCTTGACGTACCGGCCGTCTACCTCCTCGAACAGCGAGAGAGTGAATGAGGGGTAGGGGGTTAAACCTAGGTCGAGCCCTCTCGCAGGAATTTTCAACGCTGACATCCACCATGATACGCACGTAGCAACTCTAAAACGCTTCCTCACAGCAAGCGTAGACCAAGCTATAGCTCCAGCGCGGCTCGCCTGTTCACCGGGTCCGTATACTCGTTGTTCTCGTCTATCAAGGAGTGCTTCTTCAGGTGCTGGAGAACCTCGTATAGCGCCCTGTCGCTGACCTCTCTACCCTCGGCCCTCTCCAGCTCTCTCTTCAGCTCGCTCCATTCCTTCACGCCTCTCGCGAGCAACCTCATCACCAGCCTGTACCTCCTGCTCATACGCGTGGAGAGGAATTCTTCGAGCTCCCTCCTAGCGAGGGCTGTGGCCTCGCTAACTATCTCCTCGAGGGAGCCTTTCCCGCGTAGCCTCAGGTAGCCGTAGTACGTAAGCCACCCTATTATGCCGTCCAGCTCGTTCACAGCTCTCTCCAGCTCCCTCCCCTCAACCTCGAGGCCTGCCTCCTCGAAGCCCCTCCTGAGAAAGTCCAGCGACTCCTCCGCCGAGAGCTTCCTCGTCCTAACCTCCACGTAAGCCCTCCCGTAGAGAGGCCCCTCGGGGTTGCCGAGAACCCCGTAGAGCACGCCCATCTCAGAGCCTGACAGCACGAAGGAAACATTCCTGTTGAAGTCGTAGGAGTGGGCCACAGCGTTTTGCAACGCGAGCCCGAAGCCCGTCCTAGCCCTCTGAAACTCGTCTAGCACGACCACGACCTTCCTCCCGAGCCTCTCCCCGAGCTCGTCCAGCGCGTCGAAGAGCTCGCTCAGCAAGGGCCTCCCCCTTGGAGACCAGTCCAGGGAGACCTCGAGCCCCATGAAGCTTACACCCCTAACTCTCGACAAAACCCTTCGGAAAAGCTCCCCTACCCCTCCCCCCAGCCTCCGGTAGGTCTCGCCGAAGCTCCTCGACAAAAGTTTGTAGATCCCGGCGGCGGACGAAGCCCCCTCCCTCAGGTCGACGTACACGTACACCTCTCCCAGCTCGTTGAGAGCCGTTAGGATGAGCGAGGTCTTCCCAGTCCTCCTCAGCCCCGAAACCACGACCAGAGGCTCCCCGACGAACTTCTCAAGTTCTCCCAGCTCCCTTTCAAAGTCGTAAAGATCCTCCTTCCTCTCTTTCGGCCTAGGGTCGAATAGCATGGCTTCCGCACCGGAAGTAACTTCCGCACCGGAAGTAATAAGCCTGTCGTTCACATGACAGTTTTGCACGACTACGCTTTAGAGGCAGAGCGTACTTCTCCGGAGGACTACACGGAGAGTTTTTTGAGCATAACCACGTCGTCCCTGTAGGCGTAGAGAGGTCCCTCCAGGTCCTCGAAGACCCTGCTACCCCTCTCGTAGAGCTCGTAGCCTAGCTTCCGGAAGAGGGCCTGGGAGGCTTTGTTCGACTTCCTGGTGCTCGCCGCCACGTAGGCGCAACCCCTCTCCCTGAAGATCTTCTCTGCCGCCTCGACGAGGCTTCTCCCAACCCCCATCCGCCTGAACTCCCTCTTCACCGCTAGGTAGGACACGACGCCCAGCCTGCCGTAGCCTCTAGCCTCGGTTTCGTATATCTCCGCGACTCCCACCACCCTCCCGTCTATCTCGGCGACGAGCGTCTCGAGGTACCCTAGGAGCCTCGTGCTCCAGTACCTCTCGGCCCCCTCGAACGCCTCTTCTAGCACCTCCATGGCGGCGGGGAGGTCTCCCGCAGTCAGCCACCTGATCAGGGGCTTCGCGGAGCGCGACGCCACACGCTTGTAGAGAAGACCGGGGTTTTAGTGTTTTCCCGCATTCTTGAGAGACTCTTCGACCGCGATTAGCACGGCCTTTACCTGTAGCTCGAGCGGGAGGCTGGGTGGGAGGCCCTTCTTCCTCGACGCCAGCTCCGGCGTGTACGGCAGGTGTATGAAGCCCGCGCGAACCGGCGCCCCCCTCACGTCGGACAGTCTCAGCAACTTGTACATCACGTAGTTGCAGAGGTACGTGCCAGCCGAGTACGAGAGGGCCGCGGGGATCCCCTCGGCGCGTAGCCGCTCGACTACACGCCTCGTCGGTATACTGGAGAAGTAGGCCGGCGGCCCCTCGGGGTCTACGGGCTCGTCTACCGGCTGGGCGCCGTCGACGTCGCTAGTAGAGAAGTCCATGATGTTCAGCGCGACTCTCTCGACTCTCACGTGCGTAACGCCGCCGTAGAGCCCCAGCGCTATAGCCAGCCACGGCTTATACTCGGCTACCGCGTTCTCGATCATCTGCCCCGCCCTCCTGTAGGATACCGGTAGCTCGAGCGCCTTAGCCTCGTACCCCGCCTCCCGCAACCTCCTGGAGGCTTCGATAGCCACAGTCGACGATGGGTTGACGTCCTCCTCTCCGAACGGCCCGAAGCCCGTTAAGAGGATCCTCATACAGGTACTCCCCGCCGCCAGCCCCTACTAATGCGTATCGCGCTACTCGAGGGGCCTCAGGGACCTTTCGAGCACGCCGGCCTCGAGGAGAGCGTCGAGAACGACGTCCGGGATGTAGAGCTTCCCCTTCTTCCCCACGCCGATCATTTCCACTAGCTCCTCGTCGAGGAAGTCGCGTAGATCTTCGAGGCTTACCCGCCGGGCGACGCCGACCTCCCTGTACTCGCCGACCACGTATATGTCTACAGGCGCGGTTTTGTGCCCGAGCCTTAGCTTCGCTGTCTCCACGTGCTTGATCCCGAGGTGCTCCAGGAATACGGGCTCGAGGTTCTCCCAGTCCGTGGCCATCCCGGACAGTATGTAGCTGGCTATCCTCCCCTCCGGAACCTCTATGTAGTCGCCCTCGACCCTTATCGCGAACTCCTTGTACAGCCTGAGCATAAGCCTGCGGGCCACCCGGACCCTCCTCCTACCTGGCTCCAGCGTCTTCCTGGCTAGGGCGAGAACCTCCTTCTCGACGCCCCTCCTCACGAAGCGGTAGTTCAGGGTGACTTCGAGCATCCACTCCAGCGCCTCCCCGCCGCCGTACACTCTGCGGCCCCTCCGCGTAACCTTCGCGCCGGTAGCGCTCTTCAGGAGTGACGCCACCTTCTCCGCCTCCTCCTCGCTCCTCATGACGGCGTAGAACACCTTCCCGTACTTAGCGATGGCGCTCCCAGCGCCTATCCTCATTATGCGTAGCAGATCCCCGCCTATCTCCAGCGAGGTCTTATCGGCGATCTTGTACGCCAGGGTCTCGACGTTCTCGCCCGCCAGGTAGAACGTCACGTAGTCGCCTTCTTCGGCGAGCGTGTATTTAACCCCTAAGGCCTCGAAGAGAGCCTCTAGGAGTATCGACTCGTCCTTCGGCGAAGTGATAACCAGTAGCGGCTCCACGATTCACAAGCCGGTAAGGCTGGTTTAAAGGTTAACTCTTACCCCGCGACGGTTTTGCGGCGGTTGCCGAGGGAAAGATCAACTACCACCTTTAAGTAGTAGCGACGAAAAACTTAAATCTTTGCATCTTGGCTTATTTAGCGATGAGCCAGCAACAAAACAGGTTGGTTTTAGCCTCTATCGCCGTAGGGATAATAGCTCTCCTAGTGAGCCTCTACGCCGTTGTAACCGTTCAGTCGCTGGCATCCGCGATTAGCGATCTCAAAGCCTCGATAAGCAACCTCCAGGGCACGGTTTCGAGCCTCCAGCAACAAGTCGGGAAGATATCCCAGCAACCCGCGCCCACTACACCCCCCGTACAGAAAGTAAAGCTGGTGGTGATCGGCCCGTGGGCGGGTGACGAGGCGAAGTACTTCCAGGCCGTGATCGACGCCTACGTAAAGACGCACCCCAACGTCGAGATTGAGTACAGGACTATGCGCGCCGAGGACGTAGCGGCGACAATGCCCATACAGTTCGCCGCCGGCGTAGCTCCTGGAGACGTAATCTTCGGGTGGGCGTGGTTCATCGCCAAGATGGGCAAGGAGGGGCATCTAGTAGACCTCACAGGCATAATCAAGGAAAACGAGTACGTACCGGGAATCGTCGACGCCGTGAAAGCCGACGGCAAGATCTGGGGTGCACCGTTCACGATGTGGCTAAAGCCTGGCTTCTGGTACAGGAAGTCCTTCTTCCAGAAGTACGGGCTAACAGAGCCGAAGTCCTACGCCGAGTTCGTGCAACTACTGGAGAAGATCAAGGGGATACCCGGCGTGAAGAACCCCATAGCCACGGGAGACGGGGTCGGGTGGCCGATAAGCGACATTGTCGAACACTTCATAATCGCGTACGGCGGTCCACAGATGCAACTAAACCTCATATCCGGGAAGACTAGGTTCACGGATCCCAGCGTGAGGAAGGTGTTCTCCGACTACCTCATACCGCTACTCCAGAAAGGCTACTTCAGCGAGCCGATAGAGTGGACCACTGTCATACCCAAGTGGTGGGCAGGCGAGTACGGGCTCTACTTCATGGGGACCTGGATCACGGGGATGGTCGAAGACCCGAACGACCTAGACTTCTTCCCCTTACCCGAGAGTAAGGGCGTCGTTGGAGGCGCGGACTACGCCTTCGTGCCGAAGTACTCGAGGAACGTTGACGCCGCGCTCGACTTCATCAAGTACCTCGCCACGGAGGGGCAGGTCGTACACGCGAGCGTACCTTCCGGTAAGATCCCGACGTGGACGAAGGCACCCGTCGAGAAGCTATGGAAGCCCATGCAGAGTGTATACACCAAGATCACCGGCAAGGGGCTAGCCATACTGCCTGACCTCGACGACTCTATCGGGGGAGACTGGCAGAAGCTCTTCTGGGATCAGCTGAAGCTGTTGTGGGTCAACCCAGGAGCCCTAGACTCCGTCCTGAAGACGCTGGAGAGCAGTCAGCCGAAGCCGTCGGGTTAAGCTAAAAAGGTCCATTTTCTTTTTCTTTCGTGGGGAGACCTGCATGAAGAATGCTTCTACGAAAGACCTCTTGGTCTTCCTGGGGATTCCCCTCTCGGTAATCCTGGTGTTCGTGGTGTACCCGATAGTGGCGACCGTTGTTCTCAGCTTCACCGCTGACGGCGCGCTTTCCGCAAAGAACTACGTCGAAGTACTGACCGAGAGCATCCCGCTAAAAGCGCTACTCGTAGCTAACCCGGGGCCGTACCCGCCTTGGGGCGCCCTTGTGCACAACGCTCTCTGGATCGTGATAGCGGTTCCTGCGGTTGTATTCCTAGGGATGCTCCTCGCCTACACCCTCAGGGGTGTCCCGGGCTCCAGCTTTATCGCCGGCGCGATCTTCCTGGGGATGGTTCTACCGGGCGTTGTGAGCGGGCTGATAATCAGGTTTATGTTCGACGATAGCCTGGGGATTTTCCCCAGGATTTTCGGCGCGCTAGGCGTACCGCTACTCTCAAAGACGTGGACCATATACCCCCAGACGGCTCTGCTGGCGCTTATACTCGGCTCGGTGTGGCTATGGCTGGGCTTCAGCGTTACGCTTTACCTGGCAGGCCTCGACTCAATACCCTCGAGCATGGTCGAGGCAGCGCTCGTCGACGGGGCGTCCCAGTGGGAGATATTCACGAGAATAATCGTACCGCAACTAAAGCCGATAACCGTGGTGGTAACGCTGATGACCGTGATGTGGATCCTCAAGATATTCGACATAGTGTACGTGGTCACCGGCGGGGGGCCCGGAGGCTCCTCCACAGTGTTAGCCCTGATAATGTACACGTACTTCGCGAGCTCCCTCGAGTACGGCAAGGCCGCCGCTGTTGCCGTGATCCTGGCGCTCCTCACGCTGGTGCCCGCGTACTGGTACATAAGGATGATTCTAAGCGGTGAGAAGAGATGAGGCGCAGGCTTGCACCCTCAAGGGTAGCCGTAGCGGCGGCCCTCTGGGTCTTCACCGCGCTATGGCTCCTGCCCTTCGTAGCCCTAGTGGTTATGTCCGTGAAGCCGTACAAGGAGGTCGTCCTCAACGGCTGGTGGACGCTACAGGGAAACTACTCCCTCGAAAACTACGTCGAGGTACTCCTTAACCCATCCTTCAACTTCGTCAAGGGCCTTGAGAACTCGTTCGTAGTGGCCTCTCTGAGCACAGTGATACCCGTGGTCTTCGCGGCGATGATGGCATACTCCCTCACGTACCTCTCGTTTAGGTACAGAACTCTGCTCTTCGTCTCGATACTGGTCTTCATGTCCGTGCCCCAGCAAATGGTGGTCATACCGCTGTTCTCGCTCTACGTGAAGACAGGGCTACACGACAAGCTTGCAGGCATAATACTCCTCCACAGCGCGTGGGGAACTCCGTGGATAGCGTTCTTCATGAGGAATTACTTCAGAATGCTACCGCAAAGCTTCGTCGAGGCAGCCAGGATAGACGGGGCATCGGAGTTCACGATCTTCTGGAAAATCCTCCTGCCGCTAAGCCTGCCCGCAGTCGTCGCGGCCTCCGCGATACAGTTCACGTGGGTCTGGGGAGACTTCTTCTACGCGATGGTGTTCCTCCCGTCGCCATCAAACTACGTTGTCACACAACGCCTAGCGTTGCTAAAAGGCGAGTTCCACATAGACTGGGGCTTGCTGAGTGCCGGCGCTATACTGGCGATGCTACCCCCTCTACTGGTCTACGTCGCGTTCAAGAAGTACTACGTGAGGGGCTTCGCCGGGTGGGGCGTTAAAGGCTAGCATTACGGCCTAAGGAGCCCGGGGCAGTACCTTCAGCCTGAAAACCCTGCCCTCGACGTCCTCCAGCCTAGCCCCCAGCCCGCCGACGGTGATTTTTCTCTGGCCCACCTCGAGCACGAGGGAGACGCGTACCCCCTGACCGTTCTCGGATATCTCCGCGGGTCTACCGGTAAGCGTCACGCTTCTCCCCGTCCTCCTCTCCACGCCCGCGACTGTAACCTCCGCGCCTAGCCCCCTGCCGAGGCACTCCTTTAAAACCTCGTTAAGCAACCAGATAGACGTAGCCGTGTACTCGAAGCCCTCCACGGGCTCGAAGGGTTTCACCACGCTACTCACCCTCCACAGCGCGTGGTAGTAGAAGTCCAGGAAGGTCCTGATGAGATCCTCCTCCGCGATTTCAAGCGCGTAGGACTCCCTGAGGATCACCGCCCTGGCGGAGTCGGCTATGACGAGAGGGATTACACCCACGCTCCTCAACCTCAGGCCGAGCCACGGCTCCGCGGGGAGAGGCTCCTCCACGCCCTCGTAGTAGACAACCGCTACGAGCCTTCTAGCCGCGCCGCCCCCAACACTGTGCGGAAGGATCTCTCCCACCAGGCGCGGGGGGCCTGCTACCAGGGCATCGTAGGAAGCGTTTTCCAGCATCTTCCTCGCCCTGAGAATCGCCTCGGACTTGTTCTTAATGACCCTCACCCTGGGCGCCTGCACGTCCTCCGCCTGCAGGTAGACGCGGCTAAGCGCCTTCAAAGCTCTCTCCTTGTTGCTCTCGATCCTCCGGCTCGCTAGTCCCGCCAAGATCTCTATGGCTCGGGAAGGCTCTATGGCTCTATACCGCTTCGGCTTCGAAAGGGCGACTTCCACGAGCCCCTTGCTCGCCAGCGATTCGAGAGTCTCGTAGACCCTGGGCTGGGGGACGCCGGTTAACGCTACGATCTCGTTCGCAGTCCTCTCCCTCCCGTCGGCGATGGCGAGGTATACCCTCGCCTCGTACGGCTTTAGCCCCAGCTCGACTAGGGCATTGTAGGCGTCCTCGAACTCCGGCTCCATCACGACGCTAATAACCGGATAGAAAAAAATATTTCTGAACGCAACTACTACTTTTCGGTGGTAACTATCAAAGCCACCCCGAGGTACTCCAGGAGAATCGAGGACTACGTGCCCGCCGTGGGTAGGGAGGATATCGAGGAGCTCGTAAGGGTCGCCAAGAGGTTAAAGGGGGTAAGCGTAGTACACGTGAACTCGACGGCTTACGGCGGAGGAGTCGCCGAGATTCTTCACAGCATGGTCCCGGTGATGAGTTCTCTCGGGATCGACGCCAGGTGGGAGGTTCTGGAAGCCGAGGACGAGTTCTTCCAGGTCACGAAGAAGATTCACAACGGGCTTCAGGGTAACCCTTCGCTCGTACTCACGGACGAGGACTGGAGAACCTACCTGAAGTGGAACCAGTATAACGCGGAGATCCTCGACCTCGACGCTGACGTGGTACTCGTGCACGACCCCCAGCCCATGGCGCTACCTATGTTCAAGCGCGGTGCCAGGGGTGTCTGGGTCTGGAGGTGCCACATAGACATCTCTTCCCCGAATGCATCCTTCTGGGAAAAGCTCTCCCCCTTCCTCGGGTACTACAGGGGGGTGATAGTACACAGCGAGGAGTACGTTAAAAAGGAGTTCGAGGACAGAGTCCTGGTATCCCCGCCTAGCATAGATCCTCTCAGCGACAAGAACAGGGAGCTCGGCGAAAAAGAGGTGGAGAGCGTGTTTAAACGCTTCGGAGTAGACCCCGAAAGACCCGTTATCACCAAGGTTGCCCGCTTCGACCCTTGGAAGGACGTCTTCAGCGCGGTCGACGTCTTTAGAGAAGTGAAGAAGGAGGTCCCCGGCGCCCAGCTACTCCTCGTGTCCTCCATGGCGAGGGACGACCCAGAGGGCGCGGTTTTCTACGAGAAGGTACTCGGCTACGTTAAGGGCGAAGAGGGTGTACACATACTGACAGACGCTATCGGTGTCAGGGACTTGGAGGTGAACGCCTTCCAGAGGGGAACCACCGTGGGACTTCACACCGCTATCCGCGAGGGCTTCGGTCTTGCGGTCACCGAGATGCTATGGAAAAAAGTACCCGTGGTGGCGAGGCCTGTTGGAGGCGTCAAGAAACAAGTGGTAGACGGGGTGACGGGATTCACGGCTTGGAGCGTCCAGGAGCTGGCAGAGAGAGTTAAGGCCTTGCTGGCGGACAACCAGCTTAGAGGGAGGTTGGGCGAGGCGGGGCGCGAGCACGTGAGGAGGAACTTCGTCATTACGCAACACGTGAAGAGGTATCTATCCTTCTTCGGCGAGCTACTGGGAAAATAGCGGCGAATAGTTGCTTCACGCCTACAAAAAACCTTTTTCCTCGCGCGCGGCGCCGCAGGGCACCTCAGTCCTCGATGGTCGTTTTTTCGAAGGATTTCGCGGCGACTACGAGGAACACCGAGGTGAGCGCTACGAGTAGCCCTACGTCGACCCGGGGGTCGATGCTCGAGACGCCGGTCAGGCAGTACCTCATGCCGTCCACCGCGTACGTAGCCGGGTCGAGGTATGCTAGTACCTTCATCCAGTCCGGCATCGTGTTTATGGGGTAAAAGATGCCGCTGAGGAAGAGGAGGGGCATCGTTACCAGGTTGACTATCATCTGGAAGCCCTCCATGCTCGTAATCTTCGTGGATAAAGCTATCCCTATAGATGCGAACCCCAGCGACAAGAGAAGCCCGTAGCCCACCGCCGGCAGAACCCCGTATGGGTTAAGCCCGGGCGCCACCAGGAACATTAGCGCCATGATTATCAGGCTTTGGAACACTACGACCAAGGAGTCCCCGAGGGCTCTGCCTATTATGATCTCAGCCCTCGAAGCCGGCGCCACCAAGGTCTCCTTCAGGAAGCCGAACTGCTTGTCCCATATAACGGAGATCCCGCTCATAAACGACCCCATGATTATAGTCATCGCGACCATGCCCGAAGCCAGGTAGGACAAGTAGTCCAGGCCGCCGAACATCGCCCTCGCCCCCGGGAAGCTGAAAGCCCTGCTCCAGCCCATCCCGAAGAAGACGAGCCAGGTAACCGGCTGGACTACGGACATGACGAGCCTCGAACGCGCGTTTACGAAGCGCTTTACCTGCCTATACACCATCGTCGCTAGACCCCTCATAGCCTACCACCTCCTATGCGGCGGTCTAGGGGACTCCTCCAAGGAGTCTCTAAGCTCGCGCCCAGTCAAGTGTATGAACACTTCGTTCAGCGTGGGCCGCCTGTAAGTCACCTCGACTATCTTCAGCCCCTTCTCTTCCGCGAGCTCGAAGACCCTGGGCATCGCTTGAGAAGCGTTCTTCACGGAGAGCTCGACCAAGCCGCCCGAGACAATCCTGCAACTGCTTATGAAGTCCGCCTCCAGGCACGCCGGCGCCGAGCCGTCGAGCTTCAAGTAGATAACCTCGTTGCCCACGAGGGCTTTCAGCTCATCCGACGTCCCCTCGGCTATTATCTTCCCCCTATCCATTATCGCTATCCTGTCGCAGAGCTGCTCCGCCTCGTCCATGTAGTGGGTCGTTAGAACAATAGTCATGCCTTTCTCCTTCTTTATCGCCATTATGTAGTCCCATATCTTAACCCTCGTCTGGGGATCCAAGCCTATGGTTGGCTCATCCAGGAACAGTATCTCCGGCTCGTGGAGCAGGGCCCTAGCTATCTCCAGCCTCCTCCTCATGCCCCCCGAGAAGTACTTCACCTGCTTGTTCGCGAAATTCTTCAGCTCTACGAAGTCGAGGAGCTCATTTATCTTCCTTTTAAGCTCCTGCCCGCCCAGCCCGTAGAGCATGCCGTGGATGTACATGTTGTCCCAGGCCGTGAGCTGGTTGTCGAGGCTCGGATCCTGGAACACTATGCCTATACGCTTCCTGACCTCTGAAGGTTGCTTCACGACGTCGTACCCGGCTACCAGGGCCCTCCCGGACGTAGGCCTGAGAAGAGTGGTCAGAATGTGGATCGTAGTAGTCTTCCCGGCGCCGTTCGGTCCGAGCAACCCGTAGATCTCGCCCTCCCTGACGGTGAAGCTCACACCGTCGACCGCGGTGACATCCTTGAACCTCTTAACGAGGTTCTCGACTCTAATCGCCTCACTCACCACTCTTCACACCCTCTAAAACCCTGATAACGTTCAGCTCGAACTCCGCGATAAGTCTCCTCAGCTCCGCGAGCCTCTGGTCGTCCAGCGAGTTAATAGAGTCCAGGATCTCGTCTATAGCGTGGAAAAGTCTGTAACCCTTCACCTCCTCGAACCTCTTCCACGCCCTCGCCAGGCTCAAAGCCTCTTCGAGCTCGCCCCTGTGGTGCTCCAGGAAGCTCCTACCTTTCTCCGTGATGTTGTAGACCCGGGTCTTCACGTCCCCCGAGCCCCTCAGCTCCGCTACGACGAGGTCTTCGCGTATAAGCTTCCTGAGTATCGGGTACAAAGCTCCCGGGCTAGGCCTAAAGCCCAGGCTCTTCTCGAGCTCCTTCATCAACCCGTAGGCGTGAAGCGGACCCTTCTCCAGCGCGGCAAGCACCAAGAGCTTGAGGTAACCTTTAAGCTTCAACTTCTTATGCAGCATAGTCTCTCCGCTCTATAGAGCTATCTTGTATATAAGTTTTCTGCAGAATAGACACCGGGGTCCGTGCTCAGCCCACTCTTCACGCCTCAGTGCTCCAAACCTCTCCTCATCCCCCACGTAAAAGAGCCGAGCCCAAGTAGAAAAGCTCTACTCTACCACGCGGAGATATTGCAGGAGAATAGCCTCGAGAAGCGTTCAACGCGTGACTAGAGTTGTCTGCTAGCAGGGCTAGAGCGACCGTAGGCTCTTTTTAGCTCTTCGATCACCGAGGGATTACCGGCTAGTAGCCTACCGTAGCTGAGGATTTCACAAACGAGCCTACTCCCAGCCGAGGCCATCCTCTTCAACTCATCTATTGTGTAGACTGGGCTCTAAATCTGTGGACAGCGTCGGGTCGAGAAAGTCTAAAGCCCTATCCATGGGCCTCCTACAATCTCTCTCAACCACGACGACTACATCAGCGTCAGAGAACGCCGTGTAGTCGCTCCTAGCCAGCGAGCCGATTAGGATAACGGCCAAGGCGCCGCGCTCGACGGCGCGCTTAGCGTACTCACTCAACTCCTTCGCGACTCTCTCCGCATCCAGCTTGAAGAATCTTACCTCTGACGTACTCGATCACCCTACTCGCGTTATCAACAGCCCTCTCCGCGTCACCCCCTCGTGTAGTAATCCATCGGTGCACCCTCGACGTGCGCATTCGGATACCTAGTGGGTATGTAGTGCCTGTCAAGCTCCTTAGACGCATCGATAATCTCCTGGCTAGGCTTAAGCTCGCTCGGCAAGTGCTCGAGCATCTTAGAGACCGAGTAGCCCCAAATCTCGATGCCGAGGCACTGGTAGAGCGCTTTGACAACCTTCTCAGCACCGCGAAACACGCCCACTCGTAGCACCCGGAATCCATGGACCTCCTAGCCAGCTTGAGGTCGTGAGCCGCCTGACGGAGCCAGTCGCATACCCTAGACACTATCAATGACTAGTGTTCGGCTTAAGAGCTAAGCGTTGACGGGAAAACCTACTCTGGGCAACGCTCCCGGTTTGCCTGCGCCTCTCTTCTCAGGGTTCTCGCTACCTCCTCCACGACCTTGTAGTGAAAGTCTTCTTGAGATGCTATGCTCCTCATAAGTAACGATGCTAGACCCTTGCACTCCTCAGCTATGAGCACTGAGTACAGCTTGCTGTAGATCTCCTCCCCCGCCACCTTCTCCACGGAGTTGAACCTTTCCAGTAGCGACGCGACCTCCTCGAGAGAGACTTCCACCCCGGATGAAAGCCTCTCAGCTACCTGGAGCATTTCCTCTACCATCCTGAAGCCTTCCTCTCCAAAGAAGCGCCTGCAATCTTCCGCGCCCGCGGGCTTCCCGAAGAAAGCTACGATAATCTCGTAGTGGTTTTTGCTTTCTAAGCCCACAACCTCGAGGGCTTTAGACAACCTGGGGTCCTTCACCTTCCGCGCTAACGCTGTGTAGAACTTGCAAGCGGCTTCTTCGAGGATGGCCAAGCATTCGGGCTTGAACCCTTCGATCACGGTTAATTCAACGATAGCCCATCTTATATAGTATTTTGCGAAAAGCTTAAATAACCCAAAGAGAGGTATCAGCACCCAAAGAGGTGCCCCTGAATGGAGAGGTTCAGCTACGGGAAGATATTCCTCCTGGGGTTCGGGTTCTTCGGGATAAGCATCCTGTGGTCTATCTACAACTCCTACGTCCCGATATTCCTGAAAGAGTTCGGGCTCGCATCGTGGCTCGTAGGGTTCATAATGACTATCGACAACATATTCGCGGTCGTGCTTCTCCCCTACATAGGCGTGCTGAGCGACGTAACTAGGACGAGGATAGGCAGAAGGAAGCCCTACATAATCCTCGGGGCCCCTCCAGCCGCGCTGACATTCGCGCTGATACCGCTACTCAGAGGAGACTTCTACGCGATGCTAGCCGTTATAGTCGTGATGAACTTTTCGATGGCGTTGTTCAGGTCGCCTGTAATAGCGTTCATGCCCGACATAACCCCCTCGGAGAAGAGAAGCCAGGCGAACGGCATAATAAACTTCATGGGCGGCGTTGGATCCCTCCTAGCGTTCTTCGTGGGCGCAAAGCTCTACGAAATGAACCCCTCCTACCCCTTCGTAGCCGCGGCAGTCACGATGCTCCTGGCATCGCTACTCGTTGTCCTACTCGTAGACGAGCCCGAGGAGTTCAAGGCGAGGGGAGGGTCCGTCAGGCTGGGCGAGCTCCTGCGGGAGTCGTTTAGGAAGAGCTTCTCAGAGCTCTCGGCGAACCTCAGGGAGGCGTTCCTGGGCGAGGATAAAAGCCTCCTCTTCATGCTAGCCTCGATCTTCCTGTGGTTCATAGGCTACAACGCGATAGAGACTTTCTTCACCAGCTACGCGAAGTGGTACCTGGGGATCGGGGAGGCGGCGGGCTCCCTGATCCTGGGCTTCGTGGCGCTCGGGTTCCTCGTGTTCTCCCTACCCGCGGGCTTTATCGGGGCGAGGCTCGGCAGGAGGAAGACCATGACGCTCGGGCTCGCCCTGCTGGTAGTCCTGCTCGGCTTAGCGTTCTACGCCTCGACAGCCGTGAAGACAGGGGCGGTGATCTACGTTCTAGGCGCCATATTCTTCTTCGGAGGATTCGCTTGGGCCCTCGTCAACGTCAACTCCCTTCCAACCGTGGTGGACATGACCAGTAGGGAGAGGCTCGGAGCATACACGGGGCTCTACTACTTCGCGTCCCAGAGCGCCGCTATAACCGCCCCGCCGCTGGCAGGCCTCTTCATAGACGTGCTCGGCTACCAGGCGCTATTCCCCTACTCGATAGTCTTCCTCCTAGCGTCCGCGGTAACACTACAGTTCGTTAAGCGCGGGGAAGCCAGGAAAGGGTTCTAAACATCTTTTATTCTCTCCCGGTCGCTCAAGCGCGGCGCGCTAAGCTAGGTCTATTATGTCCTTCACCAGGACTAAGGCGAACGCCAGCTTTTCGACTACGGCCCTAGGCCATACACCCTCCCTCGACTTCAGGTACTCCTCCAGCCTTCGGTAGTCGAGCAACAGCTCGTCCCTACTCTCGCTACCCTCCAGGAAAAGCTTCACAGACCTCCTCTGGAGGTCGGCCAGCGCCCGGGAAGCTTCCGCCAAGCCTTCCTCCGGTAGCCGCGCGTCGAGCCTGGCTAGGCTCTCGTAGGAGTCGCCCAGGTTCTCCAGGTTCTTCGCCGTAAGCCTCATGTCGAGGAGCCTCAGCCTCTCGTCGGGGGACAGCGTCGGGTCCCTAATCCTTCTACGCATTATCCTCACGGCTAGAAAGTAGAGCCTGTCAACCCTGTCGTCAAGGGCGGATACCGCGGAGGCGTCGCCTCCTCCTAGAAGCAGGTCGGTAGCCTTTAGGAGCATTTCCCGTGTCGTAGAATCCATCCTGTAGATTATCGAGTCAAGGTTGTAGTCAGGCTTTATGAAGCACTGCAGGACAAGCCTCTCCGAGCCCTCCTCGACGAGCTCCAACCCTGGAAGCAACCTCTGGGCGCTCTCAACGCCTGCACGCGCCTTGTCGAGACACCCCGGGGAAAGCTCTACCTCTATGACCTCGTAGCCCTTCAGGTACGCCGAGAGTATACGCCTAAACACGTGCTCGTCGCAGAGAACCTTTACGCTTAGCTGCTCCTCCCGCCCCCTCTCCGCCGGGCGTACCAGCAGGGACCCGTCCGGCAAGTACTCTATCTTCACGTAGGACCCCGCGAGCCCCAGCTGCTCCACCCAGCCCTTGGGTAACGCGACGTAGTAGCCCCCGCTAATCCTTATTACGCGCTTAAACGTCACAACTAAGTTTAACAACCTTAAACCTTAAAACCTTCGTTGATGCGCGCGAGCTTTTTATACTGCGCCTGCGAAGAATATCTGCGTGGGTAGAGCGTTTGAGCTCAGCTATGGCTCCCTCTTCCTGCTACTAGCTCTGATATACTTTCTCCACCAAGCGGTCGGCGAGCTCAAGGAAGCCTTCCTGCACGGCGCGCATCCGAGCCACGTCCTGCGCCTAGCCGTCTCCGAGGAGGGAGGCAGGGTCGTGCTCCTACTCTTCCCGCCCCCTGTCGCCGGGCTTCGATCAGAGCTCGCCGAGTGGGCAAGGCTGGCGGGGTTCAGCTTGGCGCTCGACGGGACCTTTAAAAGGGTACTCGGAGGAATACACGCCGACGTAAGCGTAGAGCCTCTCGCCTACTCCCTCTCCCGCTTCCTGGAAGCCCGAGGATACGCCGTCAAGGCGTTTACGAGGCGCATCCTGGGAACCACCCCCCTCGTAGAGCTGAGAGTAGAGGAAAAGCTTTCCAGGAGAATCGGCAACGCCTTGAGGAAGCTCCTACGGGCGTGCAAGTGCGCGAGTCCTAGCTTTCTGAACTCCCGCGCACCGAACTAAGGCACGGCAAAATGGAGAGATGGGTCGCAGTCCGCCAGGTATAATAGCTTCCTCCCCGCGATTCTACAGCGTGTCTGGCCTCGACATAGTTAAGGAGCTTTACGGGCTGTTCAGGGAGGAGAGAGCGAGGCACCAGAGGGAGAGAGGCGTTGTGTGGGTTACAGACCTCGTATCGTGTAGCCTGAAGCCTGTGTTCTCGCTGGAATACGAGGAGCTCGCCCTCTCGGAGTTCTTCAGCCCACCCCTCGTCCTCGGAACGCTCGTGCACCGAGGGCTCGAAGCCCTCCTATCCCAGGTTCTCGCCGCAAAGCAGTACAGAGTAGAGGTGGAGCCCGAGAGAAGCCTCGAGGTCAGCGTTGACGACGCCAAGTACACCCTGAAGGGTAGGGCCGACCTCGTCGTCACGACGCCCGAGGGGGCTAGGATCGGCGTCGAGATCAAGACGTTGAGGGGCGACGCCGCACTGCCGCTAGAGCACCACGTGGACCAGGCGAGGATCTACAACCTTCTCTTCGACCTCGAGAAGAGCTACCTGGTGTACATCTCCCCCGAGAGGCTGGCTCAGTACGAGGTGGGGGACAGGATGGGGCTCGACGAGGTAGCCTCCAGGATACGCGAGCCCAGGGCGCCGCGCTACACCTGGGAGTGCAGGTACTGCCCCTTCAGCGTCATATGCCCTTCGAAGGTTGCGAAGGCTTGACCCTACCTGAGGTTCTTGTAGAGAGCTACGACCGCCAGGAGGGCTGAGAGGGCCAATGAGACGTATAGGGGTAGGCCTACCCCCCGGAGCCCGAGGAATACCATGGAGGAGCCTGCCAGCGCGAATGCAAGCACTAGTAGCTTGTCGATAACGGCGTAGATCAGGAGGGCGAATACGAGGGCTAACACTAGGAGGGGGCCTTCCCCGGGCACCACGTACCCGTGCGATTCCAGCGCGTAGGCTATGGCGAAGCCGGCGATAAGCGAGACTGCGAGCTTGAAGACGGCGAAGCCTATGAGCGCGCCCACAAAGAAGCCTATGAGGAAAAGTACTAGGGGCGTTAGCGCCGACTTGAGAGCCGGCGTAGAGAAAGCGTAGAAAGCGTAGCCCACGGCGATGGCAGAGATGAAGGACACCCAGAGCCTCGCAATCCTATAGCCCCAGACAGCCGTCACGAAGCCCAAGACTATCATCAACACGTAGTCCGCGAAGCCCAGCACGAGCATTCATTGCACCGGTCTCTTAAATACTTTATACATACAGTACTAAACGCCTCGATAACAGCGAGAGACCAGGCGAGAAAAACTGTGATAACAGACTTTCAGCATGGTGGCAGGAGGAGACTCGTGTACGTATTGGTGAAGCTCTGCTGGAGAGAGCTGTTGATTAGGGAAGATATGACAGCAGGATATATATAGGAGTTTGTATAGCAAGTCTTTCGATGACAGTGGGATTTCGCGGGGAGACGGTGTTCCCCGAGTGTTGCAGGCACCTGTTTAGAAGCCCCGAGCTATCAGGCGTCATCAACTTGGAGAGAGACTTCCTCTGCTGCGCCGAGGACTACCCAGTCGCGCTGGTGCCCATCGGGCTACTTAGGCCTCACGAAGAGGTAGACCCGTCGAGGCTGAGGTCGCTCGAGGAGGAGATCCTCGGCGCCGGATACCTTGAGAGACCTGTACTCGTGGAGTGCGAGACGCTGATAATTCTCGACGGGCACCACAGGGTCGCCGTTCTCAGGAAGCTGGGGAAGACTGTGGTTCCAGCGTTGCTGGTTAGCTACGAGGATCCGTGCGTGAGCGTGGACAGCTGGAGGAGCGACTGGGTTGTAACCAAGGACCTCGTTATTAGAGCCGGGTTTACCGGGAAGCTACTCCCCCACAAGACTAGCAGGCACCGCCTGTGCTTCGAGGTACCGGAGGTGAGGTACCCTCTGTCCATGCTGAGGTGACCCCCGTGGACGCGCGTTTCCGCGGAGACGAGCACTTGAGGAGAGTGCTCGAAGTAGCTTCGAGGATTCTTAGGGAGGGCCGCGTTAAGTGCTTGTCCGGGAGGCCCGAGGACGCCCTAGTGGAGGAGGCCCTCGCTATGCTCGGGTGCAGGGTTCCGCGGTGCGGAGAGGCGCCCGCGGAGTGTAGCCTGGAGGAGCTCGGCTTCTACGAAGACGTGTCGCCGTCCACCCTTAGGGTTTTCAACAGCACCGAGGAGCTCCTCTACAAGAACTGGCCCACGCCCCTCGTGAGGCTCAACTCTCTGGGCGACGGGAAGGTGCGCGCCTGGGCTAAGCTCGAGTTCTTCAACCCGTTCAGCATGAGCGTTAAGGACAGGATTGGCTGGTACATGGTGAAGAAGCTCCTCGAAAAGCATCCCGGCGCGAGCCTCGCGCTCTACGAGGCGACGAGCACGAACACGGGGATGGCGCTCGCTGCGATGGGCGCAATTAAAGGGTTCAGGGTGAAGCTCTTCCTCCCGGAGACTATCCAAAAGGCTTCCGACACTCTGCTGTCAGTCATGGGGGCAGAAGTGCGCAGAGTGCCGAAAAGCCTCACAGTCGAGTTTATAGACGACGTGGAGCACCTAGCGAAAGAGGAGGGCGGGGTACACCTAAACCAGTTCGAAAACGACGCGAACTTCGGGGTACACCTGAGGTACACGGCCAAGGAGCTAGACCTCCAGGTTAGAAGCGCAAAGCTAAATCTGCGCGGCATCGTAGGGGGGCTGGGGACCTCCGGGCACCTCTCAGCGCTCTCGCTGTACTTTAAGAGCAGGTACAGCGACGTGAAGATATACGGCGTTCAACCCGCCCCCGGCACCGTGATCCCCGGGATCAGGAGGGTGGAGACGGGTATGAAGTGGGTTCACTACGTATCCGTGGACAAGGTGGTCGACGTAACCCCGGAGGAGGCGGTCGCCCACGCCGTGAAGGTGGCGAGGAGGGAGGGGATACTGGTGGGGCTCAGTAGCGGAGCGGTAACGGCGGCGTTCGAGGCTCTCTACAGCGGCGGCGAGCTACCCGAGGGCGACTACGTACTCGTATACCCCGACCACGGCTTCAAGTACGTAGAGCAGTTCTCCAAGTACCTTCCAATAATCCACCAGCGCTGAGGCAACTTTGCAAACCTCATTCGTCGGCAAAAGCGTCTCGGCAGTAAACCGTATTAACCCTCGCCGGATGATAGTATTCGATGAAGCTCCACGAAATAACAAGAGACTTGCTTCTAAGCGCCTTCGGCGGAGAGTCAATGGCGCACATGAGGTACCTGGTGTTCGCCGAGATAGCCGATAGAGAAGGTTTCCCAAACGTCGCTAGACTCTTCAGAGCAATAGCCTACGCCGAGTTCGTGCACGCGAAAAACCACTACGGGAACCTCGGCGACTACAAGGAGGCTTTCCCCGTGTACGCCGGCACCCCAGCGGGGCCTGGAACTACCTCCAAGAACCTCGAACTAGCCATAATGGGCGAGGAATACGAGGTTAACGAGATGTACCCAGCCTACATCGAGGTCGCCAGGTTCCAGGGCGAGAAGGGGGCCGAGAGGAGCTTCCGCTGGGCCCTCGAAGCGGAGAAGATCCACGCGAAGCTATACAGGGAGGCTAAAGCCAGCGTAGACCAAGGAAAGGACTGGCCGATAGACGGGAAAGTCTGGGTATGCCCCGTATGCGGGCACACGTACGTTGGACCAGAGCCGCCCGAGAAGTGCCCGATCTGCGGAGCCCCGAGAGAGAAATACCAGGGGTTCTGAGGAGAAAATAACTTCCTTTTTCCCCTCTGGGCGGGCTCGAAAGATTTTAGAACCTTTAGCGTTGTTTGACGCCTATGCCTTTAAAGAAAGCCACACTCAAGGTCTCCGGGATAGGGTGCGGTAGCTGCGTGGCTCCAAGCAAGGCACACCTGCTCCGAGTACCCGGCGTAGTAGCCGTATACGTGTTCGGCTCGCGCGTAGAGGTCGTATACGACGAGGAGAGAACGAGCCTAGACGAAGTACTGAAGTCTAGCGGGGTTAACGAGTACTACTTCGTACAGGTACTCTCCGTAGAGAGCGTAGACGACTCGCTGGGAGCCTCGGGGAGGAGCGAGAAGACCGAGACCCTCCGCCTAAACCTGTAGCACGCGAAGATCTGGGCGAGCACCCCACTACGCTTCGCGAAGACTTCTAACCGCCTCCACCACTTTGAACTCGCGCGCTACCGCTTTAGCCCCTTCGAAAGCCACTCCGGTGCGCGTGCATCCTCGTCGACTGGCATGGCTTTATGTCCAGCACAGGGGTACCGTCGAAGAGGTCTAGCCCCTCCACGCAGAGAAGCCTACCCTCACGCTTCACAAGCCTCACCACGCTAAGCGCTACGGGACTCCTGAAGCACGAATACCTGCACGCTAAGACTCTTTCCTCGAAACCTTTTGCTTGCATGAATTAATTCCGCAGTAGGCGAACGACTCAGCCCAGCGGTATTCTCCGCAAGCCTGGCACCCTATCGAAAGCCCTGTCATCCGAGACAATAACGCCGTCTACGGCTAGCGCCGAGGCTGCTATCATGCTGTCGAAATAGCTCAGCCCGTACTTTTCCTCCAACTCTGCCTGCCTAACAAACAACTCCGTGCCAATCGTAGAAACCTCTCTAACCCTGTAGCTTTTGAAAACGTGTTTCAAGGCATTCATCGCAGCGGCTATCTCGCCGGGCTTCCTGCCTCTTGCCCGCAACACGACCTGGAATTCTAGCAGAGCGGTATCGGGGACCTTCAACCCCTTCATAGACAGCAACCTTAAAGCCCTCCCATGTCTCGGGTCGCCGGGGCTCAAAGCGAAAAGAAACTCCGTATCAACGACAGGCATTCCTCAACCACTCTTCCGCCTTTCTTTCGTCCCTCTCTTCCCTGTAAGGTTCCCCGATAACCTCTGCGAGAACTTTGAACGGATTGAAATCTTTACGCTCAAGGACTATCCTACCCCCCTCCACCCTAACCTCCAGTAGATCCCCCTCTTTTAGGCCGACCTTCTCCCTCACGCTCTTTGGGATAACCACTGTGAACCTCTTCCCAACTCTAACAGATTCCGACATGCAATCCTCTCTGATTATTCCACAGTACAGCTATATAAGGATTCTGAAAACCCCGCATCAGATGATCCCAGCCCCCTAAACCTGGGCACGCGAAGACCGAGGGGTGAGTGCACTCATCCAAGTTATGTGCTTCGCGCGCTAAGCGCTGTGAGACTCCTGGGGCACGGTTACTTGGGCGGGTTCGAGTATCGGGCCGAGCTTCTCCCTGACAGCCTTCCTGACGGCCTCGGGGTCCGCGGAGCCCTCCACCGATACAACGGGGACTTCGAACTTGAGGGGGTCTGGCCTCGCGTAGACCCTGACCCCTCTCACCCCGGGGACCCCCGCGACCACCCTTTCTATAGCGCCGGGGCTCACCCTGTACCCGCTGACCTTCATCACGCCGTCCCTCCTGCCGAGCACCTCGATGTAGCCGTCAACCGAGTAGCGGGCGGCGTCGCCCGTGTCGTAGAAACCTTCCCGCCACTTCTCCCAGAAGTCGCCCGGCGCCTCCACGGGGATGGCGGGCCAAGGCTTCCTGACCACGAGCCTCCCGTCCTCCAGGACCTCGACGTGGAAGCCTGGCATCGGCGGGCCGCAGGTACCGGGGACTATGTGGGTAAACGTGTAGCTCGGGAGGTTGCCGACGAGGAACGTCCCCACCTCGCTCTGTATGTAGAGGTCCAGCACGGGTATAGCTCCCGAGAGCTCCGAGGGGACGGAGTCCACGAGGGGCCTCTTGAGGGTTCCCAGCACGCTGTAAGCCCAGCCCCACGTCTCGGCGTCGAGGGGCTCCGCCGTTACCAGCACTGCCTTCAGGGAGTCGTAGTCGTGGCTCCGGAAAAGCTCCGCCGGTTGCCTCGACATGAGCCTGAGGGCACCCGAGGTCGTCAGGAGCAGCGTGACACCGTAGCTCTCGACGATGCTTATCCACCTGTCCCAGCCCCTCCAGTCCGGCGCGCCGTCGTAGAGAACGACAGTGGAGCCCGTCATCAGGGGGCCGAAGACGAGGTAGGAGACACCGGTTATCCAGCCCGGCCAGACTGTGTTGAAGAGAGTCTCGCGGGGCTTGAGGCCTATCCACCTAGACGTCGCGTAGACCTGTACGAGGAAGCCCGCAGCCGGGTAGGACAGCGGCTTGAAGTCGTCCCTGTAGGCCGAGTGGAGGCCGAAGAGGGGCTCCGAGGAGCCGAGGACGGCGCTACCGCTGTAGGCGCCCGAGGAGAGAGCTTCATCGAGCGTGTAGACGCCGGGCGCCGCCGGGACCTTCCTTCCCAGCCTCTCCGAGACGAGCAGGACGGGCTTAGCCCCCGATTCCTCGACCGCCCTGAGCACGCTTCCAAGCGTGTCCACCTCCCTCCCCCTGCGGGTGTAGCCGTCCACAGTGAATACAACCCTGGAGCCCCTCCTCGCTATGCGCTTCGCCAGCTCGTAGTAGCCGAAGCCCGTGAAGACGGGCTCGAAGGGGGCGCCCACCCTCATCGCCGCCAGCATGAATGCCAGCGACTCGGGGTTCGGCGGCGAGTAGACAGTGACCCAGTCCCCCCTCCCCACCCCGACGCTTTCGAGCCAGCCGGCTATCCTCCCCGCCAGCGCGTCGAGCCCCTCGTACGTCAGAACCTCGGCGTCCCCGCTCTCCGACTCGTAGAGGACGGCGACCTTCCTCCAGACAGGGGTGCCCCTGTGCCTCGAGACAACGTTCTCGTAGGGGCTCAGCTCGCCGCCCGCGAACCACCTAACCCTGGGAGCCTCGCCCTCCACGACCCTCTCCCAGGGCTTCCTCCACAGCAACAGGCGCGCGTAGGAGGACCAGAATCCGTAGACGTCCTCCACGCTCTCCCGATACACCCTCCTGTACTCCGCGAGCGTCATCACCTTGAACCTAGCCGACGGCGGTACAACCCTCCTAGCCTGCTCCGGCACCACGCCTCCTCACCTCCTCCCCGGTACGACTACCTGCGTGTAAACGAGTGAGAGGTCGCGGAACCTGTACAGCCACCTCTCGGGCCCCGCCCTCAGGGGGACCGCTACCCTAGGCCTCACCGTCCTCACGACCTCGGATGCCTCCTCGGGCGTCATGGCCCCCTCGCCGAGGGGTAGGAGGGCGACGTCGATATCCTCGCCCCTGAGGCCTACTATCTCCTCGACTAGCCCCGTCGGGCCGGCATAGTAGACCTTGACCCCGCCTAGGTAGAACACGTAGCCGACGCCTCCCCCTTGCTCCGCGCGCCTGTAGCCGCTGACGACCCTAACCCTGAAGCCCTCCAGCTCCAGGGCGTCTCCAGGCTTCACGACGCGTCCCCCGCAGGGGGAGTAGAAATCGCCGCCGATGCCTTGTGGCTCGTAGCCGCAGCGGGTGTAGAAGAGGTACGCGTAGCCTCCGCCCGCGTTGACGCCTATGGATTTCCCGCCGAAGAGTATCCCGACGGAGACCCCCTCCCCAAGTAGCAGCGTTACCTCGCCGAGCTTAAGCCTCATAGCTACACCTCAGCATATCCTGGGGACAATGACCCCTCTAGGTGGCTCGATAATCCTGTGCCCGCCGACCCCCGTCTCGGAGACGACAAAGCCCCTGTACTTGGGGTTCTCGCGGAACTCCCCGATAACCCTCGCGTTCGGGAAACCCCTCCCCCTGAGCTCGGAGACTACTTCCTCGGCTACCTCGGGGGAGACCGAGAGGACCGCTGCGCCTTCGCTCGCGAGGTAGAGGGGGTCTACGCCGAGCATCTCCGCGAACCTCCTGACGGCGTCCCGCACCGGCACCTCCTCCTCCCTGATGACAGCCAGGAGCCCGCCGCTCCTAGCCCACTCGTTCAGAACACCCGCGAGCCCCCCGCGGGTCGGGTCCCTCGCCGCGTGGATGTACCCGGCGAACTTCTCGAAGACAGGTAGTAGCGGCGTCAGGGGCTTCGAGTCGCTCTTCAGAGAACCGCTCGCTATCTCCTCGACGTCCCCCATCCCCATCTGGAGCATCAGGATGACCGCGCCGTGGTCCCCGACGTAGTCCGTGACGACTATCTTGTCGCCGCCCCTCGGCTTGTCGACTATGGGGCTACGCGCAACCCCCAGCCCCACCGTGGTCACAGTTATCCTGTCGAGCTGGCCCTTCGGCATGACCTTGAAGTCCCCGCCTATCAGCGGCACACCTTCCTTTTCGAGCGCCTCGAGCATAGAGTTGACGATGGCCTCCAGGTCGCCCATCGGGAAGCCCTCCTCGACCACTATAGTGTCGAGCATGGCGACAGGCCTCCCGCCCATCATCACGACGTCGTTTATCGATCCGTGAACCGCGAGGCTACCTATGTTCCCGCCCGGGAAGAACGGAGGGTTCACGGTGTAAGAGTCCGCCGTGACGACGAGGAAGCCCCCGCCGGGCAGGGGTATGAGCGCGCCGTCGTCCGGGAAATCTATCCCGACGCCCCCCTCCACCCTCTTGAGGTGCTCCTTCACCCTCCTGAAGAAGAGCTCCTCGAGGAGCCTGAGGGTCTCCACGCCCCCCTGGCCGTCCGCTAGCTCTACGACCCCCTTGCCACCCGGGATACGCCTCACCCCTCCCGCTTCAGCTTCTCCGCGAGCGCCAGCACGTTCTCCCTGAGCGCGGTCAGCGCGTCCTCGGCCTCGCCCGCCTCCTGGAGTATCCCCCTGAGGAACTCTATCTCCTCCCTGAGCCCCTCGGGCGAGATCTTGGAGATAATGACGCCCGCGTGGACAACCACGATGTCCCCCCTGGAGACCCTGTCCCCGGCTATGCCGACGAAGACCTCCCTGACAACCCCGTCCCCGTAGTCCACCCTAGCAGTGGAGCCCGAAACCTCCAGCACGACGGCCGGAGTCCCCCAGCACACCGCGTACCACCACTAAAGCTAGGCGCGCGCCGCTTAAAAACCGTGCTTGTAGTATTTTTACATACGCTATCCCAGCCCGGCTTCCAGCGCTAGGTCTCGAGCTATCTGGTCCGCCAGCCCTCCCCCTCCGAACCTAGCCCAGACGGCGCACGTCCCCTCGAGGGAAACCATGCAGGGCCCGTACGGCTTCTCGGGGGTACACTTCTTCATGAACATGGGGCAGTCCGTGGGCTTAGCCTTCCCGAGCGTCACCTCGGCGCACCTACAGCCGGGAGGAGTGTCCTTCCGCCACTTCTCGGGCGTCAGCTCCTCGATCCCGAAGTGCCTCAAGGCGTCCAGGCGCCCGTACTTCTCCCTGAGCCTAAGCCCGCTGAGCGGCAGGAACCCTATCCCCCTCCACGCGTCGTCCACAGCTTCAAACGCCTCGTGTATAGCCGCCTGCGCCTCCAGGTCCCCCTCCCACGTCACCGCCCGCGTATACTCCACTTTGACCCCGTACTCCCCCCTCGCCAGTTGCCGCATGATCTCCGCGATACCCATGAGCACGTCTATAGGCTCGAACCCCGACACGACCACGGGCACCTGGAACTGCTCCGCGACGGGCTCCCACGCCTTCGCCCCGGTAACCGTCGACACGTGGCCCGGCGCTATCACCCCCATGACAGGCGGCTCCGTGGGCTTGTCGCGCAGGATGTCCAAGGAGTAGAACATGGCTGGAGGCGTGAGCTTAACGAGGCTCATGAGCTTGAGGTTCTCCGGGAGGCTCCCCGAGACGACCGCGCGGGCGTAGCCGGGGGCAACGGTCTCGAAGCCTATACCGAGAAAGACC
This sequence comes from Thermofilum pendens Hrk 5, assembly GCF_000015225.1. NCBI lineage: Archaea > Thermoproteati > Thermoproteota > Thermoprotei > Thermofilales > Thermofilaceae > Thermofilum > Thermofilum pendens. The sequence continues at coordinate 1,560,738 of NC_008698.1, forward strand.
GACTCGCCCCCATGCCTAGAGGCGTCCCTCACGGCGTCCACTAAGCTCACCACGAGCCTCACCCTACCCCCCGCCGCCCTAGCCTCCTCGAGGGACGAGACGCCGTCCACGGGGTTCACCGCGCGGAGCTTGAAGGTATCCCCGTACGTGTAAACGGTCACCCCGCTCAGGGAGAGCTCTATAGCCCTCTCGATGTACCAGGAAGGAGTGACGCAGACAGGGCACCCGGGCCCAGCCACCAGCTCGACCCCCTCCGGCATGAGGCTCCTAAGCCCGAAGTGCACGATAGTCCACTCGTGAGTCCCGCAGAAGTCCATGATCTTGATCCTGTAGTCCCGCCCCTCCCTAGCCCTTATCTCCTCGAACTTCCTGGCAATATACCCCCTAAGCGCCCCGGCAAGCCTAGCGTTAGACCTGAAAGCCTTCTCCAAGTAGCCAAGCTTCTCCAGAAAAGCGAGCCCCTGACCCTCCATATGTTGGAAAACCCGATTCTGATAGTTAAATCCTTAACCTAATGTGAAAGTCGAAAAAGTAGCGCTACGAGGCAAGTTGCTAGTTCAGAAAAAATCTTTAAGTAGGCTTTTTCTAAACTCGTGGAATTCTCTACTATACTCCTTCAATGCTTGATAAAACTTAAAGTATAAGTAAAAGTATTTCGAATAAAATTCGACATTTTGTGCAAGGGGTTCGGCACCACCATCTAAAATTTCATCTTTCAATGCTAATGCTTCTCTGTATCCGATTCTGTTCTGAGCCAAAGAGTAGTGAATCCATCCTCCCACTAGTGTAGGCTCTACGTGCTCCCTTACCACATAGAGAGGCATTCCGAACACGTCAGAGAATATTTGCCTCCAAGTACCTATCCGTAGTCCTCCCCCTCCCCCATGAGTAAGGAGAGGGTTAAGTCCGTGTTCTTTCAAGGCTTCTAGAATCATTTTCAGCGTGAAAGCAACTCCTTCCATTATTGCCCTAAGCATATCGTTACGCGTTGTAGATAGAGATGCGCCGTAAAATGCACCCCTGAAGTATGGGTCTCGTATCGGGAATCTTTCTCCAGTTAAGTAAGGTAAAAATACTAGGCCATTAGCTCCGGGCGGCGAGAGCCTAGTCTCTATGTCTAGCAAAGTGAACCTATCAATGTTTGCAGTCTCGGATACAATCTCCTCTGCAGTAGCAAAGTTTCTTAGAAACCACTCCACGGCTACCCCCGCGTTGTTCACGGCCCCGCCTACTATCCACCGTGAATTACCGGCATAGTACGAGAAAAAGCGCATATGCCTTCCGTCTAGGACAGGAGACGGCTCTGTAACTCTTATCGCGGCACTCGTACCCACGTTTAATGCTAGAACGTTACGCTCGAGGGCGATCACTCCGAAACTATGGGCACCGGCATCTGATACCCCGGGGTATATCGGCGTAGCTTTTTTAAAGCCTGTAAGTGTCGAAGCCTCACTGGAGAGCTCTAAATGCTCTTTCTCGCCGATATACAGCTCTGGGAGGTTTTCTTCGCCAAGCCCGGCTATCTCAATTGCTTTTTCGCTCCATTTAAGACTACGTATATCCACCATTTGAGCACCCGAAGCGGTCGAAACGTCCACCGCTAGATGCCCAGTTAGCTTGAAGAGGGGGAATTCCTTAACGGACACGGCGACCTTAAAGCCTGCTCTAGGGTTTAACAGCCTTCTCAGGTAAATTATTTTTATCAATGGATACACGTATAGAGGGGGGCACCCCGTTTCCTGATACAGCTCGTAGCTTTCCGCGTCTATCTCATCTATGAATTGTGACGGGCGAGTATCTAGGTACGTTACAAGCCCAGAAAGCGGTTCGCCCTCTCTGTCTAGAATCATTGCGCTGTGCATCTGAGAAGTGAAAAATATCGCTTCTGCCTCACCTTTTGTGAACTTAGCGGCTTGCCTCAAAGAAGAAACTACTTTCGAGTATATCTCATAGGGGTTTTGCTCAGCCCTGCCGGATGCGTCTACCTCAAGTGTAACACGTTCCGTGAACGAGTGCAGAAGACGCCCATCCTCGTTAAAAATACCCGTTTTGATGTTTGTAGTACCAATGTCCACAACAACAATTGCCATAAAGCTCACTAGGCTTTAACAGCTCCCCTTATCAATCCTGCTACAACGTATTTCTGCACCAGCATGTAAAGAACTGAGGGGACAAGCCCTGCAAATATTGCCGTGGCAGCTAAACCTCCTGGATCCACTATCTCGCCTCCCCATAGGAAGAATGTCGTCGCTATCGGGAGAGTATAGTTTCTGCTAGAGCTAAGAAGCACTAATGCAAAGAGTAGGTCGTTCCAGGAGAGAGTGAAGGAGAAGATAAACGCTGTGATAAAGCCTGGAACCGACACTGGTATAACGACTCTCCATAAGGCTTCAAATCTCGTGCAACCATCTATTAAAGCGGCCTCTTCGAGAACCCTGGGTATACCGTAGAAGTAGCTTCTCATCATCAGAGTAGAGTAGGGTAAAGTGTACGCTAAGTGGACTAAAGCTAGACCATGAAGTGTGTTATAGAGTCCGAGGTTCCGCACGATGATTAAGACGGGAACTATCAGTATGAAGACTGGGAAGACATATGCGAATAAAACGAGCCATGTAACCACTCTTTTCCCTTTGTAGTCGAACCTCGCAAGGTTGTAGCCTGCAAGCGAGCCTAGAATAACGCCTATTGTAGATGCTAGCAATGAAACGATAAGGCTGTTCCTAATGTATACAATCATGGGGTCAGGCAGTGCGGCTCTTATTCCCATTCCACGTAAAATAGCTTCAAGCGACGGGTTAAAGAGACTTAAGTAATTGTCCAAGGTTATCTTTGTTGGTAGAGGTTTCCAGGCCTCTTCAGGTGTAGAAATACTTGTTTTAAAAGCCCAGAACGTCGGTATTACTATCCAAAGCAGTAAGATCGCAGAGCCTGCAAAGATAATTAATCTTTCAACCAGTTTCCTCCCTTCCCCCATGGCTACTCACCCATCTGCTTTAAGGTAAAGTAAATCAGCACAAGGTATATCGGCAAGACAAGAATCGTGTATGCAGCCGCTAGGGGGAAGTTTATTTCAGTCATAAAGGCTATCTTAAAGGTAGCTATTGGAATGGTTGTTGTCGCGTCCACGGGACCTCCACCCGTAGTCATGTATATCTGGGTAAACTCCCCGAGCGTCCACATTGTGGAGAGGAGAGCTACAGTGTATAATACAGGCTTGAGTTGCGGAATGGTTACATGGATGAACTTCTGAAGCGCTGATGCCCCATCAATCTCAGCGGCTTCATAAAGCTCTTCGGGAATAGCCTGCAGGCCGGCTAGGTACCCCATGAAGAAGAAGGGCCAGCCGTGCCAGATATTGATAAGTATGACTGATGCCATCGCCATGTCGTAGCTCATCCAGTGAACAGGTTGAAGACCCATTAACTTCAGAACGGTGTTGAAAGTGCCTCGATAGTCATAGTTAAACCAGAACAGTACAGCAACCACGAACGATGGAAATGCCCAGGGAAGTATGGAGAAACCTCTGAGGAAGCCCCTCCCCCAGAATTTCTTGTTTAAAAGCAGAGCTACTCCTAAGCCTATAAGAGCCTTAAAGAAGACCGAAGTAAAAGTGTAGATTACTGAGTTAACGACACTCTTGTAGAAGGAGGCAGAGCTGAGAAGCCTTTGATAGTTTTTAAGTCCAATGAAGACAGCCTCACCCCCCAGGCTTTTCTCCTGAAAACTTAGCCAAACATTGTAGCCTATTGGGATAATGAATATAATTATGATAAGTGTGAGTGTTGGTACCACGTAAAGCCATTGCGAAAGCAACTTTGAATGCTTCATGAGAAAAACACCCTTTAAAAAGAAAAAACTTATCCTCCGTAAACCCTGCGCACTTCCTCGCGTAGTCTCGCTGCATACTCGTCAATTACTTTGTCGGGATCTTCGCCCTTGACTACAACCCTTTGTATCATTTCGTTCCAGATGAAGCCTTCTCTGAACGTCTCACTGGGCGTAGTTCTCTCGCCAAGCGGGAAAGCAGCAGTCTCCATAAACTTGATTTTCTCTACTGCAACTGCTGGGTCTTCTCCAAAGGCTGGGTACTTGCCCTTCTTCCAGTCACTGGAAATTACCTTCATTTGCGACTTAAATGGAGGCAAGAAGTAGAGGGCGCCGGCTTCGACGAAGCCTCGGCGATAATCATCCTTGTCAGCAAATAGGTAGTAAACTAGGTCCTTTGCGAGATCCGGGTACTTCGTAGTCTTGAATATGAATGTGCTCTCGTCTCCACAATCAACAGATATGGGTAACACGAACAGCTTAGTCTTGGCGGCGAGCTCTGGGTTTTGCGTCATTAGAGCATAGTAAATACTTGCTGGGTTTATTGTCATAGCTATTTTGCCTTGTATGTAGGCGTTGTTATTCGATGCGTCCACCCACTGGTCGCTATCAGGCGGTGTCAGCTTCTCAACCCATATTTTCCTCTCTATTTCGAAGGCCTTTTTAAGCGCAGAACGGTAAGGTTCCTTGTCCATAATCACTCCGGCAACGCTCCTATTTGCAAGCATAGCCCCACCGTATCCTCCCCAGAAGTGCTCGAAGGTCCACCATGTGTCGTAACCATTTAGCCCTAGTGGCAAGCCTACGCCGTAAACGCCTGGCTCTACGTTATGTAAAGCTTTAGCCGCTACGTAGAAATCATCCAACGACTTTAGCGGGAACAGGTTCTGTGCACCGGCTTTCTGTACGATGTCCCAGCGCACGTGAAGCCATGTCATTTCAAATCCCATAGGCACACAGTAATAGTGTCCTCCCCAAGAGCATATTTTGAGCTTAATTTCATAAAAGTCGCTCTTGTTTAGTTTCTCGATAACATCGTCTAAGGGAAGTAGCAAACCCTTCTCAGCGAATATCGCAACCGGGTGCCCGTTGATAACAATGTCGGGAGGGTTCCCTGCTTCGACAGCGGCGGTCAGCTTTTTACCTATATCTGCTACCGCGTACCAAGTTATCTCAACGTCCACATTATTCTTGCTTGCCCACTCGCGAACCTTCTTTTCGATCCAGTACATCTGAGGAGGAACAAAGGTAGCTCTACCCCAGATCACGAGGTGAGGCTTAGGCTTAGGCGTTAGCTGTTGAACGAGTAGAACGCCTATTCCTGCGACTATTATTACGGCTAAGACTATGAGAGCAATTATTTTCGTTGGAGGTTTTTTGCTCATCGAGAAAGAAATTTATACTATAAATTATTAAAGCTACAGCCAAATTCGTTTGGGCTATGCTAGGTCTCTACTCCTTCTAACAATTCCTCAATGTACGACTTTAAAATCTCTTGAACCTCGTGAGGAGCTGGCAGGAAAGGTTTTCTTGGAAAGCCGGCGTCTACCCCTCTAAGTTTTAGTGCCAAGTACACTAGAGGTATTGTGGGCCCGAGTCTTTGCACCTGTCTCCGTACTTTGTTGATTTTATACTGTATTTTAGCGGCGTTCTCGAAATCTCTGTTCTCTAAAGCCTTAAACAATTTGAAGACTATCTCCGGAGCATAGTTGGACATACCAGGTATAAAAGCCCTGGCCCCGAGAACATACGTGGGAAGCATTAAGGCCTCCGTCCCCACCACTACGTCAAAATCTTCGCCCAAGGTAACCTTATAGTCTATGAACGCCTGAACATCGAAGCTACTATCTTTTATCCCCGCGACTCCGACCTCTTTTAACTTAAGAGCGAGTTCGGGCGTAATTGGATAACCTACTCGTGGAGGATTGTTGTACGCGTATACGGGTATAGAAACGGAGTCTACGAGTTCTCTGAAAAAGTTGAGTATATGCGTCTCAGAGTGATGGTAATAAAAGGGTGGTACACTAGCCACGGCGTGGGCCCCTATGTCCTGCGCGTGTTTAGCAAGCTCTACGGCTGTCTCTGTATCGGCAGACCCCACGTGTACAACTATCAGCTTCTCGCCTCCTACAAGCTCGGCAACTCTTTCAGCAACCTTTTTCCTTTGATCAGTCCTCATCAGAGGGCCCAGACCGTAAGTCCCACAAAGATAATATCCGTGAACATAGGGCTTTGTAAACTCAACAATCCCACTTAGGCGGTCTACCGAGAGATTACCTTTTGTGTCAAAAGGTGTAATAAGGGGAGGAATTATTCCGTATAGACGTGTAACAGGCATACACCACTCCTACCACTGATCCTATCATCACTTATATATTTTGGCCCAAACTTTAAATAATACCTCTTTGGTAAGTATCACAGTCTACAGTATGACAACCTTAAGGCCGTACAAAGTTTACATGCGTCCTCAAAAAAGCCTTCTCAGCGAACTTACGAATTTACCAGGCATCGAGATAACTGTGCTCAATATTATACAGAGCGGAAGCACATACAAGACTTTAGCACACGCAACAACTTCTGGGAACCTAAAATTCTATCAAGTGTTAGAAGAAATGAAGTTCAAAAACGAAATATTGGATTTCAAGGTTTTGAACAAGAATAAACAATCCGTAACTTTTATTCTTGAAAGGGATTATTGTACATTCTACGACTATACTTTAGGCACAGGAAGATTTATACTATTTCCCTATGTAATTAAAAAAGGAACTAGAAAATTCTTTATCATTTCGGAGGAAGAGCCCAGCATTCTTTTAGACAGGTTAAAGAAGTATGGCACTGTGACGCGTATGGAGAAAGTGCTACTAACGGACGCCTTAAAGGATTCGTACGCGCTATTAATGCGGACAGACCTATTATCGAAATTAACGCCTCTTCAGCGCAAAATACTCTCTAAGGCAATAATAAAAGGTTACTTTGACTGGCCGCGGAAGTACTCGTTGTCTGACCTCTCACAAGAGCTAGGCATCTCAAAGGCTACGCTTGCAGAACATATAAGAAGATCCGAGTCGAAGATTCTAAAGTACCTTCTGGAGGGGGGCGAGGGATTCACGGAATGAAAATACTAGCAGTAGACGTTGGCACTAGTACTTTAAAGTCAGCGCTGGTTGATCTCGAGAAAGGAGTTACCGGCTTTGTGAGGAAAGAAATACCTATTCTTAGGCCGGAGCCCGAAGCTGCAGAGCACGATCCAGAAACTCTTTTCAGAATGGTATTGGAGAACCTAAAGGAAACTTTAGCGAAGGCCGGAGTCAGCGAAGTGGATTGCTTGGTGCTTTCAGGGTACCTCTTTGGCGTGTTGGCTCTCGATAGCAAAGGAGAACCGCTTACGAATGTTTTAACCTGGCTGGACAGACGGGCTACAAGGACGCTGAGAACCTTATTCCAGGTTCTCAACCCCGTGGACGTTTATCGGAGAACCGGGTGCCCACCTCTATTCATTTACCCGCTCGCAAAGATTTTTTGGCTGAAAACCGCTAGAGAAAACACTTATCGTGCAACAAAACGCTTTCTAGATGCTAAAGGGTACTTACTGCTACGCCTTACCGGAGAAGAAGTTATGGAAGTAAGCTCTGCCTCAGGATCTCAGCTCCTCAACCTAGAGAGAAAGGACTGGGACCACGAGATAATTCACAGCGCAGGATTGGACCTCGATAAGCTACCTCAGCTCGTAGAGCCAGATACTATTGTTGGAGACGTGCCAGTCAGCATTGCGAGAAGCATCGGGCTGAAATCGCCCGTACCAGTAGTAGCAGGAGTATTTGACGGGGCAGCAGTGTCTTTAGGACTGGGTGGACTTGAGGAAGACGTAGCTACCTCTCACCTATCTACCAGTACTATGCTCAGAGTGGCGAGCAGGATTCCCGTTATAGACTCTTCTCCGAAAATGCGTTTTCAAACGTACTACTCTCTACGCGGCTATTGGCTACCCGGTGGTGCCGTGAACAGCGGAGCTGTTGTCCTGAGATGGTTTAGGGACAATTTCGCACAACTAGAAAGACTGGTAGCGCAAGAACTGGGGGTGAGCGAATACGAGTTACTGGACAATGAGGCGGCGCTATCTCCTCCGGGCTCTAACGGGGTAGTCTTCCTCCCGTATATCAGCGGAGAAAGATTTCCAGAATTTGGGAACAATGCTAGCGGCGTTATTTACGGTTTGCGAGAATGGCATACAAGGAAAGATGTGCTACGCGCCATAATGGAGGGAGTAGCATTTAACTTAAACCTTGTTAACGAAGCTCTAAGAGAGAACGGTCTGAGCTTCAGAGAAGTGAGAATCACGGGTGGAGGTGCTAACTCGCGGCTATGGCTACAAATACTCGCCGACGTACTCGGAGTACCCATAAAGGCATTTACCAAAGGAGATGCGGCGCTACTCGGTTCCTCGTTTGTAGCGAAAATTGCAATAGAGGGTAACGCCGCCGGAGTAGAGCATTTAGTCAAGTTCGATAAAACCGTTGAGCCGATACCAGAAAATCAGCGAATATACATGGAAAGGTTTAAAGAGTTCAAGTACCTGCTAAATGCGTTGCTTCCCATGTTCTCCGCGCGCTAAGTTCTTAGATTAGCCCTGGTACCCCTCTTAAGAACCTCTGGATTTACCATGTACTCAAGCGGTGCTTCTCCGCGGATAACCTTTAGTATTGCATCAGCATTGGCTTCGTCCATCCCCCTGAGTCCCTCGTAGGTATTTGCACCTATGTGCGGCGTGATAACGACGTTTCTATACTTTAGCAGAGGATGATCTGCTCCTATGGGTTCTCCTTCTACGACGTCAAGGCCTACTCCTGCAATTTTTCCCGACTCTAAGCCCTTTATAAGAGCATTAGTATCTATCAGCTCGCCTCTAGCAGTATTTACTACTATGACTCCTTTCTTCATTTTATCTATCTCTTTCTCGCCGATCATGTGGTATGTTTCCTTCGTGAGAGGTGCATGTAGCAGTATTATATCGGACTCCCTTAGGAGCGTATCCAGATCTACAAGCTCGGCTCCAAACCGGGCGGCATAGTCTTTTCCTACAAATGGGTCGTACGCTACAACTTTGGCATTGAAACCTCTAGAGAAAATTTCTGCAACTCTACTACCAATGTTCCCTAAACCGATTATGCCAACAGTCTTTCCTGAGATATTAACACCGACAATTTTACCCCTCTCAGCCCATTTTCCCTCTCGAACCAGCGTGGCGGCCTGGCAAACCTTACGCGCTACGTTTAGGCACAAGGCCACAGCAAGTTCCGCCACAGCGTCTCTCTCTCTTGATCCAGGAACCCTTGTAACTATTACGCCCTGCTCTGTCGCCGCATCTACATCTACGTTATCGTAACCGATCCCATGCCTTGCTATGAGCAATAAGCTTCGGTTGTTCTCGAAGAACTCTCTATCGTAGAGAGGAGTTACACTAGCAATGATGAAATGGTATCCTTCGAGCTTTTCAGCTAGCGCTTTACCTCTCAGAGTTTTTTCGACGTCGATAAAATCGATCTGAGCCACTTCCTGCAATTTTTGTAGAACATCGGGCGCAATTACCCCGAAAGACCTTGAATTAACAACAGCTATTTTGTACATACGATCGATTCGCTACACCACACAGGTAATAAATATCGCGTTTCCCTAATGCATTTGGGTTTATTCTGCGGGAAAATGCATAAACCCGTTAGGCAAAAACAATTTAACATCAGAGGGGGTGTGGGCTTGACGAAGAAATGATTGGTAAGCTACCTAGACTCCTCTCGGAAAAGAGAGCGGCGCTTGGCGCCTGGGTCACTATAGGTAACCCCGAGGTACCCGAGATGCTTTCGCTACTAGGCTTTGACTGGCTTTTATTCGACATGGAGCATGCTCCTCTGGACTTCCAGCTCTTAGAGTACATGCTGATCGCTGTAAAGAACGATGCAACCCCGCTCGTACGGGTGCCTTTCAATGACCCCGTGTACGTTAAGCGTGTACTCGATCTAGGTGTAGCCGGAATACTGTTCCCTTTAGTGAACAAGTCGGAGGACGCTAAACTCGCAGTTGCCTCTACGAAGTATCCTCCGAGGGGTATTAGAGGGGTGGGACCTAGGAGGGCTGCTTCCTATGGTCTGAGAACGAACGAGTACTTCGAAGAGGCAGGCAAGGTACTCGTCGTAGTGCAGATAGAGACGCAGGAAGCGGTAAAGAACATCGAGGAAATACTGTCTACAGACGGTGTCGACGCTTTCTTCATAGGTCCGAACGACTTATCCTTCTCGTTCGGGTATAGGTCGTGGAAGGAGGAAGCCGTACGCAGGGCGATCGAGAGGGTTGCGGATGCTTCCCGTAGCCTAGGCGTGCCGGGCGGGATGTACTGCTCCGACGACGAGTCTCTAGAGTTCGCCTTAAGCCTAGGATTTAGCCTCATAGCCCTGGGTAGCGACTACAGGTTCCTAGTCGCGGGCGCTAAGAGTAGGCTGGAGAAAGCCAAGAAGCTGTTAGCGCAGGGGTAGGGCGCTACTTTAAGGTAGCTTTCCGGCCTCCAAGCGGGCGGTTGCCTGGGGCTTTCCTCATGGCTGGGCTATCCACTTAAAGCCGTACTTCTCGTAGATCTCTTTGACTTTTTGGCTACGCAACTGCCTGAAGAGCTGCCTGGCTTTATCCGTGGCCCAAGGTAGCAACGCGAAGACCAGTTTCCCCCTCCTCCCCGTGCTCGGCGCGAAGTACGGTAGGCCCCAGTACCTTGCCTCGGTTACCCACATTACCCCCGCGTCTACCACTCCGTGCCTCATAAGCTCCGGTATCTCTCTGTGGTGTATCCTGGTTAGGTATACGGAGCCTTTAGTGATTAGTTCCAGGTAGTCTCCGCACGCTTCGCTGTACATGTCCCTGAGCAACGCGCCTATACCCTCTGTCACGGGGTTGGGGATCGCAACTCTCCTATTCCTAATGTCGCACAGATCCTCCACCGGCTTCCCCTGGTAAGCTACAGCTACCTCGCTCTCCGCGTACTCGAACGTGTCCACCGTTGGGATACCGGCAAGCATCTGCGGGGGTAGCGAGACTATCTCGGGCCTCAGGTTTACAGTTAAAGCTCCAACTCTAAGAGCCTTCCCCAGGGCTCTCTCCCTGACCAGCCCCGGCGGTATCGTCTCGACGTAAACGGTGAAGCCTAGCGAGTTCAGGTAGTGTACGAGTTCGTCGACCACGAACCATTGATTCCCGGCTAGGGATAGTGCGACGCCGCTCGTATCGCCCTTCACGTCCACAAGCACGTTGAAGCCGGGCAACGTTATGTCCACGCTATCCACACGTCACCTAGTGCCCCTCGGACTTTTAAGCCTGGTGCACCGAAAAACAGTTAATCTGGCGGGCGCTTCTACGCTACGTGCCGTTGAAGGTCGTTGTCCAAGTCTCAGACTTGAACAGCGTGCCTCAGGCTCTGAAATCGTGTAGAAACCTGCTCAGCGAGGTACCCGACGCTGTCGTTGAAATAGTCTTCCACCAGACGGCGATAAACGCTCTCGTTAAGGGGAAAGGATTCGACGACGAAATCAGAGGCTTCGTCGAGCGAGGCGTAGTAATAGCCGCCTGCAGAAACTCCATGAGGGATAGAGGTATTAGGAGCGAGGACCTGGTGGACGGTGTAACGGTGGTGAATTCCGGTGTCGCCGAGATAGTGAAGAAGGAAAGCGAGGGATGGCTCTACCTAAGACTCTAGCCCAACGCGGCGCCCAGAGGTGTCGCAGATCCGCACAGAGGAAGGCTTTTAGTCGAAAAGAATAACTAAGCCCTTTTCCCTTTTTTTCTCTGTGCGAGGGCTTTTGGACTCCGTTAAGCGTAGCATCGTCGAGTACGCCGAGAGCTGGTCCCAGCGTTCGCGGAAGGTTGTAGGCATCTCCGAGGCAGACATCGAGCTTCTCAGGTCGTCCTGGAGCGATGCCAACGCGTTGATAGACGGCGTGGTCGAGGGCTTTCTCGGCAGGGTCTACGAGGACGAGGAGGTAGCCAGGCTCATCAAGGAGGGCGCGCTGAGCCTGGAGGAGCTACGCGAGTTCTGCAAGTCGCACCTCATACTGGTATTCAACGGGAACTACGACAGGGCGCACGGGCTCTGGCTTTTCTGGGTCGGCCTCCGGAACCTCTCGCGCGGCGTCCCTGTGAGGCTCGACATGGAGTTCCTGGGCTTCGCTCTATCCGAGCTACTCACGCGCTTCGACGACCGGGTGAAGGTCTCCCTCGTCAAGGCTTTCATGTGGACTGCCTCCGTCTTCGCCTCGGCTTACTACGCGTCCGCCGCTCTCTCCTTCTACCTCGCCACGGGCGTTAGGCGGGAGCTCTCCGAGCGCTTGATCAGGCAGGCGGCGGAGGAGCTCGGCAGGAGCGTCGAGGAGGCTATATCCTCCGGCTCGGGCACCCCCGGCTAGCCCTGCGGGTTAGCGCTTTTTCGAAGTTAAGTAATTTAAGCACGCTTTGCGCGTAGATTGTTGATGCGTTTATGAAGCTACGCGACGCCGAGAGGTCGCTGTTCGACCTTCTGGTAGCGTCCGTTCAGAGGTACATCCCGCTCTCCGTCTGGAGGCTCGACGGGAGGGAGAAGTTCCTACCGGTACGCGTGCAGGCTGAGCCGGGTAGGATCTACGAGTTCGTCGGGAAAGCTAGGGTCCCGTCGAGCGAGCACAGGTGGTTCGCGAAGTTCGTCCTGAGCGGGAACGCTACGCTCGAGGTCGACGGGAGGCTGGTAGGCGGGATAGACGAAGCGCACACGTACTTCCCGCTGGACCCGGGGCTCCACGAGCTGAGGATTAGGGCTTCGCCGAGGGGGATGTTCGGCTTCCACGACTGGAGCCTGAGCTTCGAGAAAGCCTTCCTCGCCGAGGTGTACTGGCGCGGCTTCTCGCTCGCGCTCAAGCTACTCTCCCTCGTGTCCTACCTCAAGTCCCTTCCCCCCGACGACGCGGTGAGGAGGAGGGTCGAAGGGGAGCTCTTCGACGCCTTGATGTCCGCTCCCGTCTCGCCGAGCGTGCTCCAGATAACGGTGGCGTTGAGCCTCCTCTATGAGGGCGGGAGGAGCTTCTCGAGGGGGGACCTGCCCGAGAGGTACGGGGACTACGCGTGGCTCTCCGGTGTCTACGGCGCCGGGATCCTGGGCGGCAGGCTCAGGGACGTGGGCGCGTCGAGCCTCGACGACGTGAAGCGCGCCTGCGACAGGCTGGAGCCCCTCCTCTCACTCCTCGAGGAGCTGAGGAAAAGCCAGGAGGGCGCGGGGGAGCTCTTCATAGTTGGGCACAGCCACATAGACGCCGCGTGGCTCTGGCCCGTGCAGGAGACCAGGGAGAAGGTCGCGAGGACGTTTGCGAACGTGGTCTCGCTCCTGAGGGAGTACGGGGGACCCGTGTACGCGCAGAGCTCGGCGCTGTACTACGAGTGGGTCGAGGAGGACTACCCGGAGCTTTTCCGCGAAATCAAGCGCCTCGTCGAGTCGGGTAGGTGGATACCGGTTGGGGGCATGTGGGTTGAGAGCGACGTCCAGCTCGTGGAGGGGGAGAGCCTGGCGAGGCAGTTCCTGTACGGCCAGAGGTACTTCTACTCCAGGTTCGGGAGGACAGCCCGGATCGGGTGGATACCGGACAGCTTCGGCTTCCCCTACTCGTTGCCCCAGCTACTCGTCAAGAGCGGGCTCGAGTGCTTCGTGACGCACAAGGTGCTCTGGAACGATACCAACGAGTTCCCCTACCACTCCTTCCTCTGGAGGGGGGTCGACGGCTCCACTATACCCGTCCAGATCCTCCTGAACAGCTACAACGAGATGCTCACCCCGGGAAGCGTGAAGGCGTACTGGTCCAGGTACAAGCAGAGGGGCGAGGTCCCCTTCCTGCCGTACGCCTACGGCTACGGGGACGGGGGAGGGGGGCCGACCAGGGAGATGCTCGAATCCCTCGATGTCGTCAAGAGGCTCCCCGGGTTGCCGAGGCTCAGGCACCTGGAAGAGGAGGAGTACCTGGCGAGGCTCAAGGCTTCCGAGGGCTCGATGCCCGTGTGGGACGGGGAGCTCTACGTGGAGTTCCACAGGGGGACCTACACCACGAACCTACAGGTAAAGGAGCTGATGTGGAGGGCGGAGCTAGCCCTCCTGACAGCCGAGGAGGTCGCCTCGCTCGCATCCTCCAGGACGGGGGAGGGGCTGTCGGCGCGCCTCGAGAGGCTCTGGAAGACCCTCCTCCTGCACCAGTTCCACGACATCCTGCCGGGGTCCTCGATGAAGGAGGTCTACGAGGACGCGTACAGGGACCTCTCGATGGTCCTGCGGGAGGCCTCCTCCCTGGCCCGGGAGGCCCTCGAAGCCTACCTGGGGGGCGGCGAAGGCGGGGTCGCAGTCTTCAACCCCCTGCCGTGGCCCCGGAGGGCTATCGTCTCCCTCCCCATGGGCATGGCGCCGCGCGGCGCGGAGTGCCAGGAGTCGGAGGAGGGGGTTCTGGTCGAGGTCGAGCTACCGCCGGCCGGCTACCGCGTCTACAGCGCGTCGGGCGGGTGCGTGGATGAAGGGGAGCCGCTGAGAGTAGAGGAGGTCGACGGCGGGATACTGCTCTCCAGCGGCGCAGTCGAGGTGGTGGTAGACCGGGACGGCTCGCTGGGGTCCGTGAGGTTGCTCCCCGGCGGAGAGGAGGTGCTGTCGCGGCCATCAAACCAGCTCCGCGTGCACTTCGACAGGCCGGGGGTTTTCGACGCCTGGGAGCTTACGGACGACTTCCTGTCCAGGTGGGAGGAGGCGAGGACGCTCTCGGAGCCCAGGCTCGTTGAGCGCGGGCGGCTGAGGGCGTGCGTCGAGTACGTAAAGGGCTTCGGCAAGTCCAGAGTTACGCAGAGGGTGTGCGTCTACAGGTTCAGCCCCGTGGTGGAGGTGAAGACGAGGCTCGAGTGGTTCGACAAGGGGTTCCTGGTGAAGGCCTGGATGAAGCCAGCGTTCAAGCCCACCGCGGCTGTCTTCGAGACCCCCTACGGCGTCGTGTACAGGAGCCCGGCTTGGGCTTCGAGCATCGACAGGGCGAAGTTCGAGGCGCCAGCGCTCAGGTGGGTCGACGTCTCCGACGGCGCTAGGGGCTTCGCGGTGATAGCCCCGGGGAGGCACGGCTACTCCGTCCGGGAGGACTACGTTAGCCTCAGCCTCCTCAAGTCCCCCACGTTCCCGAACCCGTGGAGCGACGTGGGGGAGTTCGAGACGACGTACTACATCTACCCGCACCTAGGAGGCTACGAGGAGGCACGCGTAGCCTTCGTGGCCGCCGAGCTCCTCAGGCAGCCCCTCGCCGTGGCTACGGCGCCTGTAGAGCGCTCCGAGAGCTTCCTCTCCGTCAACCCCCCGGAGGCCCTCCTAGGGGCGTTTAAGGCGGCGGAGGACGGGGACGGCTACGTGATGAGGCTGTACAACCCCCACCGCGGAGAAGTAGAGGTGGAGGTAGAGGTGAACGTCCCCTTTAGGGAGGCCGTGGAGGTAGACATACCGGAGCTGAGGGTCCTGGGGAGGGTGGAGGTGTCGGGCGGCAAGCTACGCTTAAGGCTCAAGCCCTTCGAGGTAAAAACGGTAAAGCTCAGGTAGGGCTACCTGTGCGCGCGGGCAACGTAGAACGCGACCCCTGTGGCGCCTACCCCTGCGAGGAGCACGAGCAACGACACCCTCGCGTCGGCGACCAGGAGGTGCACCGTGTACGCCGCGGACGCCGTTACGGCTAGTCCTCCGTAAAGCGCGTAGAGAGCCCTAGCTGGGACAACCCTGGACTCCTCCACCCCCGCGAGTAGCGCCGCCAGGACGAGCCAGCCGCCCACCACGAACCAGAAGACTGCCGGCGCGAAGGCTGGAGGCAGGATGAACGTAGACGCTACGGAGGCCGCTAGGGCTAGAACCACCACGATGAAAGCCGCGAGCCCCGATACAACCCTCACCTAAGCCACCGAGCCCCTTTTTACCGCGCACATGCTTATCTACTTTTCCTAAAGTAAAGCTCCTCGTTGAGGACCGGTATGAGCGCCATTAGGACAGCCTGCTCCGCCAGGTCTTCCCGCACGACGACGCCCCTAGTGAGCAGGCCGACGAAGCCCTCGCCCTCCCCGACGTTCCTGGTCCCGAAGTGCCTGTCCACGGCTTCTTCGAGCTCGAGGCCCTCCGACAGGATTTCCTCGACTATGAACGGGGGAACCGCGAAGGAGGACGAGAAGCCCACCCCCTCCGCTCCACCCCTCTTCACGACCACGGCGGCCTGAGTGTCCATGTAGAAGCCGTCGACAGCGAAGATGCCTGCCTCGACCCCGACTCCGAACGCGCATTCCCCGCAAGCCTCGAGGGCTCTCAGCGCCCTGTTCCTAGCTCCCCTCAGGATCTCCCCAAGCGAGAACGGTTGACGGGCAACGCCGGACTCCACCCTGAAGCCCTTGACGACTACGTCTCCGAAGTACCTCTTGAAGGCCTTCTCGACCCCGGCTATCTTCGAGGGGTTCGCCGAGCCCACCCCAACTACTACGCGCATCCAGGGCACCCCCGCGAGCTAAGGGGCTAGCCCCTTAAATTACCCGCGCGGGTCTCGCGAATACCCTCGTAGAGTTGAAGACCGGTCCTCCGCCTATCCTCTGCGTCTCCGTGGGTACGAGCGAGTTCTGGGGGGAGCCGTCCAGCCCGACTAGCTGGCGCGGGGACCAGAGGACGCCCGGGGGTACGAGCTCCGTTACCTGGGCTTTTACAACCACGCTTCCATGCTCGTTGTAGAGCTCGACGAGGTCCCCGTCCCTAACTCCGAGCCGTTCGGCGTCCACCGGGTTCACGTGTACGACGGCGGGTATGGGGCCGTAGACGTCGCGGAACTGCGTGTGGGTGTAGAGGGGCGTGGCGGAGTTTAAGAGGACGAAGCCCTCCCCGTCGTACTCCCCCTGCACCGGTAGCGGGCTGAAACCCAGCTCGAGGGCCCTCCGCGAGTAGAGCTCGATCCTCCCGGAGGGGGTCTGGTACTCGTCTAGCCTCCTGGCTTTGAGCCTAAGGGTCTTGCCGGCTAGTAGGTCCTCGAAGCTTCCCTCGAGCGCTCCGCCCAGAGCCTCCCTGAGGACGTCGAGGGGGTCCCTGCAGACCCACTCGGGGGCTCCGAGCCTCCTGGCGAGCTCGCACGTAACCCAGACCTCGCTCCTACTCTCCCCCAAGGGCTCGATAACCTTCCTGGACATCGCCACGTAGCCGTGCGCGTAGGGGATCACCACGTCGTCCTTCTCGAGGTAGGTGGCGGCGGGCAGAACCACGTCCGCGTAGTCCGCGGTCTCGTTCCAGTGCGTGTCGTGGAGCACGACGAACACGTCGCTCCTGCTAAGCCCTCTCCTCAGCTTACCCTGCCCCGGCAACGTCAAGAGGGGGTTCATGTTGTACACGTAGATGAACTTGAACTCGCCCCTCTCCACGAGCTCCGCGAGTGCCACCTGGCTGACAACCCTCCCCGGGGGCGCGTGCCTCTCGCCCGTGACGGCGGCGAGGTCGACGAGCCACCTCCTACTGTTCGAGTAGTAGAAGCCCCTGTGCTGGCCGACGAGGGCCGGTATAAGGGAGACTGCCCTCACAGCCTCCGCCCCGTTAACACCCTTCTGAACCCCGAACCCGATGAAGGTAGTGCTAGGCTTCAGCTCGGCGTAGAGCTCCGCGAGCCTCGCAACGTCCTTCTCGCCTACACCCGTCACCCCCGAAACCCTGGAGAGGCTCCACCTCGAAGCCTCCCTCCTCAGCTCCTCGAAGCCGACCGTGTAGCGCTCTACGAAATCCTCGTCGTAGAGCCCCTCCGAGATAAGGTAGTTGATAACGCCGTACGCCAGCGCGACGTCGGTGCCCGGCCTCGGGTGAACGGCGAAGTCGCTCTTCAGCGCGGTCTCGCTCCTCCTGGGGTCAACTGCCGCGATCACGGACCCCCTACGCCTCCCCCTCAGCGCCGCGGCCCAGAGGTGCGGCGAGCTGACACTCGCGTTAAAGCCCCAGAACACGAAGAGCCTCGAGCCCTCTGCCTCCTCGGGAGTCCTGCCGTAGCTCAAGCCGTAGTGCAGGGAGAGGGCTTCGTGCCCGCTCTTACTGCAAATGCTGTAGTCAGTCCTCGCCGCGCCCAGCCAGTTCCAGAGCCTCTGAGGGTAATACCACGTCAACAGCCCCATGTTCCCAGCGTACTCTAAGTGCAGAACGGCGCCCGGCCCGTGCTCCTCGAGAACCTCCTTCAGCCTCGAAGCAACCTCGTCCAGCGCGGAACCCCACTCAACCCTCTCGAAGCTCCTTCCCGGCTTTCCCCCGGCCCTCCTGTACGGGAAGAGGACGCGCCCCGCCGAGAAAACCCTCCTAGCCTCGACCGCTCCCCGCGGGCACAGGAAGCCCGCCGTAAACGCGAAGCCCGGGTCCGGCGCTACTCTCAGTTCTCCGCCGTCCAGCGAGACCGCTAGGTGGCATGTGTCGTAGCAGTCCCTCGGGCAGACAGACTTCAGCGCCGCCACGGCTCTACGGAGAAAAAATACGAATAAATTTGTTCGGGGCTACTGCGCCCGAACCTCTTCGTCGTAGGATCCTCTTCTGAATACGTACTCGCAGTAGGGGTCTCCCCTCGCTATACACTTTGTCTCTTTTGGTCTCACGGTTTTTATGTCTACTCCCCAGTAGCCCGAGAGCCAGCCCGCTAGCAACCCCCTGATTATTGTGCCTTCTGCGCCCTCTATCCCCACGAGGCTTTTACACTCGACGTTGTCGTAGACTTGTGCGACCATCCTGTCGTTCGTTAGCTCCACTATCCTCAGTATTCCGAAGCCCATCAACCTGAACATCTCCTCGGCGAGCCTCACGAGGTCTTCCTTGCCTAGCCCAAGCCTCTTGTAGAAGTTCTCGTAGACCTCCCTCCCAGCCTCGAAGAAAGTCCTGTAGAGTATCCCGCCGTACCCGGAGCCCAAGTGCTCCCAGCCAAACCTCACGAGGCGCCTGAATACCTGCTCTCTAAACACTATTGCCCTCTCGCCGGCGGCTACAGGCGGGTAGCTCCACGCGTCTAAGCCTATCCCCGGCGCTACTGGCGGGGCGTACTCCGCTTCTTTCACGAACCTCTTCCTCCTGAGCGCGGCTACTATTTTCTCAGCCTCCCTGTCCTCCTTGATGTCCGCCGCTATTATTACCCGTATGTCCTCCCCCGAGCCGCGGGGAGGTGTAGAGGTCTTAAACAGGAGTATTGGGACTTTCTCCCCGGCGAAGACGTCGAGAATGTCCCTCAGCACGCCTACGACCACGTAAGCCTCCGGGTTTAGTACTACGTGGAAGAAGTAAGGCTTACCCTCCGGGAAGATGGCTACTCTACCCATGTGGTAGGGGCGAAAACTCCCCCCGATCGTTCTGTCGTGCCCCACACAGTAAACTCTGTCCTCTACCGGTATATATGTCTATTTTTTTAAAAGTGTTTTGAATTCTTACTCGGAGAGTTTACGATACTGTTTTAACCCTGTACGCATGCTTCAGTGGGGTCGGTATGGCGCGGGTAGCAGTGTTCGTCGATGTCGACTGGACCTTGACGGACAGGGAGAGGAGGATTAGTAGCAGGGTTGTCGAGGCGTTGGAGAGGCTTCAGCGCGAGGGGTACTTCGTTGTTCTCGCGAGCGCGACGGCTTACCCTATAGTCTACGGGCTTTCGAGGTACCTCCCGACGTCCGGGGTCGCCGTCGGGGAGAACGGCGGGGTTGTGGGAGACGGGAGGAGGCTGGAGATCCTCGGCAGGATAGACAAGGAGCTGGTCTTGAGGGTTGCGAGGGAGCGCTTGTCCTGTTGCCTCGAGGATAGCTGGCAGAACCTCTTCAGGTTCGTAGACGTGACCTTCGCGTTGAGGAAAGGCGTGGACCCGGGCTACGCTGTCGGCGAGGCTAGGCACGTATTCGGGGCTATGGGGCTGGAGGTTAAGTACAGCGGCGTCGCGCTCCACGTCCACCCGCCCGGCGTGAACAAGGGCGTGGGGTTGAGGAAAGCCCTCGAAATGCTCGGGGGAGGCTTCGACTACGTAGTGGCGGTGGGGGACAGCGAGGTAGACGTGGACATGTTCAGGGTTGCTGACTTCTCGGCGTGCCCGGCCCACGCCCCCGAAGAGGTGAAGAAAGAGGCTTCCTACGTGGCAAAGGCGCCTTACAGCGACGGCTTCCTGGAGATAGTGGACGTCGTGCTTAGGGGTGCGGGTAAGCCCGCTAAGGAGTAGCGTAGAGGTGGCACGCGACTAGGTGGCCCTTCCCGGCCTCCGCTAGCGCCGGCTCCTCTGCTCTACACTTCTCGGTCGCGAAGGGGCACCTCGGGTGTAGCCTGCAGCCGGCGGGCGGGTTGAGGGGGCTCGGTATCTCTCCCTTCAGGGTCACCCTCCTCCTGGCCGCGCCGCCGGGCGTCAGCGATGGGACGGCGGAGAGCAACGCCTTGGTGTAGGGGTGTAGCGGGTTGCTGAATACCTCTTGAACGGGTCCCGCCTCGACGAGCTTTCCCAGGTACATGACCGCGACGCTGTCCGCTATCGCCCAGGCCGACGAGAGGTCGTGCGTTATGTAGAGTATGGAGAGGGATCTCTCGTCGCGGAGGCTTTTGAGGAGGGCGAGTATCTGGGCCCTAGCCGAGACGTCCACGTTGGATATGGGCTCGTCGGCGAGGAGGAGCCTGGGGTTCAGTACGAGCGCCCTGGCTATCGCTACTCTCTGCCTCTGCCCCCCGCTCAGCTGGTGAGGGTACCGCGAGTAGAAGTCCTCGGGCGGTACAAGCCCGACCCTCTCCAGCGCCTTCAGGGCGGCCTCCCTCCTCTCGTCCTCGGAGCCCACCTTGTTCACGTCCAGCGGGTACTTCACCTGCTCTCCTACCTTCATCCTCGGGTTGAGGCTCACGCTGGGGTCCTGGAAGACCATCTGCACGCTCCTCCTGTAGCTCCTCAGCTCCCTCCCGTCCAGCCTCGAGATGTCCCTACCGTCGAAGAGTATCCTGCCGGAGGTGGGCTTCACGAGCCCTACCACCGCCCGTGCAACCGTCGTCTTCCCGGACCCGCTCTCGCCGACCAGCGCCATTATCTCCCCGCTCCGCAGGGAGAAGGAGACGCCGTCCACCGCTCTGAGGAGCCTCTGCCTCCCTCTGAGTATCTCGCCGAGAGTCCTCCTCACTGGGAAGTAGACCCTGAGGTCCTCTACCACCAGTAGTTCACGCGTAGTGGCATGCGACAATCCTACCACCCCTATCCCTTGGAACCGGTTCCTCTGCTCTACACTTCTCGGTCGCGAAGGGGCACCTCGGGTGGAACCTGCAGCCCCTCGGGGGGTTCCTCATGTCGGGAGGGTCCCCGGGTATCGGCTTAACCTCCCTCGATCCGCCTATGCTCGGCACAGCCGCCAGCAAAGCCTTTGTGTACGGGTGGAGGGGGTCCCCCACGACCTCGCCCGTGCTTCCCAGCTCGACGAGCTTCCCGGCGTACATGACCGCCACCCTGTCGGCAAGCTCGGCGACTAGCCCCATGTTGTGCGTTATGAAGAGTATGGACGTGTCGTACTCCTTCTTGACCTCCCTCAGTAGGTCCATTATCTGGGCCTCCACGAGGGCGTCCAGCGCGGTCGTTATCTCGTCCGCTACTACCAGCTTGGGGTTCAGCGCCAGTGCGAGCCCTATCGCTACTCTCTGCCTCTGCCCCCCGCTCAGCTGGTGGGGGTAGTCGGAGAGCCTCTCCCTCGGGACGCCCATCCTCTCGAGGATGTCCCCCGCCCTGCGCAGGGCCTCCTCCCTGGAGTACCCGTAGCCGTGCTCCTCGAATAGCTCCACGAAGTGGTCCCCTATCCGCATCACGGGGTTAAGGGAGGAGTAGGGGTCCTGGAACACTATCGAGATCTCCCTCCCCCTTATCCTCCTGAGCTCCTCCTCCCCCAGCTTCAGGAGGTCGGCGCCGTTGTAGAGCACTTGCCCCCTCTCGACCCTGGCGTACCTGGGCAGTAGCCTCAGGATCGCTAGCCCCAGCGTGCTCTTCCCGGACCCGCTCTCGCCGACCACGCCCAGCACCTCCCCCGGGTTCACGGAGAGCGTTACCCCGCCGAGCGCCTCGACCTCGCCCTGCCTCGTAGCGTACTTCACGACGAGGTCCCTGACTTCGAGGAGGCTCATGCCTGCCACCTCTTCGGGTTAAGCATCTCGTTTAGCCCCTCGCCGAGGAGGAGGAAGCCGAGCACCGTGACGACTATCGCGAGGCCCGGGAACACGCCTATCCACCAGTAGCCCGCCAGGAAGAACTGCCTGCCCTTGTTGAGGTCGAAGCCCCAGTCCGGCGTGGGAGGCTCTATGCCCAGCCCGAGGAACGAGAGCCCAGCCTCCGTTATGATCGCGTCCGCGAAGGTTATGGGGAGCAGGGAGGCTATGGCTGGGAAGGTGTTCGGCATTATCTGCCTCAAGGCCACGTCGAGGGGGCCCGCCCCGGCGACCCTCGCCGCCTCTACGAAGGGGGCCGACTTGAGGGAGAGAACCTGCCCCCTCACCATGCGGAAGTACGACGGGATGTAGGCTACCGCTATCGCCATCGACATGTTCACAACCCCCGTCCCGAGGAGGGCCGCCAGCGCGATGGCGACTATAAGGCCGGGTAGCGAGTAGAGGCTGTCCATGACGAGCGAGAGGGCCCGGTCCAGCAACCCGCCCACGTAGCCGGAGAGGAGGCCCAGGAGCACGCCGACGAGCGCGGAGACCGCCGTGCTGAGGAAGGCGACCGCCAGCACGAACCTCGCGCCCGCGAGGAGCCTGCTGAAGACGTCCCTGCCCAGCTGATCCGTCCCCATGAGGAAGACCACCGTCCTGGAGCCAAGCCTGACCTCCGAGAGGGGCGGGAGGAGCGGGGGAACCTCGTAGACCTTCCCGTCTACGACGAGGTAGCTCTCGGTCGCGTTGCCCGGGGCGAGGGCCTCCCCTAGGACCGCGAGGAGAGCCACGAGCGACGTGAGAACTGCCCCCGCGAGGATGCACCACTCCCCGAAGGTTTTCGGGCGCCTCACTCGTACCTCACCCTGGGGTCTACGTAGGCGTACAGTACGTCCACGACTAGGCTCGTCAGGGTGACGAGGACGGCGTATATGGTGACCGCTCCCTGCACGATCGCGTAGTCCCGCTTGAGTATCCCCTCGTACACCAGGAGCCCCACCCCCTCCCAGTTGAACGTCGTCTCGGTGAGGACGGCGCCCCCGAGGAGGGCGGCTACCTGTAGCCCCGTCATCGTCAGTATCGGGATGAGGGCGTTCCTCAGGCCGTACCTCTTGACGACCGTCCACTCCCTGATCCCCCTGCCCCTCGCCGCCTGGGTGTAGTCCTGGGACATAGCGTCTTCGACCGAGAGGTACGTTACGCGCGAGAAGACCCCCGAGAGGTACACCCCGAGGGTGAGGGCTGGCAGGCTTATGTGCGCCAGGTAGTCCAGGAGTATGTCCAGCCTGCCGGCCGCTAAGGAGTCGATGAACACGAAGCCCGTCCTCACCGGTAGGCTGTCGACAGCGACCATGTTGACCGGGCTCAGGCGCCCCGTCGTCGGGAAGCCGAGGGGCTTCGCGAGGTAGGCCTGGAGGAGTAGGCCGAGGTAGAACACCGGGACCGAGTAGACCACCGAGGAGTAGAACCTCGCGAAGTACTGTACCCCGGTGTACTGGTACCTCGCCGAGAGGAGGCCCAGGGCGATGCCCAGAGCCGCGGCGATCAGCGTGGCCGCCACCGTTAGCTCTATGGTCGCCGGCAACCGCGAGGCTACGAGGTAGGCCACCGGTATCCTCTCAAGGGCCGTTTCGCCGAGGTCGCGCTTGACGAAGAGGGAGTAGAGGTAGTCGAAGTACTGCACGTACAGCGGCTTGTCGAGACCCAGCTCGGCCCTGCGTCTGGCGAGCACCTCCTCCGGGATGTTCTTCCCCTCCAGCATCGTTATCGGGTCTCCGGGGAGGACCCTCATGAGTATGAAAACGAAGGAGAGAAGGACGAAGAGCATCACGGGGGTCAACAATACCCTGTAAAGAACATATTCTTTTAGGCCCATCCCGGCGGCACCTAGGGCTAGCCCTGCACTTCGGCGTATATGAGGTAGTACCTGAATATCTGGGAGTAGTCCAGCACTATCCCCTTCACGTTCTTCTGTGCGACAGCGAACTGACCCTCCTGCCAGAGCGGGATTATCGGCGCATCGTCGGCGACTATGTCCTGTATCTGCGCGAGGGTCTTAATCCTCTCCTCCGTCGGCTGCAAGACCTGCTTGTCTATCAGCTCGTCCACGACGGGGTTCTTGTAGTTCACGTGAAGCCAGCCGTTAGCCCCGGAGTGGTAGAAAGGCCTCACGTAGTTGTCCGAGTCGAGGAAGTCCGGGAACCACCCGAGCAGCCAGACGGCTATCTTCTCCTGCTTGAAGAGAGACCTGTACGTAGCCCAGTCGGCGCTCTTCAGCTCTACCTTTATCATCCCGCTGGCCTCGAGGTTCTGCTTTATTATGGCGGCTATGTCCGGCTCGGCAGGCGTGTACCTCACCGGCGTGAACCAGAGCTCCATTTTGAGCGGGTTGGACTCGCTGAAGCCCGCCTGCCTTAACAGCTGCCTCGCCGCCTCGACGTTAGGCTTGTCGCCGTACCTCTCCTTGAAGCTGTCCTTGTGGCCTATGAAGCCTATGGGGACCATGCTGTAGAGCGGCTGGGCGAATGTCCCCATGAACACGGTGTTCACTATCTGGTTCCTGTCTATCAGGTAGGCTATGGCCTGCCTCACCCTCTTGTCGTTGAAGGGCTCCTTCTTCACGTTGAAGACGAGGTACCTTATGGGGGCTATGCCCGGCCCGCTTACGACCTGGAGCTGGCCCTTGGCGATTATGTCCTTAACGTCCGCAGGCGAGAGCGTCCTGAACGCGACGTCCACCTCCCCGTTCTCCACGGCCAGCCTGAGGGACTGGGCGTCCTTGTAGAAGCGGATTATAATCCTCTCGGTTTTAGGCTTCTCGCCGTAGTAGTTCGGGTTCGCTACGAGCTCGATGTACTCGCCGGGCTTCCAGCTCGCGAGCTTGTACGGCCCTATCATGTCCACGGTGTTGGGAGGCTTGACCACCTCCATCGGCGTGGTTTTCGGGTTCACGGGGAAGGCTACCCACGTAGCTAGCAGCGACTTCACGTAGGTCTCCTCGAAGGGTTGTTTCAGGTACACGCGTATAGTGTCGTCGGACACCGCCTCTGCCTTCTCTATGAGGTCGGCTATCAGGAAAGCTGGGTCCTGGTTCAGCTTTATCGTCCTCTCCCAGGACCAGACCACGGCTTGCGCGGTGAGGGGGGTTCCGTCCTGGAACTTCGCGTCCCTCCTGATCTTTATCTCCCAGACCTTCCTGTCCGGGCTGATCGTATAGCTCACGGCGAGCTTGTTCACTATCTTGGCTGTGCCGGGCTCGTAGCCGAAGAGACCTTCACCCATGTTCTGGATTATGTTTACGCCGAGGTAGTCGTAGGCCTCGCACGGGTCGAGCGTTGTCTGCACGGAGTCCGTGGTACCTATCACTATCACGTTCTTGTACTTCGGAGGCTTGGGCGCCAGCGCGACGTAGGCGGCGACGACCGCTACCAGAGCGACGACCGCTACCGCTACAGCCTTTTTACCTAGTTTGGGTACCGGCATGTTGGAATGTCGAGGGTTCTGGCGCCTATTTAACGGTAGCCCCAATTTTTACGTAAAAATTTCAATAGACAAAAAGCCTGCACCCCTCACCAGCCGCCGCGCCGTTGAAACTTTTCCCGAAAACAGGCCGGAGAAAAGCGCGTCAGCTCGTCGCGAGCTAGTCATCTATCCTTCTACTGGGACGGCGTCATCATCCTAGCTAGAAAGCTGCCAGGGGTATATACGCGTTGTGTGTCAGGAAGCCTTGCTCTGCGCGAGGTGCGGTTTCAGGAGGGTGTACAGCAGGGCTGTCTGGACGGCGTACACAGCGGAGGTGAGGTAGATCGGGAGGTCTATCTGCACGTCCATGAGGTAGCCGCCGATGGCTGAGCCGATGCTACCCGGGAGCTGGAACGCCAGCGTGAGTAGCATGCTTAGCCTCGCCCTCTCCCCCTCTTCGACGAGACTCATCTGGAGGGCTGAGAGCAGGGGGTTGGCGGCGTTCATCAGCATGCTACGCGCCGTGAAGAAGGCGGCGGCGTAGACGAAGCTGGGCGAGAGGGCCGTTGCCGCGAGTAGGGGCACGCTGGCCAGCTGGAAAGCTACGACTGCGCCGAGGGTGCCGAGCCTCCTCGAAGCGAGGGGGGCGAGGAGGGTCGCGGCGGCGAGCAGGGCGTTCTCCGCTACTCCTCGGATGCCCAGCTCGAAGGCTTCGACGCCGAACTTCTTCGAGAAGTAGTAGCCCGAGTTCCAGACGCCGATCCCGGCGCCGAGGCCCGTCAGGGCGGCGAGCAGGGCGAGTTCCAGGGATACCTTCGAGAACGATAGTCTTAACCCATTCCTGGGCCCGGGCCTGTACTCTTCCCGCACCCCGAGGAGGGGGACTAGCCCGGCTAGGAGCCCGAGGTATGCGTAGAGGATCATGGACCTGTACGCGGAGACTCTGTCCGCGGCGCCGAGCGACGGGTAAGCCGCGGCTACGAGCATCCCCGCTGACGACGACACGAGCGAGAGAACCTGGAGGGCGGTGAAAGCTTTCTCCATTACTTCACGCCTACCGGCCGAGTCGGCGACGAGGGGGTTGAGGGAGACGACGGCCATGGAGTTCGCGAGGCCGTTGAGCAGGTAGGCGGCGAATACTGCCGCCTTGTTCGCGGAGTACAACGCGAGGCCTGCGGGAAGAGCGAGAGCGAAGGCGGCGATAGCCAGGGGCTTTCTCCCCTTGAGGTCCGCCACGTAGGAGAATGGTACCATGCCGGCGATCATCGCTAGGTTCATCACGGCCAGTAGTAGCCCTGCCTCCGCGCCCGTAAAGCCTAGGTGAAGGAGGTAGGGGGGCATGACTACCGCTAGTAGCCCGTTAGCCAGCGAGAAGATCACATACAACGCGGCGAGGAGCTTTAGGTTGGTGTTAAGCTCGCTCAACATGTAAATCGTTTTTTAGCTATAATTTCTGCTTTATATACTTTTCCCCGGGGGAAAGCCACCCTTCATTACCAGTAGTAATTGCTAGAAAAGCTTTTTATGAATAGCTACCGCCGGGTAGGCTATGTCTAAGCTACGGCGCGAGCTGGGGTTACTGGAGCTTGTAGGTATCAGCGTGGGCGGGATAATAGGCTCGGGTATATTTATGATGCCTTCCCTAACCCTCTCGACGGCAGGTCTCAGCGCGTTGCTCGCCTGGATCCTCGCCGGGGTAGCGATGACCGTCGTCGCCCTGGTTTTCGCCGAGCTAGGGTCAGCCTTCGGGGATACAGGTGGGCCCTACGTCTACGCGCGGGCCGCTTTCGGGCGGACCGTGGGCTTCCTGGTGGGCTGGGGCTACTACGTCTCCTGCGTTCTAACCGTCTCAGCCGTTACCGCGGCGTTTGTAAGCTACCTTGGCTTCTTCGTGCCGGGGCTCGTTGAGGGTCAGCGGTTAACGCCCGTAGGAGTTCTGGCGGGGCTAGCCTTCCTCTGGTTCCTCACTTTGCTGAACTACGTCGGCGTGAAGTACGGGGGGCTCTACGCCTCCGCGACGACTCTGCTCAAGGTGTTCGCACTGGCTATCTTCGCGGCGGCGGGCCTCGCCTACCCGGAGCCCTCGCGGTTCAACGTGCTGGAGGGGCTGGACGCCGTCTCGCTTGGGCTCGCCGTCTCCCTGGCTGTCTGGCCGTACATGGGCTTTGAGAGCGTAACGATACCGGTCGAGGAGGTGAAGAAGCCTCAGAGAGACGTACCACTCTCGATAATCCTCTCGATGGGTATCGTCACGGCGGTCTACGTGTTGATAGTGCTGTCGTTCCTGAGCCTCCTGGACTGGAAGTCGCTGGGGCTCGCGCAGGGGGACTGGGGGTCCCTGGCGAACCTCTCCTCGCCTTTATCCGACGTCGCGAGGTCGAGGGGGCTACTCGCGGTGGCAGTAGCGGTGATGCTGGGCGCGGTCTTCTCGACGGGCGGCGCCAGCGGGGTGTGGCTTCTCGACAGCGGGCGCTTCCCCTACGCCTTCTCGCAGGCGGGGGACCTTCCCAAGGTCCTCGGGAAGGTTCACGACCGCTACGGTACCCCGCACGTAGGGCTCCTGCTCTCGTCTATCGTGGCGAGCGCCGTGCTCGTACTCCTGCCGCTCTTCCCGGCGATCGCGCTTCTCGGCGTGATGACCTCGATAGTCCCGTACGCCGTGTCGTCCCTCGGGCTCGCCGTGCTACGCGGAAGGGGCGACTACAGGCCAGCCTTCAGGAACCCCTTCGGGAAGCTCGTTGCCTACGTCTCCTTCGTTTTCTCGACACTCGTGGCGTACTGGTCCTGCTGGCCGTGGACCCTCGTAGGAGCCCTGCTGACACTCGCCGTCGTCCCCGTCTTTGCGCGCGTAGCCGGGGTGGGGCTTAGGAGGGAGGACCTCTGGTACTTCGCCTACCTCTCGGGCTTGAGCGTCGTCTCCCTCCTCGGGGACCCGTACTTCGAGTACTACAACTTCCTCCCGGTGCACCCCCTGGGAGTCTTCAAGACCCCGGTGGACATAGCCGTCCTGGTGGTCTTCGCGTCGGCGTTCTTCTTCTACGTGGCGAGGACCCGGCGGTAGAAGGGGCTCTTTACTCGGCGAGGACCGGGAGGGCTCGGCCCGTTTTTCCTCCTTTCAGCCTCGTGAAGGAGAAGAGGGCCGCCGAGAGGTTTACCAGCGCGAGGACCCTGAACGTGTAGGCTATCGCGTCGACAAGGAGCGCCCTGCTGGTAGCGGTGTCCGAGGTCATTAGCTCTGCTCCTACGAGTAGCTGGGTTACCGTCTCGTAGGGGATCCTCGTGGAGATAAGTATTACCGCTATGTTCAGGCTTATAGTCATCCCGACGTTGAAGACTATGGCTCTAATAGCCGAGGCGACCCCCCTCCTCTCCGGGGGCACAGAGCTCATTATCGCGCTCGTGTTCGGCGACAGGAAGAGCCCGTTCCCAGCCCCGAGCAGTGCCGAGTATGCCGCTACGAGCGCCGGGCTTGTGCTCACCGTTAAGCCTCCGAGTAGAAGCTGTGCGAGGCTACCCACGAGTAGCCCCAGTATGGCGAACTTGACGTAGCCGTACCTGTCGGAGAGCCTTCCGCTCAGCAACCCGAACGCGAGGAACGAGAGCTCGAAGGGGAGGAGGCTTATCCCCGTCTCGAAAGCGCTTTTCCGCAGGGCGACCTCGTAGTAGAGCGTTAAGAGCAGCATGACCGCGCCGAACGCAACGGCGTTCAGGAACTGGGCTATGTTTCCCCCCGTGAAGCCCCAGATCCTGAACAGGGATAAGTCGAGTATCGGGTGGTCGCTCCTCGCCTCTACGGCGATGAAGAGGAGGAAGCAGGCTGCGGATACCAGTAGGAGTAGGCGGGCGAAGCTCCTATAGGAGAGACCGTAGGCGTAGAACGTTAAGGCTAGCAGGAGGCCTAGGAGCGAGACCGTGAAAAGGCAGAAGCCGACCCAGTCTATCAGGGGTTTTTCGCGCGGCGTGTAGGTCTCCCTGAGCCTCTTCCTGGAGAGTATTGCCCCGGCTATGCCCACGGGGACGTTGACGTAGAAGATGCCCCTCCAACCTAGAAGGCCTATTATCAGCCCGCTAGCGGTTAAGCCCAGGATTGACCCGAGGCGGAAGGCTAGAGAGTTTATGCTCAACGCAAAGGCAAGGGGTCCGCCGACGGCGACGTCCGTGATTATAGTCGCGCTTAGAGTTGTGAGAACACCCGCGCCGAGGCCCTGCAGGAAGCGCGAGGCGGCCAGTTGTAGGGGGGTCGCGGCGGCTCCGGAGAGGATTGACCCCAGGGTGAACAGCAGGAAGCCGTATGCGTAGAGCTTCACCCTCCCGTAGAGGTCGGCGAGCTTCCCCGCGAGTAGAAGCATGAGCGTGCTTCCAAGCATGTATGCTTGCGTGAACCAGAGCGCTTCCTCGATGTCCGCTTTGAGGGCTGAGGCTATCACGTCTAGCCCGACGACTACTATGCGCGCGTCGAGGCCTGCCATGAACGCTCCGAGCGTTGTTATCGAAAGAGCCGTTAGTAGATACTTTTTGTGAGCGGTATCCACGCCTCCTCCTCTTTCCCTCCGAGCTTAAAAAGATTTATCAGTATTTAGGCGTAATCCCCCGGCAGGCGCGGTGGTACCCTTGAGCGTAGCGCTCGCGGATACTCTCTTCAAGAGCCTGTTCGTAGCCGTACAGCTGTACGCCGTCTTGAACCCCGTCAGCGTTATACCGACATTTGTGAACCTGACGGAGGGCCTGGACTCCCGGGAAAAGGTGCACGCGGTTAGGAAAGCCTCGATGATAGTGTTCTCCCTCATGGTCGTCTTTAGCCTTATCGGCGACCCCCTCCTGAGGCTTCTCAACGTTAGCATTGCCTCTCTACGCCTGGGCGGCGGGGTGCTATTGATGGTCATAGCCGTGGACATGCTCTCCGGGATGAGCAGGACGAAGGGGCTTGAAAGCGGCGACGAGGCTCTCGTAGTCCCCATAGCGACCCCCCTACTCGTCGGGCCTGGAACCATAACCACGCTCATAGTCCTAAGCGCGTCCGAAGGCCTACCGGTAACCCTCCTCGGAGCACTGCTCGCAACCCTGCTCGTCTACGCCACGCTGGCGTTCGGGGAAAGCCTCCTGGAGCTCCTAGGGAGAAACTTCGTGAGAAGCCTGGGCAGGTTCATGGCGATAATCATCGCCGGGATAAGCGCCGAGATGATACACAGAGCCCTCCTCGAGTGGGGTATAGCGACGAGGTAGCCGTGTCCCACGGCTCGAAACGAGGCGTGCCCGCACGCCCGGGTGAGCACAGGAGCCCAGGCGCGGCCAGGGGAGTAGGAGAGAGCGCGAGCAGTAGCGGTAGGGATCCAGCAGACTACGCTACGTTCGTACGCAAGCTTGTCCTCAGCTTCGATTCACGCGAAAAGCTTATTAAGGGGGAGGCGCACTTGCTGGTGCTAGGTGGGTTTGAAGGCATGAGTTGACTACAGGCTTCTAGTAGCGGCGAAAGCGGAGCTTCCGCTGTAGTTGTCCGCCCCGCGAGGCTTAGGGACGTCGACGCGATATTCAGGATACACCTGAGCTCGCTGGAGGGGCTTGACGAGGAGGACTACCAGTGGTTCAAAGCTATGCTCTCCGTCCGGTCGTCGAGGAGGATAGTTCTCGTGGCGGAGCGGGGATCCGAGGTTCTCGGGTTCGTCATAGCCTACAAGCACAGAGAGCGCGCCTACGTCGACAGCCTCGCGGTAGACCCCGCGTACAGGGACCTCGGAATAGGAGGAAGGCTACTCTCGGGCCTCGAAGAACTACTCGCGAAGAGAGGAGTCGAAAGGATTGCTTTAAGCGTTAAAGACAGCAACCTCAGGGCTCTCGACTTCTACCTAAGGCGCGGCTACGGGGTGGTCGGGCTCATACTCTTCATGTACGCGCGAACCGGCTCCCTGCCGGCCGAGGCGCCGCCAGGCTACGAGCTGAGGCTACGGGACGCGCCGCTCAGGGGGAGGCTGAAGAGGTACAAGCCTACCACCATGTGGAGTACCTTGACGGAGCCCGTGGACAGGATGATATACAAGAAGTACGGGGCGGGCGAAAAGACCCTTACGGCGTACAAGTCGGGGAGAGTGAGGGGGGTCGCGGAGTTCTCCGCGGACGACGAGGTATTCGCCGACTACGTAGCGCTGTCGTCTTACAGCTCCGTGGAGGCCCTCAGGGCTCTGCTCAAGGGGTTCCGGGACTTCGGGCTCGAGGCAGGCATAGACACGCTAGTGATACCCGTGGACTCGTCCAAGCAGGTCGTCGTGGAGGAGCTCTCGAGGAGCGGTTTCAGAACGCTGAAGACCGAGTACCTCCTAGAGAAGGAGCTCGCCGAGTAAAAGGTGCCGGCTAGCTTTTCTTCTTCTCTTTTCTCTCCTCCCGCTTTACGAGCCACATCGAGAGGAAGTACAGCGCGACGAAGGGTGCGCCGAGAACCAGGTCGCTGAAAAACGTGGGGTCAGGAGTCACCATAACCAGGAAAGCGAAGACAGCGAACACTACGTAGCGCCAGTTGCCGCGGAGAGTCTCGTAAGTCACCACGCCTATCTTGTGCAAGGCTAGTACTACGAGGGGGAACATGAAGAAGACTCCCGTGGCGAGCGTTCCGAGCATTATGTTCTGGTAGAACTCCTGAATGGAGAAGAAGAGGCTTGCCCCTCCAAGCGTTGCCAGCCACACGGCGACCGAGAATACTATAGGCATCACTACGAAGTACCCATAGAGGAGCCCGGCGACGAACAGGCTCAGCGCGAAGACAGTGTACCTCTTCACGACTCTCTTCTCATGGGAGTAGAGCCCCGGCTCCACGAACCTGTACACCTCGTACGCTATCAGCGGGCTCAGGACGCCCGCCGCTATTACAACCGATAGGAGTAGCGCCGCGGTCAGGGAGTCGAACCAGCCGTGGGATATCAGCACGACCCTGGACCCGTTAACCCCGAAGAGCCTCGCGAAAGGCCCGCTGAAGGGGTTGTCGTTGAAGTCCAGCATGTAGTGGTTCGTCGCGTTCATCAACGCGAACACTAGGGGGTAGTAGGACCTAGGCAGCATCCAGGGGGCCGGCAGGAATATCAGGAGTATTAGGAAGGCTATGAACTCTATCAGTATCCTCCTCAAGGTCTCCAGGAAGTCGTAGACGTGGTCGAGCAGGGGCTTCTCCGGTAGCTCCTCCGACACTGCCAGCACCTCGTGTGACGCGCGTGGCGCGCTATTAAACATAACTAGGGTAAAGCATTTATCGCTGTGCCTAATTCTCTCGCGGGATGAGGAGTTCGGCTACCTGCCGATCGATGAGGCTTCCCGGCCTTACCGACCCCCTCTCCTAAGCCACTCCTCGACTTCCTCCCTACTCTTCTGGAGCAACACCCTTACGGCCTCGTCGTAGAGCTTCTCGAGGAGCTCGAGGTCAGCCTTGGAGTACCCCTGGGCCTTCAGCGTGACTGTCCTCGTAGCCTCCAGGTACCTGACCGCCTCCTCTAGTCCTATGTTTCCGAGCACGTAGTGGCTCAGGACGTCCTCGAGGAGCCTCACCGCCTTCATAGGGTCCAGGTAGAGCTTCCTTCCCTTCAGCGGGCCGGGGTACGGGTTGAAGCGTAGCCTCACCTCTGCGAGGGACCCGGAGGGGTTTTCGAGCACGGGGACAGGGGCGCGCGGGGCTACGGGCTGTGCGCGGGGCTTCCCGAGGTACCCGCCTATGCGCCCGACGGCCTTCTCCGCCAGGTGATCCGCCTCGCCCTCCTCGTATGCGCGCCACGAGGGGTTGTGGACGGGGCTTTCCGGGTTCGTCCACGAGGGCTCGAAGTCGTCCAGTTGCTCGGGCTTCAGCGCTACGCACGCAACGTCCAGGGCCCTGTGGAGGCTTAGGGGCGCCGTGAAGACCCTCTGGGGGTCCATGAGGTTCTCGACCTTTATCTTCGACCCGTGCTTCGCGTTGACCTCGCGGATCTTCTCCTTGACCTCCTCCAAGACTAGCTGGGCCAGGGACCACGTGGCGTCGAGCACGCCGTGCTTCTCGATAACCTCGCTGGTCACCGCGTACTCGTGCAGGTGTACGTGCATTCCGCGCCCGCTCCACTTCAGCCACACGCTCTTGACTACCCCCTCCCTCTCCAGGTAGTCTACGATCGCGCGCGCCGCCTCGATCGTCGCCCTCCAGTGCTCCGGGAGCGAGTCTATGTCCCACGTCACGGTCCTCCTCAGCACGTTCCCGGAGTAGTTCAGGGCGTCCTCCCTCGTCTCCAGCTTCGCGTAGACATTAGCCGTGCCGTAAACGGCCCTGGGCCCGAGGCGCCCGAGCCTCCTGAGGAGGGCCGCGAGCTCTGCGGGGCTCGAAGCCTTGAGGGGGGATCCCCCGGCGTACCTGACGAGGAGCTGTCTGCCGTCCTTCATCTTCCTGGAGCAGTGCACCGCTACCCAGCGCCCCTTCAGGAAGTCCGACATCTCGCCGAGGACGCTGGGCCTCAGCAGGTATTCGAGGGGGTCCAGCATAGTCCCCTACGGCAGGACCTTAATGGTATACCTTTCGAGCACGCTCTCGAAGTCTTCCCTCAGCGCCCTCAGAGCCTTGGGGAGGTAGTTCATCAGAGTCACTGAAGTTAAGCCGTCCTGCCCGCGCTCCTCCGCCGCTATGTCCCCTGCGAGCCCGTGCACGAAGACGCCCATCCTCACAGCCTCCTCGAAGCCCAGGCCGAGCCCGTAGAGCGCCGCTATGGCCCCTACCAGCACGTCCCCGGAGCCCGCGGTCGCCATGCCGGGGTTGCCCGACAGGTTGATGTACGCCCTCCCATCCGGGGTTGCTATGACCGTGTGAGCCCCTTTGAGCACCACGTAGGCTTTAAGCTTCCCGGCGAGCTCCAGCGCCGCGTCGACCCGGGACGCCCTTACCTCCTCCACGCTCTTCCCCGTCAGCCTCGACATCTCGCCGGCGTGCGGGGTGAGCACTGTGGGAGCCCTTCTCTCCGAGATGTACTCGCCGCATCGGGCAACCGCGGTGAGGCCGTCGCCGTCCACTATGAGCGGCTTCTCGACGCTCCTAGCTAGGTCGCAGACAAGCCTCAGCGTCTCCTCCTCGAGCCCGAGCCCCGGCCCCACGGCCACTATGTCCGAGGACTTCGAGAGCTCCAGTATCCTCTCGAGGTTGCCGTAGGCGACCGTGCCCGAGGCTGTCTCCTCGAGCGCCTCGTAGACCACCTCAGGGGCCCTCACGCCTAGGAACGGCACGATGGACTTAATCGTCGCGAGCCTAGAGTACCCGCCGCCCGCCTTCAGGAAGGACTTTGAGCAGAGCAGGGGTGCCCCCATGTACCTGCGCGAGCCCGCGACGAACAGCGCCTTCCCGTAGTCCCCCTTGTGCGTGTCCGGCCTCCTCGGCGGCAGGGGTACGGGGTCGTTCGTCTCCACCTTCAACCGGCTGTCCTCGAGCAACGCCCTGGGGTAGGAGATGTGGTGTACGTACAGCTCGCCTCCTAGCTCGGCGCCGGGGTACATGAGGTTCCCGAGCTTCGGGAGCCCGAACGTCACGGTGTAGTCAGCTCTCACAGCTACGCCTAGAACCTGCCCCGTGTCCCCGTGGACCCCCGAGGGGATGTCGACGCTTATCACTAGGGAACCGCTACCGTTTATCGCCTCTACAACCTTCCTGTAGACACCCTCCAGGGGCCTGGAGAGGCCCGTCCCGAACAGCGCGTCTACGACGACGTCGAAGAGGGAGAGCTCCTCGGAGAGCCCCTCCGCCCTCTCCTCATCCACTACTTCCACGGCTATCCCGGCCTTGACTACGCGCTCGTAGTTCTCCTTGACTATGCCTGCCAGCTTGTCCGGGGCCGCCACCAGGAAGACCTTGACGTCCGCGCCCATGCTTGAAAGGTGCCTAGCCGCTACGAGCCCGTCTCCCCCGTTGTTCCCCGGCCCGCAGACAACTGCCGCGCTCATGGGGAGCCCTATGAGCGACACGGCAAGCCTGGCTACGCTGGCGCCGGCATTCTCCATCAGGATCTCCTCCTTTACGCCGTACTTCTCCGCGGCCTCCCTGTCGAGAAGCTTTATCTCGCTTACCCTGGCTACCTTCACGTGGATAGGAACAGCCCCCCGGCAGATATACCTGACGCCAATGATTACCGTCGATGATTACAAAGAGTATTTTTACGAAGTATGCGGTATGTAGGAATCGATAGAAAATGGGTTATGGGTACATAGGTAAGAGAGTTAGGCTCGGCAGGATACTTAGAGACGGCAAGGCCGTAGTGTTCGCGTTCGACCACGGAGTCGAGCACGGTCCAGGCGACTTCCCAGGGGAGACTGTGAACCCGAGGAAGATCCTCTCCAAGGTTGTCGGGGAGGTGGACGCCGTCATGATGCTACCGGGCATAGCGGCTCTGACCAGCGAGGTTTGGCAGGGAAAGGTGCCGCTGATAGTCAAGGTGACTAGCAAGACTAGCCTGAGGCCCGAGGCAGAGAAGCTGCTTCAAAGCCCGTTCGGCTTCGTGGAGGACGCCGTCGCGCTGGGCGCCGACGCTGTCGCGGCAACCGTGTACTGGGGGAGCAACTTCGAGGACTTGATGCTGGAGCGCTGGTTCCAGGTGAAGAGGGCCGCGGAGACCTACGGGTTGCCTTGCCTGCAACTCTCGTACCCGAGGGGCCCCGCGATAAAGAACATGTACGACGTGGAGGTTGTGAGGTACGGTGTCCGCGCAGCCATCGAGAGCGGGGCAGACCTGATCAAGACTTACTACACGGGGAGCACCGAGAGCTTCAGGAGGGTGGTCGAGGTAGCCGCCGGCGTACCGGTGCTTATGAGCGGCGGCGCGAAGGCGAGGACTCTGCTGGACTTCCTCTACGTCGTGAAGAGCGTGATGGACGCCGGCGCGCAGGGCGTCGTCGTCGGTAGGAACATCTTCCAGCACGAGGACCCCACCCTCGCGGCTAAGGCGATAATGTACGTTGTGCACGAAGGCTACGCTCCCGAAGAGGCTTTGAGGAAAGCCGGGGGGCAGTGAGGCGGGATGGCGTTCTACGACGTTGTAACGCTCGGGCACATACTCCTGGACTTGAGGTTCTGCGTAGACGCCTTCGCAACGCCCGACAGGGAGGGCGTCATTAAGAGCCAGAGCCACGGCGTCGGGGGAAGCGCGGCGAACGTCGCGATAGGGGTTAGGAGGCTCGGGGGGCGCTCCGCCGTCATAGGGAAGGTGGGGTTCGACGACTTCGGGAAGAACGCCCTCGAAGACCTCGTAAGGGAGGGGGTCGACATCTCCAACGTTAGGATAGACGCGCTGAACGGCAAGACGGGCTTCACGATAGTGATCATCGACTCCCAGGGGCAGATAGTGATGTACGGGGACAAGGGGGTCGCCGAGTCCCTTCAACCCGAGGAGGTGAACCTCAAGATACTCAAGGAGACGGGGCACCTCCACATAGCCAGCCTCAGGGTTGACACCTCGGCTTTCGTGGCGAAGGCGGCGAAGGAGCTGGGAGTGAGGGTCTCGTGGGACCCGGGGCGCAGGCAGGCGAGGATGGGGATCGAGGCGCTCAAACCCATAGTCAGGCTTGCGGACATAGTGCTACCCAACGAGATAGAGGTGAAGGCGATAGCCGGCGTAGAAGACGTCAAGGAGGCCGCGAACGTGCTACTAGGCGAGGGGGCGGGCTTAGTGATAGTTAAGCGGGGTAGCAGGGGCGTCTACGTGGTCTCCAAGGACGAGGAGTTCGAGGTCCCCGCGTACAGGCCCGAGACCGTCGTCGACACCACGGGGGCCGGCGACGCGTTCGCGGCGGGGCTACTCATGGGCTTGAAGAGGTTCGACCTCCGGGATGCCGTGAGGTTCGCAACCGTGGTGGCAGGGCTGAAGGTAACCCGGCTTGGGTCGCACGAGATACCGACTTGGAGCGAAGCTATGGAGGTATTCGAGAAGGTAAAGCAGAAGCAGTAGAGCGCTTAGGTTTTTATCTCGCCGCCGCGCATCGTAGACGTTGTAGAGCGGGTGCTACCGGTATGCCGTTCGCGGAGTACGCCTTGGACGAGCTGTTTGACTCGGAGCTCTACAGGAGGCTGGCGGGCATAGAGAAGAACCCGGCGAACAGGGAGATCCTCGAGAAGCTTTCACAGCAGGAGAGAAGCCACTACGAGTTCTGGTCGAGGTTCTCGGGGAGCGTCGAGCTCGGAAGGTGGGACCGCCTGAAGCTAGCCTTCCTAGTCCTCTCGTCGAGGATTCTGGGAAAAGTGTTCATAATCAAGTTTCTCGAGAGGCACGAGGGGAGGGTGGTCGAGGAGTACGTAAGGGTGCTCGAGTCCGCCGGGCTCTCCGAGGAGCAGAGAGAGGCGTTGAAGGGGATAATAGAGGACGAGAAGTACCACGAGGAGGCGCTCGCCTCGCAGATAGACGAGTTCGCTGTCAGGCACCTGGGCGCCATGGCTCTCGGCATGTCCGACGCCATCATAGAGCTTTCAGGCGTCCACGCGGGGTTCCTCGGCTACACTTCTTCGCCGATCTACACGGGGATTTCGGGCCTGATAGTCGGTATAAGCGCCTCGATGTCCATGGCGGCCGCGGCTTACCTGCAGGCAAAGCAGGAGAAGGGTAAGAGCCCGGCTGTAAACGCGCTGGTAACGGGGCTAATGTACATGTTGACAGTGGTTATGCTCACATCCCCCTTCTTCCTCGTACCCTCGGTGGCAACCGCGCTAGCCGCGTCCGTCGCGCTAGCCGTAGCCGCCCTCGCGGCGTTCTCGTACTTCAGCTCGGTCATCCTCGGGGGCAACTTCCTGAGAGAGTTCCTCGAAAACACCTCCATAGTATTCCTCGTGGTGCTCGTAGGCTACCTCTTCGGCTCTCTCGTAGAGAGAGTGTTTGGCTTCAGGCCTTAACGCGCCGTATGGAGGAACTGAAGATAGACTGCCGGGTAAACGGCAGGCTGTGCGGCAAGTGTTGCTACAAGGCGGTAGTACCCCTAACGCGCAGGGACATCGAGCGGATAACCTCCAGGGGCTACAGGTTCGAGGACTTCGCTGAGTACAGGGCGGGCGTACCCGTACTGAAAAACGTCGACTCCCACTGCGTCTTCCTCGACCCCACCACCAACGCCTGCACCATATACGAGGACCGGCCTACGGCGTGCCGGCTCTACCCGCTGGCGTACAGCCCTAAGCTCTGGGTACACGTCGACCCTGCGTGCCCGAAGGCCGGAGAGGTGCCGAAAGAGGCCGTCGTGCGCCTAGCCTCCCGCGTCCTCGACTACTACGAAGAAGTAAAAAGGGACTGGCTACTCGACTCTCAGTACGAGTCGACGTGAACAAGCTCCTCTAGGCTCCGCCTAGGCCTCGGCGGCGGCGACTCCGCCGGGAAGCCTACGGGGAATATCGCGACGGGGAACAGGTGCGGCGGGGCGTTGACTATCCGCCTAATCTCCTCCGCTTGCTCCAGGGTGTAGATCCAGACCGTCGAGAGGCCTAGGCAGTGCAGCGCGAGCCAAAGGTACGTAGCCACTATGGCGCCGTCGACGAGGTGGGACTTCGGGGAAACCTTCTCGTCCGAGAACACTATTATCGCGACCTTCGAGTTCGCTATGGGCTTCGACCACCTGTGTATCTTTGCGAGCTTCTCCAGCTTCTCCCGGTCTTTGACTACTAGGAAGCTCCACGGCTGGGCGTTGTGTGCGCTGGGAGCAAACCTCGCGATGTCTATTGCCCTGTAGATCAGCTCGTCTGGGACCGGCTCGTCTGAGAACTTCCTCACGCTCCTCCTGGACAGAAGGAAATCTGCGCACGGGAGCTTTTCTGCTGTACTCACACTTCGACAACTTCGTCTAAGAATATATCTACTTTTTGCTGTTCGAATCCGAAACGCGTATATATTCACGGGTTGTACGCGTAACCGTGCCGGAGAAAGACGGGAAGCCGGGGATAAGGAACGTCTACGCGCTGGGCTTCGTCAGCCTCTTCACCGATGTTTCAACGGAGATGATTAACGGCTACCTCCCCGTGTTCCTCGTCCAGGAGCTTGGGGCTACCCGCGCGCTACTCGGGCTCATCGAGGGTATCGGAGAGCTCGCGAACTACTTCTTCAGGCTCGTGAGCGGGTACATATCCGACAGACTTGGACGTAGAAAAGCGCTCGTGTTCGCCGGCTACTCCCTGAGCGCGGTCTCGAAGCCGCTGTTCGCGTTCGCCCATAGCCCTTGGGACGCACTGGTCGTAAAAGCCCTCGACCGCACAGGTAAGGGTATCAGAACCTCGCCGCGTGACGCCTTGATAAGCCAGTCCATAGACGAGGAATCCTCTGGGAAAGCCTTCGGGCTTCACAGAACGATCGACCAGAGTGGAGCCATGATAGGTCCCCTCCTCGCAACGCTACTATTGCCGCTCATAGGGCCGAGGAACCTCTTCCTAGTCTCCTTCATTCCCGCGGTGATCGCCCTGGCTATACTGCTAGCCTTCGTCGTAGACGTGAAGACGGAGAGCAGGGAGGCCAGGATCCTTAAAGGCGCAAGACAGGTGCTGGGCAACAAGAGGCTGCTACTCGTGCTCGCCGCTTTCGCCGTGATGGGCCTCGGATACTACGACTTCTCCTTCCTGCTCGTGAGGTCAAGGGAGGTGGGCGTAGCCGCCGACCTGGTACCCCTAGTCTACCTTGCCATAAACCTGTTCCACACGGCCGTAGGCTACCCCTCAGGCGTACTCTCGGACAGGGTAGGCAAGGAGAAGGTCCTCGTAGGCTCCCTAGTCTTCTTCGCCCTCGCGTCGATAGCCCTCGCGAGGACGGAGAACCTTGCGGGCTTCGCCGTAGCAGTCGTACTCTACGGGGTGTTCTTCGGGAGCTACGAGACAGTCTCCAGGGCTATCCTGCCGAGGTTTGCTCCTCCAGAGCTTCGGGGAACCGTGTACGGCGTCTTCTACATAGCCACGGGTCTCGCAACCTTAGCCGGTATGACCGTCGTAGGCTACCTGTGGGACACTGCGGGCAGGGCGGTAGCGTTCACCTACAGCGCAACTCTCTCGCTGATCGCCGCGCTACTCTTCGCTTACTCCACTCGCATAAGCTAAACGCTCAGCCAGCTTAGAAAAATGCAGAGCCCCCCGCGAAGCTCGCGCGACAATGCTTTTTAGCCT
Source organism: Thermofilum pendens Hrk 5 (assembly GCF_000015225.1). Taxonomy (NCBI): domain Archaea; kingdom Thermoproteati; phylum Thermoproteota; class Thermoprotei; order Thermofilales; family Thermofilaceae; genus Thermofilum; species Thermofilum pendens. Next base: position 1,601,306 of record NC_008698.1, read on the forward strand.
CTCCGCAGTTACTAGCTCGTGAACGTATACGCGGTAGCCTTCGCCTCGAGGATCCACGGGGAGGGCTACTACAGGCAGGCGTACAGCTACGTTTCGAGCGTTCTCCGCGTACCCGTCTACCCCGAGGTGGTCGCGGAGCGCGACACCTTGAAGAAAGCCGTCGAGGAGCTTAGGGGCTCCCTCCCCTTAGCCGTAGTCTTAACCGGCGGGACCAGCGGGTTGATACAGGAGTTCGCCTCGGAAGGAGGCTTCAGGGCTGTGGCGCTATTAGCGCAGGGCGAGCACAACAGCCTAGCCTCGGCGATCTCTGCGAGAGCGGCTCTCGAATCCAGGGGGGTCGGTGTAGCTCTCTTCCACTGCGGCTCCTTCTCGGACGGCAACTGCGCCGCCGCGGCGAGCGCGGCTGTCAGAGTTGCCCGAGGAGCAGGCCGGGTTCTGGGGGCGAGGGTGGGCGTGGTGGGCTCTAAGCCTCGCTACGCGGATGTCTTCTCGTCGAGGCTCGGCTGGACTATCGAAGTGGTGCCCGCCGAGGAGCTTTTCTCCGCCGCAGAGTCCGCTCCCAGAGAGGCTGTGGAGTCCTTCCTTTCCAGGGTGTCGGGGGTCCCGGGCTTCGAGTTGTACCGCTCAAGCCTCGAGCACGTCGGCGGGGTGTACTACGCGTTGAGGAGGCTCTCCGAGGAGAAAAGGCTCGACGCGGTCGCCGTTGACTGCTTCCCCTACCTCGTAGAGCACCGCGTATCCCCCTGCGTTGCGCTGGCGCTCCTGAACGCGGACGGCTTCGCGGCGGCCTGCGAGGCTGACCTCTACTCGGCGCTCTTAATGCTCGTCTCAAGGGAGCTTACAGGGTCCTCGGGGTGGATAGCCAACGCTACGCACTTCGAGGGCAGGGTCGGGGTCTTCTCTCACTGCACGATAGCGTTCGACATCGCCAGGGCTCCCAGCCTGGTAGACCACTTCGAGAGCGGCTACCCGGTAGCAGTGGCGTCCCAGCTTCAGCCCGGTGAGGTAACGGTGGCCTCGCTTTCACGGGACCTCTCGGAGGTCTACGTAGCTAGGGGCAGGGTGGTGCGCTCTGGCTTTATCAGCCGAGCGATGTGCAGGACGCAGGCACACGTGGAGTTCGACTTCGACGCGGAGGTAATCCCGCTGGTGGCACCCGCGAACCACCACCTCGTAATGCCCGGCGACGTCGTAAGGGAGGTTAAAAGCGTCTCGAAGCTCCTCGGGCTACGCGTCAAGGAGTACTCAAAGGAGGCTTGAAAACGTCAGTCCATGAATGGTCTTTCACTGCTCAACACTCGGCAAAGTCATCATCCTGGTACTCTCGGCGCTTGCGAGTATATATCCTTAACGGCTATAGGCAAGCTTTTAAAGGGGCAACGCGAACTTAGATTATGCTCGCGAAAAACCCATTGGAAGTTCCGCCCGGCAGGAAGTTCTCTAAGGAGGAGCTCGCCCAGGCAGTCAGGCTCTCCATAATCGCCGAGCTCGACGCGGTAAACCTCTACCTCCAGCTTGCAAACGCTACGGACGATCCTCTCGCGAGGAAAGTCTTCGAGGACATAGCCCGCGAAGAGAAGACGCATGTAGGAGAGTTCCTCTCGCTACTCGAGAGGCTCGACCCAGAGCAAGTAAAGGAGTTGGAGAAGGGTAAGAAGGAGGTTCTAGAGCTCGAGGAGCGCTAGGAGCCCCGCTACGCGGGCTACCCCCGAAGCCTCAGCGTGTAGACTCCCAGTGTACACGGCCCGCCCTGCAGGTCCGCGGATAGTGCTTTAACCGAGGCGACCACGTCTCCCCTGCCCAGAATCTCGTCGAGGCTCATCCAAGCCACTTCCTCCACGTCTCCCCCGGCCCTCGGGGAGCCCTCCAGGCTCTCCTCGTCGAACAAGACGCTCAGTATCACGTAGTGGTGCTTGACCCTGCCTCCATCAGTGTGTATAACCTCTGTGACGCCGACCACGCCCAGAGGGTTAGCGGACAGCCCGGTCTCCTCGTACAGCTCCCGCTTAGCCGCGTCGAACACCCCTTCCCCAGCCTCTATGACGCCGCCCGGGAAAGCCCAAAGCCCCCTGCCGGGGTCCTTCCCGCGCTTAACGAGGAGGAACTTTCCTCCCTTTTTAACCACGCAACTAACCGCGGCCACCGCGTGCGCCGGGTACACGTCTACTCGTCGAGCCAGACCCTAATAACCGTTGCTTCTGGAAAAGCCTTAAAAGGTTAAGGCTTTTTACACTACGCGGGATGCCCGTAGTACTGAGGGGTCCCAGGCTCAGGTTGGCGCGGTTGAAGCTCTCGGAGAAGCTTCTAGACCTCGGCGAGGAGATTCGCGGCGTCTACGTTCCGTACCCCAGGGAGATGGAGCGTGTCGTTAACCTCTACGCGCGCGGCGAGGTAGGCTGGGACAGGGTGGTCGAGGAGGCGAGGAGGGGTATGCCGGAGTTCTACAGGGGCTGGCTCTGGGTGGAGGAGCCACTGATCAGGTCCCTCCGGGTGCTCGGGGCGCGCGTAGCCTGCTACGGGGACAAGCTCGAGGGGCTTTACCGTAGCGCGGGAGAGTTCCTGTCGGCGCTGCTCAGGGTTAGGGTTACCGGGGAGGTTAGGCTGGAGGAGTGGAGGAAGCTTCTCTCAAGGAGTGAGGTCCCGGTGCGCGAGGGGTACGTGACGGTCTCCAGCTTCAGCGTCCCCGGTGCGACGAACGTGGACGTCTGGGGGCTCCCGTATCCCCCCACGGACGAGCCGGACGTGGGCTCCGAGGGCTGGGTGAGGGAGCTCGTGGAGTACGTCTTCGACTACCTGGTTACCAGCAGGAATGTCGACGAAGCGTACGTGAAGTGGCTCAGGGAGAGGCGCGGCGTGAGGGCAAGGGAGCTAGAGGAGATGCTGAGCATTCTCCCGGGCGATTAGCGCGCGACTCTCAAAGAATTGCTGAAAGTACTCCCGGCTCTCCTTCGAGTGCGCGCGATATGGTTTTAATACGCCGGTGCGCGCTATTTACCCGAGACGTATGGGTTTGCCGTTTCAGCGAGACTACGAGGACATAGAGAGGCGTGGAGCCCCGGTCACGCTTGGAATAATACTCGTAAACGTGGCGGTCTACCTCGTGTCGAGCTACGAGAACGGCTTCCTCGCGGTCTCCGACGCCTGGGTTAACGCGTTCGCGTTTGTCCCAGCGTACTTCGCGAGGCCCGAGCACCTCTACAGGCTCTTCACTTCGATGTTCCTGCACGCCAACCTGGCGCACATATTCTTCAACATGCTTTACCTCTACACGTTCGGGAAGAGCGTCGAGGCAGTCCTCGGTAGCGAGAGGTACTTCCTGCTTTACTTCGCGAGCGGTATCCTTGCGAGCGTCTTCCACACGGCGTTCCTACCCATAGAGGGCGCGAGCTCGGCTTTCGTGCCGGCCCTCGGTGCCAGCGGTGCTATAAGCGGGGTTCTAGGCGCGTACCTCCTGCTGTTCCCGGGGACCAGGCTCACGATGTGCTTCTTTTACGTATTCATCCCGCTATGCTTCACCATGAAAGCGGCGGCTTACCTCGTGTTCTGGTTCGCGCTACAGATACTGCAGGGGTTCCTGGGGGCTAGCCTCGGCGTCGCGGTATTCGCGCACGCAGGGGGGTTTATAGGCGGGCTCGCGCTACTTCCGGTGCTCGTCAGCGAGGAGAGGATAGGGCTGCTCAGGCTGTACTCTTCGATGCACTACTTCTTCAGGAACATATTCTTCACTGAGAGGGGCTTCACGAGGCTCAGCAAGGCAGTCGTAGCGGTGCTGATAGGGCTCGTCGCGGCCGCGGCAGTCTACTCGGCTGTAGAGGCGGAGACCACGGGGGGTGTGAACAAGGTGTTAACGGTGAGCGTCACGGGTAGAGGCGTCAACGATTCTGAAAGCGTGATAATCCAGCTCCAGCCGGGCGGAGTCCTGGACGTCACCCCCATATCGAGTAGCGGCGTGAGGGTCGTTGTAAACCGCCTCAGGGCTGCCAACCTCCTCTACAACAGCCAGGCCGCCGGAAAGAGTATCTCCGTGGATAAAAGCCTGAGGGGAGTCGTCAACGGCTTACCCGTCGAGATAACGATAAAGGCTAACCTCTCGTTCGACTCCTACGGGTTGCTAGACAGGGGGCAGGGCCACGTGACCACCGACGTCCTCGCCTGCGATGCCTACGGCAGGTGCACCGTTTCGGGTAAGGGTAGCTACGACTTCTCCGTGAGCAGCGAGGCCACGATGGCGGGCTTCAAGGGGATACCCATAGCGGAGCTAGCCCTTCTCTCGCTGGCTTCGAGCCTGGCCGCCGTGGTCAACGTTCTTAGGGCGGAGAGGTACGCGATAGTAGAGTAGAAAGATATTTGAGTGCTGTGTTCTACGCTCTCGGGGGTGTCGGCTTTGGATCCAGAGAAGGTTGTTGAAGCCGCTTTGCGGGAGCCAACAGAGGAGTTGCTCACGCCGGACAGGCTGAAGAGCTTGGTCGAAAACGGAGTGCCACTGGTGCACTATATAGGCTTCGAGATCTCCGGGCTCGTCCACCTCGGTACCGGGCTTATCTCCATGCAGAAAGTGGCGGACCTCCAGAGCGTCGGCGTGAAGACTAAGGTGTTCCTGGCGGACTACCACAGCTGGATCAACAGGAAGCTTGGAGGGGACCTCGACGTGATAAGGAGGGTTGCCGGCGGCTACTTCAAGGAGGCCTTGAGGGTTTCGCTGAGGATAGTGGGGGGAGACCCCGACAAAACGGAGTTCATCCTCGGGTCGGAGCTCTACGAGAAGCTTGGACTAGACTACTTCACGAACGTGCTGAGGGTTTCCATGGAGACGACACTGTCGCGCGTCAGGAGGTCTGTAACCATCCTCGGGAGGTCGGAGTCGGAGGCGCTTAGCTTCGCACAGCTACTCTACGTGCCCATGCAGGTGGCGGACATCTTCAGCATGGGCGTCAACATACCGCACGGCGGCATGGATCAGAGGAAAGCCCACGTTATAGCGATCGAGGTCGGAGAAAAGCTGTTCGGGTACAAGCCCGTAGCCCTCCATCACCACCTCCTCCCGGGGCTCCAGCTCGACGCCAGCGACTGGAAGAAGCTCGTAGAGGCGAAGAACTCCGGGGACAAGGAGCTCTTCCGCGAGACCCTCGTGAACATTAAGATGTCGAAGTCGAAGCCCGAGACCGCGCTATTCATACACGACTCCGAGGAGGAAATCAGGAGCAAGATAGGCAGGGCATTCTGCCCCGCGGGCGAGGTCGAGATGAACCCCCTGCTCGAGATAGCTAGGTACATAGTCTTCAGGAACAGGAAGGAGCCCTTCGAGGTTGTAAACAAGAAGACAGGGGAGAGGAGGGCTTTCAACACGTACGGCGAGCTCGAGGAAGCCTTCCGGGAGAGGCTCGTGCACCCGGCGGACCTAAAGGAGGCTTTATCGCGCGAGCTGGCCGAGATACTGGCGCCCGCGAGGAAGCACTTCACCGAGGGGCCCGGCAGGAGCTTCCTGGAGGAGATAAAGGAGCTGAGGATAACGAGGTAGGCCCGCCCGCGCCCGGGAGCCGGTATAAGTTAAGATTTATATAGTTCATGGTCATGAACTAGTTGGCGGTAGACGTGGTTCGGGTAGCCCTGGTCGGGCAGGGTTACGTCGCAACGATCTTCGCGTGGGGGCTCTGCAAGCTGAAGAAAGGCGAGATCGAGCCCTGGGGAGTACCGCTCGCAGACGTGGACTTCGGCGTCCCGGTGGAGGACCTCGAAATTGCCGGGAGCGTAGACGTGGACGAAAGAAAGGTCGGCAAGAGCCTCCGCGAAGTGGCACCTATGTACGGGCTTAGCCCGGAGCCAGAGCTCGGAGAGGTCGTCGTGGCGCCCGGGCTTAAGCTGCGGAGCACGCCCGGGTTCATAAGGACGAAGGCTCTGGACGACTCGAAGCCCCTGGCGGACGCTTACGGGGCGTTCGAGGAATGGCTAGACGACGTGAAACCGGACGTCGTCGTAGACGTTACGAGTACCGTTGCTTCCAGCCCCCTCTACTCGTGGCGGGAGGTCGAGGAGAAAGCATATAGGGGCGATCTACCCCACTCGCAGGTCTACGCTTTCCTGGTTCTAAGGCACGGGAGATCCTCCTACGTGAACCTCCAGCCCGCTTACGTAGCTTGTAGCCCAGCGTTCGTAGAGAAGGCGCGGGAGAACGGGTTGCTGGTTCTCGGCGACGACGGCGCCACGGGGGCGACCCCCCTCACCGTTGACCTAGCCGAGCACCTGAAGGAGAGGAACAGAAGGGTTCTATCGATAGCACAGTTCAACATAGGGGGCAACACGGACTTCCTGGCGTTGACGGAGCCCGAGAGGAACCTGGCAAAGGAGAACACTAAGTCGGGCTTCTTAAAGGACATACTCGGCTACGAGCCTCCCCACTTCATAAGGCCTACCGGCTACCTCGAACCCCTCGGCGACAAGAAGTTCGTCTCGATGCACGTTCAGTGGGTCTCCTTCGGGGGCTTCACGGACGAGCTCGTAGTGAACATGCGGATAAACGATAGCCCGGCGCTAGCCGGGTACATCGTGGACCTCGCGAGGCTCGCCTACGCCCTCGCGAAGGCCGGTCTCCGCGGAACAGTACCGGAGGTTAACAGGTTCTACATGAAGAGGCCGGGACCCCTGGACGCCAGGCACACCTCGAAGATCCAGGCTTACCGCGAGATGCTCGGGCTCCTCGAGGAGAAGCTCGGGGCGCGCCTCCGCGCGAAGCCTCTCAGCGCTTGAGCAGGCTCCTCACCTCTTCTCCCAGTAGCCGCCTTTTCTCCTCGCTCACGCCCTTCGGGAGGTTATGCGAGAGTATCTTCTCGACCTTTTCCTCCAGCTTCCCGGGGTCGGAGCCCAGCTTCAGCGTCGCGATCCTCCTCCCGCCTAGCTCCAGCGTGACGTACCGGTTAAACCCTCGCTCAACAAGCCTCGCGACGAGCTCCCCGCCGTCCACCGGGATCCTCCTCTCCTCCAGGAGGCCCTCCCGGAGCCTCGCCTGGGCTGCGGGCGGCGCGGTCAACACGTAGGCCTCCCCGACGACTTTAACCGCGAGGAGCATGGCCTGGACCCTGAGCCACATACCGCTGAGCCTCCCGCCGAGCCTCACCTTCACGTCGAGGTCCCCGCTAGCTTTCTCCGCTATCCTCTCCCTGAGCCTCCTGACCCCCAAGGCGAGGGCCTCGTACGCCCGGACGCGGTCGAAGACTATTACCTCGTGCTTGTCCTCAAGCCTCAGCTCGAACTCCCCCTTGGGAGCCAGGTTCATGTAGGTAAACCTCCAGCCGGAGCACCCCCACTCCAGCAGGCTGGAGACGGGGTTCTCGATGTTTACGCTCCTAGCCGTCAGGGACTCGGGGCTCGCCCCCTCCGCCTTCGCCTGGTCTACGGCTGCCGCCGCGACTAGCCTCGAGGAAGCCGGGAAAGCCTTCCTGAGCTTCTTTTCGAGGTAGAGGTACGCCTGGAGCCACTCCGGCTCGAGGCCGGCGAGGTATTCCTCCAGCTCTCCGGGAGACACCACGTACCCGTACCACCACGTGCTAGACTCGAGAACTACCCTTGCGAGGTCGCTGGGGCTCATCCTGAGGACGCGGTTAGCCACACCCTCGTCTACGCCGTAGACGTTTACAGCTATCCTCCAGACGAGCCCGTCCGACGGCAAAGCCTTCTCGTCGCCGAGGCTCCTCGCTAGGTCCAGCTTAGCCGCCTCCTTCTCGGACCTCCTGGAAAACTTGTTGGAGCCCACGAAGTCCGCGAGCCTGTACGCTACCACCAGGATCCTGTAGTCCCGCGCTACGTTGCCGTAAGCCTCTAGACCTCCCAGCACCTTCAAGAGCTCCTCGAAGCCCACGTAGCCGAGCAGGCTCGCCGCCAAGACGTAGTTGAGGAAACTCCTAACGTCGGACTCCTTTAGGCGCCCGAACACCCTGAAAACCGACTCCTCGACGCCGGCGCCGCTCCTCACGAGCCCCAGCGCCGCGTCGCAGAGAGCCTCCACCTCGAATATTTCCCGCAATCCTTCGAGCTCCTCGTCGAGCCCAAGCCCGTACTTGCCCACGGCGTACACCAGCGACATCTCCCTGTAGAAGCTCCGAGGAGTGGAAAGCCCCCTCAGCGGCTCCAGGCCCGCCTCTAGGTATGCTCTGCGCAGCAAGCCGATGGCTTCGTCCCTCGTAGCGGCCTCGCCCGCCAGCAACCTGCTCAGGACGTCGGTGACTACCTGGAGCCTTCTCTTCTGGAGGTACGCCAAGCACCTCCCCCAGTGCTCCGTGACTCCTGCCGATGCAAAGCCTAAAGGCTTAGTTAAACTATTTGTCGGGCGAACCTCGGCCTCCACCACCCCTAGCTACGTCGGGCTTTTAACGTGAAAAATCGGGAAAACTCCAATAAGCTTCTCCACGGGTACAAGGTTTATCTATTGGCTACGCCGAACATGCTATAGATTTGAAATGCTCGTCGAGGTCTGGCGTATACACCAGCCGGACTGCCCCGTTGTGAGCGTTTCTGAAAGGTTCCCCGAAGAGAGGCTTGACGCCCTCTCCTCCCGGCTTGTCCGCGGTAAGGTGTACGGGTACCTCTACGTCGGGAACTCGCCGTCGCTTAGAAGCATTTTAGACTCCCTGAGGGGAGACGAGAGAGTGGAGGAAGTAAGGGTAGTCTCGAAGAGGGGGTCGAGGGCTCTGCTCTCGATACGCATGCACTCGACGATGGCTATGGATGCTCTCACGTCGGAGGAGGACGTCTTCTGGCATAGCCCCCTCTTTGCGAGCAACGGGTACGAGTACTGGGTGGTCGTGGTTATGCGTGGCGTAACGAAGCGCCTCAGGGAGTACCTGGAGGAGAAAGGGCACGAAGTCTCCATAGTTAGGAGTATGCGTCTAAACGCATCGACATTCTCCGCGGCGAAGCTCGTTCTAGATGCTGTAGGTATACGCGAGTACCTTGAGAAGAGATTAAGCAACGGTTGCACGTACAAGGATTTAAGGCTCTTCGCTGGAGGCACCCTGGGAGAAGTCGCCGCGCTGACGGGACAGGCTAGGAGCTACCTTTCCGTGAGGAGGAGAAGGGCTCTGGCTACATGCGCAGAGCTCGTAGCCTTCCTTGAAGGTATATTTAAGGATTTCGGTTAAAGGCTTTAGCAGAAAGCTAATCACACAGATATGCGAAAAGTGTACCGGCTGAGCCCCATGAGAATAGTTGATCTGACGATGGAGCTTAAAACAGGGGCGCCCGTATTCCCGGGCTACCCCGTCCCCATCGTCCACACGTGGACTACGATAAAGGAGCACGGGTACTACAGCAACCTGTTAATGCTCGTAGAGCACACGGGGACCCACGTAGACTCGCCGGCGCACTTCATCGAGGGAGCACCCACCATAGACAAGGTCCCGCTGGAGAGGTTCATGGGTAGAGGGATCGTCGTAGACGCGAGCCACCTCCCGCCCAAGGCGCCGATAACCCGCGAGTTCCTAGAGAAGGCTCTAGAGGGGAAAGGTGTAGGTAACGGGTGGGTCGTCCTGATAAGAACCGGGTACGACGCCAAGGCGGGGACTCCCGACTGGTTCAACCACCCGGGTCTCGACGAGGGCGGGGCGAGGTACCTGGCAGACCTGGGCGTGAACGCTGTCGGCATAGATGCTCCCAGCATAGACCAGGCCCCGTTCCCCGGGCACAAGATCCTGCTACCGAAGGGCATAGTGATATTCGAGAACCTCACAAACCTCGGAGAGCTCTTAGGGAAGACGTTCCAGTTCTACGGCCCGCCCCTGAGGATAACGAACGGGTCCGCGAGCCCCGTCAGGGCTTTCGCCGTGCTGGAGTAGGGGGATACCCCTTGCCTAAACCTACGCTGGTTTTTTCTCCCCTCGCGGAGCAACTAGAGCCTGAGGGCGCCTTCGTATACCTCGACTTGGCAGCCGAGGCTAGGCGTAAAGGTATAGACGTTATCAGCTTCGGGATAGGGCAACCCGACTTCCAGCCCCCTAGAGAAGCACTCGAAGCAATCAAGGAGGCGCTGGACAGGGGCTACACGAGGTACATCTCGCCGCTAGGCATACCGGAGCTCCGCGAGGAGATAGCGCGCTACGTCGGCGAAAAGTACGGAGTGGACGTTAAGCCCAGCGAAGTCGCGGTAACCGTGGGGGCTAAGGCAGCGCTCTTCATGACGATCTCCCTCCTGACGAGGCCTGGAGACGAGGTCGTCGTGCAGGACCCTGCGTTTCCGACGTACGAGTGTGTTATTAGGTACGCGGGCGGCAGGCCTGTCTTCGTGAGGCTCGCGGAGGAGAGAGGGTTCAGGCTCTCGGCGGAGGACGTCGAGAGGACTGTAGAGGGCCTCCACAGGGTGAGGGGTATCGTCGTGAACTCTCCGCATAACCCGACGGGCTCGGCGCTCGAGGAGAAAGACGTGGAGGCTCTACTGGAGCTGGCTAGGAGGAAGGGCATGTTCGTGATTAGCGACGAGATATACGAGGACTACGTGTACGAGGGGAAGCACGCGAGCTTCCTCCAGGCACCGGACTGGCGCGACTACGTCGTGTACGTGAGCGGTTTCTCGAAGACCTGGGCTATGACCGGGCTGAGGCTCGGCTACGTCGTCGCCAGAGAAGAAGTCATACGGGCCCTCGAAGTCTTTGCGACGAACATGTACAGCTGTCCGCCCGCTCCTCTCCAGTACGGGGCGCTCAAGGCGCTCCAGCTGGGTACGGGCTGGTTCAAGCCGCTACTAGAGGAGTACCGTAGGAGGAGGGACGCCGCTTTCGAAGAGCTCAGCAAGATACCCGGCGTTAGCACCGTGAAGTCCAGGGGTGCATTCTACCTCTTCCCGAACTTCAAGGAGGTTCTCCGAGCGACGGGCTTGAGGAGTGTGGACGAGCTTGCGAAGAGGTTACTGTTCGAGGCGGGTGTAGTTCTCTTACCTGGGACTGCCTTCCCCTTGAGGGGCGGTGATGGGTACATGCGTGTCTCGTACGTTTTACCGGTGGAGAAGATTCGTGAGGGGTTCGGTAGGGTTCGCGAATGGGTCGAGAAGAATGCGGGTGGGTAGACATGTCGGTTAGGTATAAGGTTCCAATAGAGCTTACAGTTGCCTACTTAGCTGCTCTCAGCCTGCTTGTGACTCTCCCACCGCTCGGGCTACCCGTCTGGGCAACGTTCGTTACATGGGCAGGTTACTTCGCGCTAGGCGCAGACAAGAAAGCGTTCAAGGAGATATACAAGGCCACGCCGCTGGGAGGGGTCTTCGGCTGGCTAGCTGTTGTCGGCTTCGACTACGCTGTGAAGGCTATGCCTGGAGTCCACTACATCATCCCGGTAATGCTCGTCGAATTCCTCGACGTACTCGTACTGATGTACATAATATCGGTGTTCAAGTTCACGGGTGCGGCCGTGTTCTTTGCATTCCCCAGCTACTTCGGAACGTACTACGGGGGGTTCTACCCGAAGACAGGGCAACTCCTCTTAGACGCCACGCTTGCACTGGTATGGCAGGTTGCCGCTAACCTGCTGGGCCCCATCTTCGGCTACCTCAGCATCCGGCTATCGCTACCTGAGAAGGTGCAGGAGAAGTGAGCGCCAGGTTCTACGGAGTGATATCCCCATTCATCACGCCGTTCAGGGAGGACCTCTCGCTGGACAGGGAGGCGGTCGCCTGGCTCGCCAGGTACCAGGCCGAGAAGGGGGTTCACGGGATCTTCCCGAACAGCACTACCGGGGAGTTCGTGCACCTATCGAGGGAGGAGGCCGTCGAGGTAACGAGGCTGGTCCTGGAGGCTGTCGGCGGCAAGGTCTGGGTTATCCCGGGTATCAGCGCTAACTACACTGAGGACTCCGTCGCTCTCGGGAGAACCTTCAAGGACTTGGGGGTCGACGGCGCCGTGGTTACTCCTCCCTACTTCTTCAAGGTGTCCCCGGAGAGGCTGAAGGTCCACTTCTCGACTATCCTCGAAAAGGTAGACCTCCCGATAATAGTGTACAACATACCGGCGACTACGGGGATCAACATACCGGTGGGGCTCTACCTGGAGCTCGCGAAGGAGCACAGCAACCTGGCGGGCGCCAAGGCTACCGTCGAGAGCTTCACCTACTTCCGCCAGCTGGTACAGGTAGTGAAGGCTGAGAGGAAGGACTTCGCCGTGCTGACAGGGCTCGACGACCTCCTGCTACCGGTGCTGATGATGGGAGGCGACGGCGGGATAATGGCGCTCGCAAACGCCGCCCCGCAGATACACCGCGAGGTCTACGACGCGTACAGATCCGGGGACCTGAAAAGGGCGTTGGAGGCTTGGCACAAGCTCTTGAGGCTCGTACGCGTCTACGACTACGCCACCTCCTTCCCGACCTCCGTGAAGACTTTGCTGAAAGTCATGGGTGCCCCGGTAAAGCCGTACGCTAGGACGCCTCTCACCCCGGAGACGCGGGAAGTGGAGGAAAAGATAGCGCAGATAGCTAGGGAGCTGGGCCTCAAAATATAAGCCTTTTTTTACCTCTCCCCGAGTATTCTCCAGAGCTCGTCGACTACGGGCTCGTTTAGGTCTACGATTTCGCCGCCCCTCTTTACGAGGATCCTCTCGCTACCCTCGGTAAGCCTCCCTATGACCGCCGCGGGTATGCCTTCCCTGGAGAGAGCATCCACGACGTCCCTGGCCCTGGAGCCCTCGACGGCTATCAGCAGGGATCCAGAGCTTATCAGCCTCAGTGGGTCTACCCCCAGCGCGCGGCACACAGCCTTCGTCTCCTCCCTTACGGGTATCTTTTCCTCCTCGACGACGAGGCCGGCGTTAGCCGCGATAGCCATCTCCTGGAGGCCGCCGAGGACGCCGCCCTCCGTGGGGTCGTGCATCGCGTGGACACCCCCAGCCCTCACCGCAGTTAAGGCGTCCTTGACCACGCTTACCTCGTAGATGAAGGACTTAGCCCTCTCCAGCACTTCCCTATCTACCTTCCTGGAGAGCTCGTCGTAGAGCTCCGTCGCGAGTATCGCGGTACCCTCTATCCCCGCCCCCTTGGTCAGTATCAAGGCGTCGCCCGGCCTTGCACGCGAAGTCGCGAGAACCTCGCCCTTCCCGCCCACCCCCATAGCCGTGGTGACCAGTATCGGCCTGTCCAGCCCCGGCGTAAACTCGGTGTGCCCTCCCACTATCGTCGCCCCTATCTCGTCGGCAGCCTTCCTCAGCTGGCCGGCTATGTCCCATAGGACATCCTGCCCGGCGCCCTCCGGTAGCAGAACCACCGTGACAAGCCACCTGGGCTGGACCCCCCGTGTAGCTACGTCGTTCGCAGACACGTGGACCGAGAGCCACCCTATGTTGCTCACAGCCCCGGTGATCGGGTCCGCGTGCACGACGAGAACCTTGTCCCCGAGGTCTATCAGAGCAGCATCCTCGCCTATAGCCGGCCCCAGGAGCACGCTGGCGTCCTGCCTCCTAAGCCTCGAGAGGAGCTCCTCGAGCTCCCCGTATGTCAGCTTCCCGAGCCTACGAAACGGCATCCGCGACCCCGATGCGCCTCCTCAACTGCTCCCCCGCGAGTAGCGCTACCAGCGCGCCGAACACCGCCTGGAAGACGTTCCCCGGAAGCTCGGCTAGAGCCGCGCCGACGCCGTAGAGGAGTGTCTCTACGAGGAAGTACCCGAGAATCATCTCGAACGCGGCCAGCAAGACACCCAACGTCCTCAAAGCCGTCTTCCCGGTCCTCGAGAGGAGCCCCGCGAGAAACCCTTCAACCCCCTTGATCACCAGGGTGAAGGGGGCCCAGTGGGCGTAGCCGGAGAGAACGTCTGCCAGCGCTGAGCCGATTCCGCCCGCCAGCGCCCCGGCCGCCGGGCCGAGGACGATGCCCGATAGCAGGACGACGGCGTCGCCCAGGTTGATATAGCCCTTGGTCTCCGGGACGGGTATCTGCACTATCACCGTAGCTACGGTCGTGAGTGCCGCGAAAACCCCGACCGTTGCTACCAGCTTGGACTTGCTAGCCTTCGCCACGGCTCCTAAACCCCTGCGTCGTAAAAATATTTAACTTGCGTAGAAGCTCGCAGAAATCCCTCACGTCCACCCCCATCCTCAGGGAGAGTATCCCGGGGTGCGCCTCCCGCACGAGCTCGACCATGTACTCGGTGTCGTCGACGAAGACTACTTCCCCGGGCGACAGGCGTAGCTCTCGGAGTATCTTCTCGAGCATCCTGTCCTTCCCGGGGTGAGGCTCGATCACTAGGAGGTCGAAGTACCCGTAGACCCCGAGTGCCTTCAGAGCCTCGACGGCGGGTTCCGGGTCGTTCCAGCTCGCCACTGCCAGCCTTAAGCCTGCCTCCCTAGCGGCTCTCAGCGCCTCCTCGACGCAGGGGTTCAGCCTGACCTCCTGCCCGGTGGAGTCTACGACTACGCCGTCGGAGACCCTCCTGAACGGCGGGCGCGTGCGCGAGATATCCCTGTGGGACCAGAGGGTGCCGTCCAGGTCTACCACGAGCGCCTTGATGCCCACACTCCCGGGGTGGAGGCGCGGCTTAATAACTGTTCGCGTGGCAAGGCGGAGGGCTTGTCAGCCCCCGGTACTCAGTTACACTTATATACCCCGCTGTCATATGCCCGAATCGTGGAGTACACGGTTCTAGGTAAAACAGGTGAAAAGGTTTCTAGGATAGGCCTGGGAGCGTGGGAGTTCAGCGAGGCATGGGGGCTCACCGACTACGAGAAGGCTAAGAGCGTCGTGAAGAGAGCCTTGGAGCTCGGGATAAACTTCTTCGACACGGCGATGGTCTACGGCAATGGGTTCAGCGAGAAGACGCTCGGCTCCGCCCTCCGCGAGCTCGGCGCGAAGCGCGACGAGATAATCGTGTCAACAAAGATCCCGGGAGAGTTCCTCAACCCGCTAGACATACCCAGGGCGGTCGAGCACAGCGTGAAGCTCCTGGGGCTAGGCTACGTCGACGTGCTACTCGCGCACTGGCCACCCTGCTGGCACAACTACCCCACCAAGGTCTACGCCAGGGCGATGGAGCAACTGGTAAACGTCGGGCTTGTACGCTACCTGGGGTTGAGCAACTTCCCCGTAGAGCTCGTGGAGAGCTTCCGGAGCAGCCTGGCGAGGGCAGACGTAGAGGTGTTCCAGCACCGCTACAACCTCGTGGAGAGGTGGGCCGAAGCTGAGGTGATACCGTACGCGGAGAAGCACAGGATAACTGTGCAGGCGTGGAGCCCCATAGCCAAGGGGGCCCTCACCGGCAAGTACACGCCTGACAACCTGCCGCAGTTCGCCGACGTGAGGGCCAGGGAGCCTGTCTTCCACCCGGAGAACTTCGAGAAGGTTTGGCGCGTCGTACAGCTCCTGAAGTCTACCGGGGAGAAGTACGGGAAAACCCCCGTACAGGTAGCCCTCAACTGGCTCATAACCTCAAGCCCGGCGGTCGTGCCGATACCCGGCGCGAAGAGCCCCGCCCAGGTAGAGGAGCTCGCGGGAGCGGCTGGGTGGAGGCTTAAGCCCGAGGACTGGGCGGCGCTGGAAGAGGCTAGCCGCGGGCTAACGATCTCCTACTCCGTGTACTACGTGAAGAGCGGCAAGTAAGCGCTGTGAAATCTTCCTCCTTTTTCCCTTAGGAACTACGGGTAGGGCTACGCGTTGCCCGGCGCGCCTCGCTTCGAGCGGTGTCTGCGTTGAAGGATTACGGCGACGAAGACAGCGATCGGTGCCAGTGCGACTGCTACCCACGGGAACACCCATGGAAGAGGGGTGTTGAGCCGCACAGTGGACGCCGAACCCTCAGGGCTGGAGGTTGCGAAGCGTGAAAGCACATCTAGCACGTCGTTCTCGCCTCTAACCGCGAAGACACCGTCGTTCCACGCCCAGACCCCTATGAAGGCGGGCGCTACCTTCTCCTCTACGAGTAGCCCGGTGAGGATCTCCGAGTAGTACCTCGCGTCCGCCGACTCATTGAAGACTCTACGCCTGCCCCAGTTCCACGGCTCGATGTACGCTTCCTCATCGTCTACCCTCAGCCCAACCTCTCCGACAATGACTTTCCCCCAGCCGAGCCTACGCGCAAGCTCCTCCACCTTCGAGACCAGGTACCTCTTCACGCGGACCCCTTGAGGGCCGAGCTCCAGGTCCCAGAAGTCGATACCGACGTAGTCGAGCCCAGCCTTAGCTTGGAGGTCGAGCAGAGCATTCACGTCATCTCCCCCGGACCCGTAGTAGTACAGCTTAGCCGCCGGAAACGCCTCCCTGAGCTCCCTGTACGCCGCCGAGAGCTCTTCCCTGCACCCGGCGTCGTTAACGCAGGACGTCAGCTCGCTGAAGCCTATGTAAGCCCCCTCCCCGTCCCCCAGCACCCTCTTCAGCTCTGCGAGCACCCTGCCGTCGAGGCGCACGGTCTTCAGCCCTCCCCTCCAGCTCCACGAAGGCACGTACTTCTCGCAGAACAGGTTCACGAAGACCTCCCTGCCGCTGCTCCTCAAGGCTTCGATCTGGGAGACAGAGTACGATAACCACTGCGAAAGAGAAGGGGGCTCGACACCCCGGTCAACGTCGTAGGCGACGACCACTCCCGGAACCATGTAGCCCGGCACCTCGCGGGCATCCACCCTCTCACCCCAAGGGACAACCCACGCTACAAGCCTCGCCGAGTTATTGGGCACTGCATACAGAGAAGGCAAGGTTAACAGTAAAATCAGTAAAAATGCTAGGAGTAAGCTACTCATAGCTCTTGCATTTTGCAGAAAATTTATAAGCATATAAATTTTTGCAAGCTGACAGTATGAGAACACGAAAAGCCGGGTCTTTCGTATTATTGGACGAAGCGTTCAAGTTCTTACTAGGAGTTAACTACTGGCCTAGACTATACAACGTAAAAATGTGGAAAGAATGGGACGAAGAGAGCCTAAAGAAAGACATAGAAAAAATGAAAGAACTCGGCGTTAGAGTAGTAAGGATATTTTTAAGGGATATAGATTTTGCGGATGAGAGAGGAATTCCAATTGAAGAGAGTCTGCAGAAGCTACAAAGATTCCTCGATTTGCTTCACGAGAAAAACCTCCAGGCATTCGTAACGTTACTCGTAGGACACATGAGCGGAAAAAACTTCCCAATACCGTGGACCAGCTTCGACAGCCTTTACACCCCCTCTTCCGTGGAGAAGACCGCTACTTTTGCGAGAAAAATAGCAGAAAGGCTGGCATCACACCCTGCACTTGCTGGCTGGATACTAAGTAACGAGCTCAGCTTGGTAAAGAGAGCTACGACAAGAGAAGATGCCCTCAGGCTACTCGAAGCATTTACAAAAACTATGAAATCCGTAGACCCAAATCACATCGTATCCAGCGGAGACATACCAGACAGCTTTATGCAAGAAACCCCTAATGTACGTCACCTCGTCGACTACGTTGGGCCACACTTGTACCTATACGACACCGATCTCGTACGGCTTGGATACTTCTATGGGGCAATGCTTGAACTCTTCTCCAACGCAGGAGACCTGCCAGTCATACTTGAAGAGTTCGGCTTTAGTACACTACAATTCAGCGAGGAAAGCCACGCGCGATTTGTGGAGGAAATTCTTTACACATCTCTAGCTCACGAAGCTTCTGGAGCGTTTATTTGGTGTTTCTCAGACTTCACAGAAGAGAGCGGTGAGCCATACGATTGGAGACCTTTAGAGCTCGGCTTTGGTTTACTGAAGAAAGACGGTAGCGAAAAACTAGCAGCAGACTCTTACAGGAACTTTTCTCATGTGGTCGAAAGAATAGAAAAGCTCGGACTTCACTCTAAGTACAAACGTTTATCAAGCACTTTTGTAGTTTATCCATTTTACTTATTCAGAGACTACGAGTTCATATGGTACAAAGAGTCACTAGGCTTTTGGGAATCCATAAAACCGCACTTGATGAGCTACTCGCTTCTATCCGCCTCTAGCGTTCCTTCTCGAATGGTTTACGAGCTAGACCTGAAAAAGATTTTAAAAAGCGCTAAGCTAGTAGTCCTTCCTTCTGTAGTAGCTACACTTGCTTCTACGTGGCGCAACCTTCTAGAATATGTAGAGCTCGGCGGAACCCTCTATTCATCCGTTATCAGGGGAGCCGGTGCTTTCAAAGCCCTCCACGATGCGCCGACACACCTTTGGAACGAGCTGTTTGGCGTGGAAAACGTTCTAGAGGCAGGCTCCATGGGACGCAAGATCTTCGGAGTCGTTAAATTGAAATTCGTCAGGAAATTTGGCAACCTCAGTGAGGGGGACGAACTATTACTAAAAGTACCAGAAAGCATCTATACTTTCAAGGCGCAAAGCACGGACTCGGACGTAATAGCCTTGGATGACGAAGGAGAACCGGTAATCTTCTTCTCTCGAAGGGGGCGTGGCAAGACCATTCTATCGCTGATACCTATAGAGGTGATATTACAGGCACAGGAAAACGCTCAATGGCACGAAGGAACAATATTTTATGAACAACTTGCCTTTGTTTCAGAGGTAGAAAGACGTTATGCTTCAAAGGATCCTAGAGTCGAGCTACAAGTTTACACGGGAGAAAAGGACGATCTTTTAATAGTGATTAATCACAGCAATGAAAATGTGGAGACAAGCATTACGAGTGCTACAAGAATCGTAGAAGCACAAGTAATTGGCGGTAAAGCAAGGCTATTACCAGAGTCGAAGAGAGAGATGAGAGCTGTATTTCCCCCAAAGTCGGGCTCCATTATTCGTGTCGTTAAAACCTAGCTCTCATTCTCTTTGCTGGTTTTCAAATAGTTTTCAATCTCTTGAATAAGCATCTCAACGCTTATCATCAGGAAGCCGTACTTTTGAAGAGCTTCGTATCTGCTGGGATCACCGCTAACTAGCACGAAATTCTTCTCCAGAACGTATGCTACGTTTACGATGTCTTCGAAGGGAGCACTGAGTGAGTGATGAAGAAGATCGCTCATAATCATCGCAGTTCTTTGTGCAACGTTATCGTCGAGATGCTCAATCACATCGTAGATATTTTTCAGCATTGTTAGAACCTTTAACCCGTCCTTAGTTTTCCTAGAGTAATACAGGTAAGTCAAAAATTCCACGAGAGAGAAAACGGTCACATGAACTTTGTATCGAGCTACGATTAGAGGTATAAGGTTTTTGTAGCGGATACTGTGTAGTAGCGCCAATGCAGGAGCATCCAAGAGTATATCCGTCGACGGCGCTAAAGGATACTCCATTTTTCAGACCTAGGCTTTAGTTTTTTGAATGCTCTTCATCTGTCTAAAGAAGGCTAAAGCTTCGGCGGCATCCACGTCTATTTCAAGCTTCTCAACGCTTTCCTGTACGCGGCTGACGTGCCATTGTTCTACGAGGGCTCTTATCACGTCGTTATAGGACTGAAAACCCAGTTTATCCTTTAGTTCTCTAAGCCTTTTCCAAGTCGCCTCATCTACAGCTATTGTCTTCATCCTATATCCCCCTAAACTCGACGATGTCTTTCTTATACTCACTTGGTATAAAACCTTGCTGGATTATATGCTTATAAATCCTTGAAGAATGCCTTGGAATTCTACTCTTCGTGATGAGGTCTACTTCGAACAAACCGAAACGTTGCCGAAAACCATGAGCCCACTCGTAGTTATCCGTTAACGCCCAATGCAAATAACCTTCTACATTTATTCCTTCCTCTATGGCTAGTAATAATGCATACAGATGGTTTACGAGATAACTGGGACGTATTACGTCCCTAGGATCGGAGGTGCCGTTCTCCGTGACTAAAAGCTTACTCGCGTAGGTCGACCCAATCCTCAATGCATCAATAAGCCCTTCTGGATAGAACTCCCACCCCATTCCATCACAAGCTCTTCCAATCTTCGAGAGTCCGAACGGAACACAAGCGTATCCGTAACCAGCCACTGCTTCGAAGTCTAATACTGGATGTCCGTTAAAGCGACGAGAAGACTCTTTGACAACAATCCTAGTGTAGTAGTTAACACCTAACCAGTCAAGCTTCCCGCCTAGAGCAGCGGGTTTAAGGATATTTTTGCCGTCAAGCGCGACATCTAATCTGCCGTTCTTTACGGCCTCTAGTAGCAACTCGTTATGGAAATATGAATAATGCTCAACGGCTTTTTCTGATTTTGTTCCCTCGGGAGAGTATGCTGGAATTATATTGTAGATTAGACCCACCTCTGCCGGAGAATTAGAGTCGGGATCAGCCTTTACATTGTCAAACTTCTTTATCATATCGTAAGCTAAGGCATGAGCGATAGCAGTGTTTACCAATGCTTTAGGAACTGCCTGGGGCTTATTGACACCTGGAGGAAAACCTGTGTAAGTGCCTAGATAGCCTAGCTCTATAGGTACTACTGGTTCATTAAACGTGGACCACATATCTACTAAGTCGCCAAACTTCCATGCAACGTAAGCTGCGTACTTCGCCATCTCAATAGGGAAGCTTTCCTCGAGGAGGCCTAAAGGTCCCTCAGAAAGCTCAGAAGACTTCGCCCTTATAGGGTCGTGAATCCAGTAAGGTAACGTAAAGTGTACAAGGTTTACGATTACTTTGAATCCTCTTTTGCGTAAGTCAAGCAGTATTTCTCTGTACATCTGCACGGCCTTCCGACAAGCATACCTGTCCAGAGCCCTAAGGGTATCCTCGTCTATCCTTACGCTCTTAACGAAACCCAAGGAATCCTTCTCAAAATCTACCTCTATAAACCAGGTCGGATGTGGAAAGATTCTGCTCCACTCTATTCCCAGCCTGTAAGTGTTAAGTCCCAGCTCCCTTGCCAATTCATGATCCTTCCCAAATAGTTCGAAGTAGTTTATACCGTCTTCTGGCAGATCTCCACTGACAAGTCTGGAAGAGATGTTGTGAGGGTCACGTACCCAGTGCCACCAATCGGTGTTTGTGTCTATGAAGCGCCTATACTCGTCTCCCATCTCGAACTGAAAACCTGACTCGGAGACTCCCCACCTAAATTTTTGCGGAAACATCATTGTACTCATGTTCGAAGCACCTTTGCCATTTTTTGGGGATTTACCATTATATAAATCTTTACCCTGTTGTAATATTATAACTTCGTAGAAAAACTTATAAGTATCCATGTTCACATCAATCTTGCAACAGAGGCTGAAAATATGAAAAAGGCAAAAGTTGCACCAATACTGGTACTAGTAGTTCTCGCGACAATCGCCCCTGTTTTCGCAGCGCCCGAGACTATACCCAGGGAGGAAGCCATCTACGTCGGCGGCGGAATGTGGTCTCCACCGAACAACTGGAACCCCCTAATACCGTGGTCCGCTGTAACGGGTACAATAGGGCTTGTCTACGAAACATTGTATCTATATAACCCTGCAAACGGAACTTTCATTCCTTGGATAGCCGATGGTCAACCCAGCTTCCAGGTAAGCGGTAATACAGTGAGAATAACAATTAAGCTAAAAGAGGCAAGATGGCAGGACGGGCAACCGCTTACAAGCGAAGATGTTGCGTACACGTTCTACGAGTTTCCGAAGAAAAACACAGCCGTCTATTATTCTAGCATTCTAAACTACCTGCTGTCCGTTGAAACACCCGACACCAGAACCGTAGTTTTTGTCTGCAATGCCACAACCGTAAACTACCCGCAGATCTACGATTTCCTGAGATCAGTCGCTATAATCCCGAAACATGTATGGGTTAACAAGGAAAAACCATTGGAAGATGCAAACTGGCCGCCCATAGGCTCCGGGATGTACAAGGCTAGTAGCTACACGTCTGACCGCATGATATGGGTTCGCGACGATAACTGGTGGGGCACGAAGTACTTCGGAACACCCGGTCCAAGGTATATCGTATACGTCATGGTATCGAGTAACGCTGTTGCTCTAGCGATGCTGGCTCGAGGAGAGCTGGACTGGAGCAACTACTTCCTGCCAGGCTTCTCCAGTCTTGTACAACAATACCCGTTCTTAGTAACCTGGTATAATAAGTCACCGTGGAACCTTCCTGCAAACGTTGCATTCCTCTTTGTGAACACGAAAAAAACGCCCATGGATAACCCTACTTTCCGCAAAGCTCTCTACTACGCTATAGACGTGGATAAAATAATCAACACAGTATTTGAGGGGGGCGTT
Source organism: Thermofilum pendens Hrk 5 (assembly GCF_000015225.1). Taxonomy (NCBI): domain Archaea; kingdom Thermoproteati; phylum Thermoproteota; class Thermoprotei; order Thermofilales; family Thermofilaceae; genus Thermofilum; species Thermofilum pendens. The sequence continues at coordinate 1,623,369 of NC_008698.1, forward strand.
ATCAAAGCCTTACCTATAGGCATACTCGACATACCTGGATACAAGCCTTTCATCGACACAGAACTTATATCTAGGTATGGGTATAAGTACGACCCCGAAAAAGCAAAGCAATTGCTTGACAGCATAGGGATAAAGGACTATAATGGAGACGGGTGGAGAGAGCTACCCGGAGGCAAGCCTTTAAAACTTACTATAATTGTGCCGTATGGCTGGACTGATTGGATGGAGGCAGCCAGACTTATCGCAAGCGATCTCCAGAGAGTAGGACTTTACGTCGAGGCGCAGTTCCCGGACTACTCGGCGTATAGCGAGGCATTGTACAAAGGAACATTTGACATGTTGATAAACAACTTTGGCAGCTTTGCCTCTATATCCCCCTGGGTTATCTACAACTGGGCACTATGGCCCGATGCCCCACCCGTAGGCGAATACTCCTGGAGCGGGAACTTTGGCAGGTACTCTAATCCGAAGGTAACAGAGCTTTTGCACACAATAGCGAATACACCTCTCAGCGATGTTACCAAGCTGAAGCAACTCTACGGTCAACTTGAACAAATATACCTAGACGAGATGCCTTACATACCATTATGGTACAACGGCTACTGGTTCATTGGCTCGAAGCTGTACTGGACAGGATGGCCTAGCGCCGATAACCCGTACGGCGTACCGGTGACGTGGCCTGGGAGGTGGCAAGACGGCGGCTTATTGGTGCTCCTTAAACTCAGACCTGTGAAAACTCCCACAACTACTCCAACAACTACACCGACCACTCCAACTACTCCGACTACCCCCACTGCTCCGACGACGCCTACCGCTCCAGCACCAGACTACACTCCGTACATAGTGGCGCTAATAGTGATAGTCGCTATACTTGCCGTAGCTTACATGTTCTTTGTACAGCGCAAAAAGAAGGAAGAAACCAAGCCTCAATAAGCCCATAAATATTTTTCTTTTTGGGTGATAGACGATGACTTCAAAGATTCTTCAAGGACATAGGGTTAACAGCGGTTTGCTTAACTATTTTCTTAAAAGGCTATTCATACTACTTTTATCCTTCTTCCTCATCGTCACGATAAACTGGTTAATTCCACGAATGGCTCCTGGAAATCCTGTCGACGTATTAATAAGCAGAATGGGTTTAACTGGGTTACAGGCTTCAGCGGAGCAAATGAGAAGTTACTTTCTTAAAGCATTTGCCCTAGACAAACCTCTCTGGGAACAGTACATAAACTTCTGGCTAGGGCTTTTCCAGGGAGACTTGGGTATCAGTGTCTACAGGTTTCCCACACCTGTCAGCGAAATAATAATGGAGGCAATACCGTACACTGTAGCGCCAGTGGCTCCTGCTCTCCTAGTATCATGGTATATTGGAAATAAGCTAGGAGCTCTAGCAGCTAAGAAGCGCCTACTCGACAACATACTCGTGCCACTCGCCTACTACCTTGCTAATGCACCGTACTTTTGGCTAGGAGTAGTACTCCAGTTTGTGTTCTCCGTAGAGCTCTGCAAGTCAACGCCCATATGTCTGCCATCCGGCTTCCCATACTCCAGGGGGCTTACGCCAAGCCTCAATGTTACGTTCTTGTGGGATGCTTTCATGCACTGGATACTCCCATTTGCCTCCTACGTACTCGTACAAATGGGCGGGTGGATGATAGGTATGAGAAACATGATTATCTACGAGCTAGGCTCCAATTATGCAAAGTACATGGAAGACCTTGGTTTCTCCGATTCTATGCTGAGCAAGTATGTATACAGGCACGCGCTACTTCCGCAGGTTACCGGGCTAGGAATACAGATAGGCATGCTGGTTAGCCTGGGAGTCGCAGTCGAATTTGTTTTCTCGTACCCAGGGCTCGGATACTACTTAGTGAATGCGATACAAAACAGGGACTACTTCCTGACACAGGGCATTGTACTTGTAGTGACAATTAGCGTTCTCGTGGCTAACTTCATCATAGATATCCTCTACGGAGTTCTAGATCCTAGGACAAGGTTAACAGAACAGTAGGTGAGCGCTATGTCCACTTGGTCCAGACTAAAGGCCTCCTTCGTCTGGAGTTTAAAATACCTTTTAAGGAAGCAAAGAGTACGCTTCGCACTCTTCTGGGTACTGTTCACGATCGTGCTTGCCGCTGTAGGACCTCTTATAACCCCGTACGACCCTACTCAAACGGCGGGACCCCCGCGTCAACCCCCATGCAGTAAGTACTGGCTTGGAACAGACTGGTTCGGCTTCGACCTATTTACAAGAGTTGTATATGGTCTTAGAGTATCACTCTACGTAGGAGTCATCGCGGCAATTGTCGGAACAACTGTGGGAGTTCTACTCGGACTAGTCTCGGGGTACTTCGGCGGTCTAGTCGATGAAATCGTATCGTTCGTAGTGAACTTGCTTCTAACCATACCCCCACTACTCATAGTGATACTTGTACTCACTTACATTGGCTTTAGGGGCCTCGAGTTTAATGGACTGCTGATAGGATTACTTCAGTGGCACTGGGTTGCAAGGGCCGTTCGAAGCATAACAAAGTCCCTCCGTTCTCGAGACTTCGTTTTAGTGTCCAGGATGAGCGGGCTTTCCGCGTTCGAAACCATACTCAACGATATTCTCCCAAATATGCTTTCATACGTAGCCTTAGTGTTTGTCCTGCAATTCTCAAGTGCCGTATTCTTCTCAGTTACACTCGAGTTCTTTGGACTAGTACCCGGCAACATAATGTCCATAGGGTTCATACTTCAACAAGCAGTGCTCTGGAATGCAATACAGATGAATGTATGGTGGTGGGCAATAATACCTGGAATACTGATAACGCTGTTTCTGGGTAGCCTCTATGTGATATCGTCTTCTCTCGACGAGCTTTTCAATCCTCGGCTAAGGGGTGAATGAATGTGAACACAATCCTTCAGGTTCGTGACGCCCGGATATACTACGCTGTGAAAGGTACAGAGGTAAAAGCCGTAGATGGAGTTTCATTCGAAGTCCACGAAGGAGAAATACTGGGGATAGTAGGCGAAAGTGGCAGTGGAAAATCAACATTGCTAAACTCGCTCGTAAATGTGAGGCCGCCCATGAAGTACATCGGCGGAGATGCACTGTTTGATGGGAAAAATCTCTACAGGATGAGCAAGGAAGAAAAGAAAAGTGTACTCGGCACACGCCTAACGATTATTCCTCAGTATGCACTGGATGCTCTACCACCAGTTTTCAGAATAAAGCAGTATCTTGCAGACTTCGCAAAAACGCATGGACTGAGTGAGAGCGAAATAATTAAGCTGGCACGAGAGCGGCTTAAGGAGGTCTCGCTGTCCGAAAAAGTACTTGATATGTATCCCATAGAGCTTTCAGGCGGAATGCGTCAACGCGTAGCAATAGTGATAGCCTCCCTAACATCGCCTCGGTTGCTACTGGGAGACGAAATCACCTCCGCATTAGATGTGGTCACGCAGAAGGGGATAATGCTCAACATTAGAAGATTTGTCGATGAAGGACTTATAGGATCTGCCGTACTGGTAACACACGATATATCCCTGATATACCAAGTAGCGGATACAATCATGGTCATGTATGCTGGGAAAGTAGCGGAGATAGCACCAGCAGAGGAAATAGCTAAAAAACCGCTACATCCATACACGAACATGCTGATATCATCTTTAACAAAGCTCGGCGTTAAGGCTTCTCAGCAGAGACTTTCGGGAATAAAAGGACTTCCACCGAGCCTAGCAAATCCTCCGCCGGGTTGCCGGTTCGCGCCCCGATGCCCATACGCGGTTGGCAGGTGTAAAAGCGAGGAGCCCCCAGCAAAAAATGTAGACGGTCATCTTGTAGCCTGCTGGTTGAGGGGGTGGGATTAGTGGTTGAACTGTTAAGACTAGAGAACGTGACTAAGGAATACTCCAGAGGACTCTTCGGTGGAACGAGGTTCAGAGCCGTAGAGGATGTCAGCTTTAAGGTCGATAAAGGAAAGATATTGGCGTTGATAGGCGAGAGCGGAAGTGGCAAGACAACAATAGCCAGGATAATCCTAAGGATCCTAAGGCCTACTAGCGGAAGAGTTATTTTCGAGGGGAAGGATATCTTTGCCTTCGATGCCGAGGAATCTGCGGCTTACTACAGAAACGTTCAAGGAATATTTCAGGACCCCTACTCCAGCTTTAACCCCCTGAAAACGGTGGACGATATCCTAGAGCTAACGTGTAAAAAGTATACGTGCTCGGAGTACCCAGAAAACGCGATTAAACAAGTACTTGAAAGAGTGGGGCTTGATCCGCAAAGCGTTCTTGGAAAGTTCCCTCACCAGCTCAGTGGCGGACAGTTGCAGAGAGTCTCCATAGCGAGAGCTCTATTGGTGAAACCTAGACTACTAGTGGCAGACGAGCCCGTATCAATGCTGGATGCCTCAACGAGGGTGGACATATTAAATATCCTCTACGATCTAAAGACCGGTGAAAACATCTCGACGTTGCTCATAACGCATGACGTTTCTCAAGCGTACTACGTCGGAGACGAGATAGTTGTATTGTATAGGGGACACGTCATGGAAAGAGGGGACGCCACAATATTGGAAAAACCCCTTCACCCATACACGACGAACCTTCTAGCATCCGTACCAACACTTAGCTCCAGGTGGGCGACCGAGGAAAAGATTCGGGCAGCGAGGCTAAGGCTCGAAGCAGAAGAAGAAACAGTCTACACCACTACTGGATGCAAGTACGCTTCGAGGTGTCCCTACGCTTCAGAGAAGCTCGGATGCTTCACAAGGAAGCCACCAGAAATAGAGGTTGAACCCGGACATTTCGTGAGGTGCTGGCTTTATGAAAGAAGGTAAGGTAGCTCTAGGCTCTAGAGAGTTGCTTATAGCACTGTTCACTCTTCTTTTACTAGACGCTGTCTCTCTAGCATACCACATTCAGCGTAGAATGCTTAACGAAAGTTTTTACCTAGGTCTAGTCACTCTACTAATCATCCTAATAGGCATAGTTCTCATCTTAAGAATGGAGGTTTCGTCTTTACCGAGAAAAGCCTCAGGCGAGAATAATGTTGCTCGGATTTAAAACGGCATTATTTCTGCTATTAGTACTAGTAGTCACACTAGCAGGTATTTTCATCACAGTTTTCCGCTTAGAAGAACCTCAGGGGCGCTTAACCCTGGTTCCCTGCTCCCGGTACGCCGTCGCGGTGGCGGACGGGAGCAGGGTTTCGGTCTGGAAGCCGGTGGGGGCGGCGTCTATAGACCCGAACCTATGGGGGCTTGTGGACTTCGAGGGAAGCGGGCTCGTACGCGGGTCGGCGCGGATGGAGTGTAGGGCGGGTGGACCCCTCCTCATCGAGACCGCGCTGGAGGTCGACGCCCCTCTGAGGCAGGGCGTGGTGGCGTACCACGAGGTAATATACGGGGTAAAGCCGTTCGGCGTCGACCCCGCGCACCCCCTTCCGCGCGACCCTCTCCCTCTCCCCGCTAGGCTGGACCTACTACCCAGGGTGGTGGCTCTAGCCGAGTACTCCGTGCACTGGAGCAGTACCGGGGTGAACGTGGCGTACGACGTCTGGCTGAAGAGGAGGGCGGGGGAGCCCGGGGTGTCGCGGGGAGACCTGGAGGTCATGGTCTGGCTTTACTGGGACAACGCCACCCCGGCTGGCTCCGCGGTATCGAGGTTCGAGGCGCCGGTTCTCGTGAACTGCACCCTTAAACCTCTCAACTGGACCGTGTGGATCCAGCGCTCCATAGGGGGAGGGTGGACCTACGTTGCGTTCACGCCAAGCGCGCCCGTACGCTCGGGGAGCGTGGCTGTAGACCTCAAGCTGTTCCTCGACAAGGCGGTAGAGCTCCTGGAGGAGTCGACGCCGGGGCAGTGGTCGGCGAGGGACCTTCACGTAGTATCGGTGGAGTTCGGTAGCGAGGTCTTCTACTCCAAGAGGATAGCGGTGAGCTGGGAGCTCAGAAGGCTGGAGTTACTCGTATCGCCGTCGAAGACCACCGCCGAGGAGGCTTTGAGAGGCGCCTGCAAGGGTTGAAGGAAAGACCCGGCTCACCCGGTTTTCCCTTCCCCGGCGCTCTTCTCCCGTAGCTCGCGCAGAGGCTCCGCGAACTTCCTCATGGCGTATTCCCAGGCGCGCTCCATACACTCTACTGCCCTGTCCGCCTCATCCCAGGTCACGGCGCTCTCCAGCTTGTACCTCCTCGTGTAGCTCTTAGACAGGAAGTGCAGGCACTCCTCCACCTTTCTCGGCACGGCGTCGCCCTCCACGAGGAAGAGCATCATCGAGAAGAGCCTGTGCTTCCTGAAGTCCTCTATCTCGGACGGCACTATCCTCTTCACCTTGAGGGCCAAGGCGTCTACCAGGAACTCCACGGACTGCTCGGCGTAGAACATCGACTGGTCGAGAAGCCCCCTCCTTCTCATCTCGTAGGCTAGCTCCATGTACTTCTGCGCCTCCCGGTAGTAGCTGGCGGCTAAGCCGTCGAAATCCACGGGGCGCCTACGCCTAGGCCTAGCGTAGCCGGCACCGCGCACCGGGGTAACAGCCCCTCTCTTCGCCCCGCGCTGCACGGCGACCGCGGCAGGACTCCAGGCTTCGAGGAGGGGCTGCTTCCGCTCTGGCTCCGCCTTCCCGGGTGGGAGTAGGAGCACCCTTAAAACGCCCACGGTGGTTAGCGGGCCCGCGGCTATTGCTGGCGCGGCTACCGCCGTGCATGCGTAGCAGGGGCTTTTCCCGAACACGTAGCTCAGGGGCTCTACCAGCGACATGTAAGCCGTCATCAAGGCTATACCCGTAGCCGCGTAGTCGTCCCGGCGGGGTAGAAGCCTGTACACGTACGTGGCCGCGAGGAGGACTGTGACGGGCAACGCCACCACAGATACGGCGGTGCCCCTGAACACTTCGAGGGCAGCGTAGGCCGCGGCCGAGGATACCACCGGCGCCACTACGCCCGCGCTACTCCCCTCGAGAAGCACGCGGAGAGCCGCGAAGACCGTGAGCGAGGCGACGAGCACGAGTAACGGTACGTCGAGGTAGGTGTTCCAGCCGAGGGCAGCCTCGTAGGCAGAGGCTGACGCGGCGAAGGCGGGTACCGCTAGGAGCAGTAGGGCCGACCCTTTGCCGAGCAGCGAGGCGTCGCTACGGAGTAGCTCGCGCCACCTCTGGCTAGCCACGGCTACGAAGGCGTAGGCGAACCCCACGTATGCGAGCACGGGCGGCTTGACCGCGAGGGCTAGGAGCCCCGCGAAGAAGAGCGTTACGCCCAGGAACCAGGCTTCACCACCGCTCCCCGCGGTTACCTTGAAGACCGGGTACATCGCTGGCAACGCGAGGATGGGAAGGAGGTACGCCGCCTCCCTCGCGGCTAGGTTTTCAAGCCCGTACGCGACGGTAGACAAGTACGCGAAGACCTTCAGCCTGTACACCCCGCTACTCTCGTCCGGCTGGGCGCACTCCGCTCCGAGGAGGGCTGCCAGGAAGGCTAGCAGGGTCGGCAGGAAGGCTACGTCCCCGCCTGTCAGCGCGTACACCCCGAACCTTTTCGCGGCTTCCCCGAGGGGCTGCCAGCCGCTGTACTCGTAGAGTATCAGCATTACCGCCGAGGCGTAGAGCCAGGCGAAAAGAATCGTGCTGACATTCCTGCAGGCATCCCTCGCTGCAAGCGTGGGTACCTCGCTCGAATCGTTTAAACCCATCGGCACCCACTATTATAGAACCTCGCGGTTTTAAATTGGTAACTAAAGAGTTAACAGCGCTCAGCCCCGGTGCCGGGGGACCGATCCCCCTCTACCGCGCGTGGAGACACGTGTGAGGGAAAAAGGGTTAAGCCGAGACCTCTTCGAGGCTTCTCCCCTTCGTCTCGACGCCCAGCGCGGCGACCACGGCGGCGGAGACCACGTGCGCCAGCGCGAAGACGGCGAAGGGGGCCGAGGGGTTCCCGTACGACTGTATCATGACGCCGGCCACGTAGGGTCCGAGGATCCCGCCTATCCTCCCGAATGCGTTTGCCCACCCGCTACCGGTTCCCCTGAGCTCGGTTGGGTACAGCTCCGGAGTGTAGGCGTAGGTCACGCCCCAGGCGCCGAGGTTGAAGAACGAGACTAGCACGCCCCACGCGAGGGCCTCGAGGTCTGTCTTCGCGGCCCACAGCCCGGCGCTCGCGATGCCCGCGCCCAGCATGTAGGCGGCGAGGACGGGCTTCCTGCCGGCGACCTCTACGAGGTAGGCTCCCGACAGGTAGCCCGGTATCTGGGCTAGCGTTATCAGTATCGCGTAGTCGAGGCTCCTGACGAAGGGTATGCCGCGCTTGTAGAGTATGTCGGGGAGCCAGAGGAAGATCCCCCAGTACGCGAGTACGAGCATGAACCAGTGGATCCACAGCATCACGCTCCTCCTCAGGTACCTCCTCCCGACGAGGTCCCTCAGCCCGGCCCTAGCGGCCGGCTGGGCCCGCGGCACCTCTACCCCGAGCCTCCCCGCGAGGGCCTCGGCTTCGGCGAGCCTACCCTTAGACACGAGGAACCTGAGGGACTCCGGGACGGCTACGTAGAGAACAGGGAGCAGTGCCAGCGCCGCGCTGGACGCTAAGAAGACGGCGCGCCAGCCGTAGCTGGGCGCGATTAGCCGCGATAGCACGAGGGATGCCAGCCACCCGAGCGCCCACGCGCTCTCCAGCACTGCGACCTGCCTGCCCCTGGAAGAGGTCGGCGCGTACTCCGCTAGGAGCACGCTCGCCGTGACCATGTAGCCCGCGTTCCCGGCCCCCGCGAGCACCCTGTACACCGATAGGTCCAGCCATCCCCGGGCCGCGGCGCTCATAGGGGTGAAAACACCCATGAGTGCGTAGGAGGCGACGAGGGACGCCCTACGCCCAACCCTGTCGGAGAGGTAGCCGATCAGGGAGGCGCCGAGGAGCATCCCGAGGAGCCAGCTGCTCAGAACCCTCCCGGCCTCCTCCGCTCCCATCGCGAGCTCCGCCCTTATCAGCGTCAAGGTCCCGCTGACCACTCCCGCGTACATCGCGCCGATAGCCCAGCCAGCCATCAAGACGGGGAGTAGGCGCGACTTCATACAGGTTCAAGAGGCTAAAAGCACTAAAAAGCCTTAGCGTCCGACAGGCTTAAACCATGGGGCTTCGCGTTGAGGGCTGGGGGTAGCCGTGCCCGGAGGAGGATCCAAGCTGAGGCTCGTAACCACCTCTCTGCTCGTCACACTCCTGATCCTGTCACTACGGCTAGCGGTCTACGCGCTTACGAACAGCCTCGCCGTGCTCGCGGACGCTTTCCACAGCCTGGTAGACATACTGGGGAACGTGTTCGCCGTAGCGGCTGTCGCCGTCTCCTCGAAGGGGCCCGACGCGGACCACTCCTACGGGCACGAGAAAGCCGAGAGCCTCGGCACGCTGTTCGTCGCTGGGCTACTGACGGTAATCTTTGCGTTCATAGTTTACGAGTCGCTTCAAAGAGCCCTCGCGCCCAGCTACTCGGTCGCGTTCACCGCGTGGTCCTCCCTTCTCCTCGCGTTCACGATGTCGATGGACATGTGGAGGGCGAGGGCTCTCTCCAGGGGCGCGCGGCTCTACAGGTCCACGGTTCTGGAAGCCGACGCGCTACACTACACCAGCGACTTCTACGCCACCGGGACTATCCTCGCGCTGAGCGTGGTCGGCACGCTGTACAAGGGCCCGTACCTCAAGTACCTGGACATGGCCGTGAGCGTAGCGATCGCCGGCTACTTCGCTTACTCGTCGCTGAGGCTCGCCAAGACAGCCGTAGACGAGCTCATGGATAGGACTCCCACAGAGGTCGTAGCCCTCTTCCGCGAAGTCGCCTCGAGCCGCGGTCTACCCGTCGAGAGGGTTAGAGCCAGGAAGGCGGGGCCCAGGGTTTTCCTCGACGCCGTGGCGCGGATCCCGCCGGGCATGACCCTAGAGGAGGCTCACAGGCTCGTAGACGAGGTGGAGGAGGAGCTGAGGGGCAGGGCGGGGGTGGACGTAGACGTTACTATACACATGGAGCCCCAGGACGAAGTAGCGGCTACGATCGCCCGTAGAGTGGAAGAGGCGGCTCGCCGCGAAGGAGTAGTCAGAGTGCACGGACTAGAGCTAGCCAGGGGCGAGGGCGGGGTACACGTAAGGTTTCACGTGGAGGCTAAGCCGGACGTCAGCGTCGAGGAGGCGAAGAGGATAGCGGACGAGCTTAAAAGAGAGGTAGAGTCGACGCCCGGCGTTTCCAGCGTCGTTGTCCACGTAGAGCCGGCGGCGAAGAGCGAGGAAGACGTCAGGAAAGCCGTGGAAAGAGTGCTGAGCCGGGAGGGGCTCCGCGGGAAGCTCGAAGTCGCCGACGTAAAGGTTGTAAAGACCGAGGGGAAGACGCTCGTAGACATAGTGTGCAAGGTTCCCCGGGGGGAAAGCATAGAGGAAGCCCACAGGAGTGTGGGTAGGCTTGAAGGAGTGCTGAGGGAGGAGCTCGGCGAGAAGTACCTGGTCACCGTATGCCTGGAGCCAACTTAGCAAAACATCGTTAGACATAGACAAAACAATGTTATACAATCATTCCTGAAAAGAGATTAGGTTGAATAACAACGTTATACATTGATATAACAATGTTATGCTTATTCCGCCACAAAAACGTGCACCAACAAACAAGCACAGCCCGGTAAAGAGAGCCTTGAAACATGCATCCCCGCCCACGCTCACCCGAGCACCCGGCGTTCGCCTTAAATACTCCTGCTTCCAGATTACTTGGGGGCCTGGGTTGGGAGTTAGGGCCGAGTTTCTGAGGCTACTGGAGGAGGACGTGGAGTTTAGGTATGCAGTCGCAGGCTACCTGGGAGTGTTAGAGGTTTTGAGGAGGCTAGACTCCCTAGCCGAGGAGATGAAGAGGCTCAGAGAAGAAATGCACGCGGGCTTCGCGAAGCACGGGGAAATACTTGAAAGGCTCGAAAAGATCCTCGAGAAGCACGAAGAGGCCTTGAGAAGACACGATGAGGAGCTAATCAGGCTTAGAGAGGACATGAATAAGGGGTTTGCCAGGCACGACGAGCAACTCGCAAAGCTTAGGGAAGACATGAACTCCGGCTTCGCGAGGCACGACGAAGCATCGAGAAGGCACGAGGAGCAACTTGTGAAGCTTAGAGAGGACTTCAACAAGCTGAGGGAGGATATGAACAAGGGCTTCGCTAGACACGACGAGGCTCTTAAAAGGCATGAAGAAGAACTCGTGAAGCTTAGGGAGGACATGAACGCCGGCTTTGCTAGACAAGACAAAGAGCTCACCAGGCTTAGAGAGGACATGAACGCCGGTTTCGCTAGGCATGACGAGTTATTCAGGAGGCATGAAGAGGAGATGAAGGGACTACGGGAGGATATGAATAAGGGATTTGCCAGGCACGATGAAGCGTTGAGGAGGCACGAGGAAGAGCTAGTAAAGCTCAGAGAGGACATGAACAAAGGCTTTGCTAGACACGACGAGGCGCTGAGGAGGCATGAGGAGATTTTAGAGAAGCATAGCGAGGAGTTAGCAAAGTTGAGGAGCGCTATGATTGCCGGTTTTGGGGAGTTAAGCAAGTTTGCGGGTATGACCTTCGAGGAATTTGTTAGGAAGTTCCTGACCGCTTACCTCAGGGAGGCGGGCGAAGTCCCGGAAGGCTCAGAGCTGAGGAGGGAGGTCGTAGAAGGCGAGGAGATAGACCTCTTCCTCGAAGAACCACTCATAGTCGGAGAAGTAACGGCACACGCAGAGTCCCTGGAGGAGCTTGAGAAGCTAGTCAGGAAGGCGGAGCTGGTGAAAGCCAAGTACGGTAAAGAACCCAGGAAAATCCTAGTCATACTTACAGCGCCCAGGGACTTAGCAGAGAAACTTGAAAAAATTGCCGGCGAGAAGGGCGTAGAGCTCATAATAGGGAGAACAGCCTAGCCCACTGTCAGCTTCTAGAAGCCGGGAGAGCCGCACACGGTTCCTAGGATGCTCGACATCAATGTCGGCGAAGCCGCGAGGACCCCGCTCGAGCGCTACGTCGCGAATCGGGAAGAGGTCGTCCCAGGAAGATGCTGAGGCGTACCAAGGAGCGCTTAGAGAGCAGGGTTGAGCCGGCCACTATAGCCAGGCTGATCCAAGAGAACAGAGCACAAGTGATTTTTTTCTCTTAGAGCCTCCGCTACGTGCGCCGTTTCTCCGTTAAGGCTCTCCGAAAACTGTAGCCCAACAGGTGCTGAAAAGCGAGGGGCTTAGGAAGTACCCGGTCGGCTCTTTCGGGCTTTCTCGGCGAAGTCTCGGCTCAGCAGTCCGAGATCGTCCCGTAGCTTTACCCCTCTCTCCACGGCCTCTAGCGCCAGCTGGTCTCCTCTCTCGAGGAGCCTTTCGAACTCCTCGGGGGTGAGGGGTATAACTTCGTATCCCGGCGGGACTTCGATGGCCTTCAGCCTCTCCAAGGGGCCTCCCTTGAACTCCCCGGATACCAGCACCACGTCTACGTCGCTCCACTCGTTGAAGTCGCCCCTCGCGTAGGAGCCTACGAGCACAGCCGTAACGCTACCTCTAAGCCTGCTGGCCCATTCTAAAGCCTCCTTCACCACCTCCTCTCTGAGCTTCACCCTCCTTTCAACGACCTCCAAGATCTCTCCACCCACCTTACTATTTCCTCTGCGTGCCTTATAGCCTCTTCTGCGTCCATCCTGGAGTAGTACTCCGCCGGGATACCCTCGTGCCACGCGTTCGGATACCTCGTAGGCACGTAGTACTTGTCCAGAGTAATCGCAGCCTGCATCACGTCCTGAGGAACACTTATGCCGCCAGGCATCACCCTTAGTAGGCGGGACACGCTATGCCCGTGGTGAGGGAGCCCCAGCCCGTAGAGAAGAGCCTTAACCGCGAACTCGGCTGCTTGCTGGGCCTTAAAGCAAGCCCAGTTGTAGTCTCCTCTCTCTAGATCCCCGCGCGCAGAGCTCAGGGTTCTCCTGGCTGTCTCCATCCACCTTTCGTACTCAGGGGAGTCCAGCACGGTCTCAATCTTCCATTAGTGGAGAGATATTTAGCTCTTCCGGCCTACGCATGGGACAGAAGAAAAAAGCGGAAACTACGCTACACTTATTAGGCTTCTACGCTTCCTATCGCGGTGATCCTGCCCACGCACCGGGCGGTACGCGTAAAGGTGTTGCCGGTTGAGCGGCGAGTACGTAGAGACCCTGAAGCGTAGAGCTGTGAAACTCCTCCAGGTAGCAAGGTCCATCGAAGACGCTGGGCTAGCGCTGTTCCTCGCTGAGCAAAGCGCCCAGCTGTACATAAAGGCTGTTCACTACGAGCTACTCGGCGAGAAGGTACGAGGGCATGGCTTGAGGGAGCTCCTGGGCCTTTTCGCGAGGAGCCTAAGAGAGGCGGGCTACGAGAAAGAGGCAGACGCTATCACAGGCTTAGCCCTCGAGCACCGCCGCGCCCTGGCTCTCCTCGAGGAAGCCTACACGATGGGTAGGTACGGAACGTATGTCTACGGCTCCGAGGACGTCGAGATTGCTGTTAGGACTGTCGAGAAGCTCGTGGAGACACTAGAGAAGGTGGCTAAGAGTGTCAAGCTGGGTTAAGCGTCACTTCGAGCACTTGAGGAAGTGGCGCGAATACGCCGAAGCCATTGCTAAAGCGGCTATGGACGTGGTGCCCGGCGCCAGGGTCTACGTTATCGGCGGAGTCGCCGAGGACAGGGTTACCGCGCTGAGCGACATAGACATCCTGGTGGTGGTACCCGGCGGCGCGCGTAAAGGGCTCTACGCGGACGTCCTTGAAAGAGCAATCGACGCGTACGGGCTACCCTGGGACGCCCCGGTAGAGCTACACATAGTCAGCGAGAACGAAGCCAAAGAGTACTTGAGACGCGCGAGACGAGCCGTACACGTAACCCCTGGAGGCTTAGAGGTCGACAATCGCTCGAAGGCTTAGAGGACTGTTTACCTGTGAAAAGCCTTCTCTCCGGTTGCCGATCCTCAGCCTTCACGAGCCTCTCCGCGTGCCCCGAGAGTAACCTCCATAAGTCTCTACCTGCGCCCCATAGACGAGTATGCAGTATGAGGTTCGCGAAAAAGTATAAACATATATAAAAGCTTTTAAGTGCAAGAAGGGGACGGGCAGGTGAGTGACGAGGCTCTGCGCTGGCTCTCAGAGGCGGAGTGGGATCTCGAGACCGCCGAGATTCTTCACAAAGCGGGTAGGTACAATGCTGCCGCCTTCTACGCTCACCAGGCGGCTGAAAAGGCTTGTAAAGCGCTACTTTACAGTATACACGAGGCCCCGTGGGGGCACAGCGTTAGGGTTCTCCTGGAGAGGTACTTTGAGGCCAGGGGGTTGAGAATAGATGAGCTCCTCAGCTATGCCAGAGAGCTGGACAGGCACTACATACCCGCGCGCTACCCCAATGCCCACCCAGCGGGAACGCCGCACGAAGCTTACGACAGCGAAGCCTCTTCAAGGGCTATTAGCGCCGCCAAAGCGATAGTCGACTTTGCGAGGCGAAGCCTTTGAACACTTTGAGCGACGTCGTTGAGAGACTGAAAAACAGGTTCAAAGTGTACGCAGTTATACTCTTCGGCTCGAGGGCTCGCGGCGACTGGAAGCCTTGGAGCGACTACGACCTTCTTGTAATAGGCGACTTCGATAAAGACTACCTAGATAGGATAGGAGAGGTTCTCGACGCGCTACGGGACGTCAGGCTCCCTGTGGAGCCCCACCCATACACTCTGAGTGAAGCCCTCGAAATGGTCGAGAAAGGTAACCCGCTAATAATCAGCGCCCTTGAAGAAGGGGTGGTGCTACACAGCACGGGCGAGTTCGAGAAACTGGTAAAAGCCTTCGAAGAGCTGAAGAAGAAAGGATTGGAGAAGACGAGAACCTCCTACAAGCTACACGCATAGAGCGCGCGGCGACAACGTAACCCGATAGCTGAAAGCCTACCGCCGGGCTCTTGTGCGAATCCTTACAAAGCGCTAGACTCTTGAGCCGCCGCGAATCCTCCCAGCTACGGCACCTACAAGTCTCCCGAGAACGCATCGATGCGTTCGCACAACCTCCTGCAACCCGCCTCGTAGTACAGCTCGTCCAGCGTCCGGCTCAGCAAGGACTCGTAGAGCCCCGGAACCCTTTCCAGCACCACCACCCCCTTTGTCAGCACGCTGTACCTAAACCGGGGCGGTATCTCGTCGAGAGGAACCACGTCGACCGGCACGCCGAGCGCGAGCTCCAGCCTCGCCGAGAGCGCCGCCAGGTACCCGAGATCCCCGCGCTTAGTATAAACCGCCAAGTCCACGTCGCGGTAGCTGTCGAGGCTGACAAAACTACCGAACACTACGGCCAGCAACACCTCCTCCTCGGAGCCAAGCACCTCCCTCAGCTTAGCCAAAACCTCCTCCTTACCCCCACTGTAGTACCTGTACTCGTCAAAAGCCAAGCTCTCGCTTCACCCTCTCCAAGAACTCTCTAACCGCTTTAAAATCCTTCCTGACGCTATCGTACACGCGTCTATCGTCTACAACCCAGTACCTGTGGATAAGCAGGTTCCTCAACCTAACAAGCTTAACCAGCTCCTCGAACTCCCAAGCATTCATAAGACCCTTCTCAACTAGCACGCTAAACGTCCTCACAGGCGTCTCAGGCCTAACCCCGTAGGCGTTTCTAGCGATATGGTAGCACAAGGCTATAAGCGCCTCAACCAGCACTGCGAGGTAGTACCTTATCTCGCTCCTCTCAGCGCGCGAAAGACTCTCGAAGGGCTTAGAGGCTTCTTCGAGGACATCCTCATAGATTCTTCTATGTCCAGCAGGAGCTTCCTTACATACTCCCTGTCGATCACCAGCAACCGCCCCCAGCGCGCTACTCCTTACCGAAGAGCCTTAATCCCTCTTTAACGGCTACCTCCGCCAATCTCTCATCGAACGTCAAGAAAGCTTCAAAATTCTTCGCCGAGGCTATTTGAAGAGCATCAGCAATGTAAACCCCGTACCTAAAGACGTACCTCACGGACTCTACAAGTATAGGCTTGCTTATACGCACCACCCTGAGAGACCCCAACCTAGCCAGCGTGCTAACCTCGCTCAGGAACTTCGAGAAACAGTCATTCACGTCGGCGATAACGCCCCTCCTCCTATACTTATCGAACACCACAGCTACCTCACCGATGTTAAAAAGCGAGAAACCTATCGTGACGTCCCCCGCATACGCCCCCGCATAGATCTCGTCGAGCACGTCCGTCCCCTCCTCCACCACGTACCTCTTGACAATCGCGCTGGTATCAAGGTAAACGCTCCTCACGCCCATACCTAACCTCCCTAACAACGTCCTCAGCCCTCAACCCCCTAACCCTCCCACTAACAACCTCCTGCGGCGAGAAATACCTACACTCGACGCCGAGATCCCTGCACAAATCCCTCACAAAAGCCTCCACGTCGTACATAGACAGAAGCTCCTCGACAAGCTCGCTGAGAGACCTACCCTCAAAGGCAAGCCTACTCTTAACCCTCGAAACAAGATCCCTATCCAGCGAGAGAGTAACCTTCACCTTCACGTAAACCCGCCCGTAAGTATACACGTAAAGAAGTATTTAAGTATAGCTACAGCCGGCCCAGAGAGCTCCCGCTCGGCGAGAAAGCTACACCTATCCACCGTCCGCAAGCACGGCAACCGGTAGGCGGCCGCTACCAGCCCTACTTAGCCTGCTGAACGACTTTCCTCGCGTACTCAAGCAACCACCTAGCTATCGGTAAAGCAGATTCAACGTCCTCGAGCCTGTACTTTGCCTCGTGAAAGCCCCAAACGTGAACATCGTACGCAGTAGCCCAAGCGAACCTGATTCTATCCTCGCCGAGAATCCTGGAGAGATCCGTCGAAGCCTGACCCAGCAACCAAGCGTCCCACCTCCCCCTCCTCCTAACCTCTTCAAGCTGCTTAACGTTAAACCTCTCAGCCAACGCCTTGACGCACTCCTCGACGGCCTTGTAGATCTTCTCAGAAGCCTGAACAACGTTACCCTTAGCCACGTACTCCTCGGCCTCCCTGAGCATCTCCTCGGCGAAATCGATCCTAGCCCCGGCAACCTCGACAGGGTCTACTAAAGCCCTAGACGGCAGAGCCCCCTCCAAGTCGACGCCCCTCCTCTCGGCCTCCTCAGCGAACCCCCTGGAAATAGTTACCACTGCGTCTATGACTTTCCTGAAAAGGGAAAAATGCTTTTACGGCATGCAAGGGACTCAGCCCCCTAAGAAAGCTCCACCGCGTACTCCATCGCATCCTGCACCACCACGCTTCTCTTCAGCGCCTCCTCGAACTCCTCCGGAGTATACACTAGAAACTCGAACGCGAGCTCCCTGCTAGCCAGCCCCCTCACAAACCTATACCTCTCGCCGGGCTCCATACCCTCAAAGCACCTAGAAACCACCACCAGGTCTACATCGCTGTCCTCGACCCACGTCCCCCTAGCATAGCTACCGAACAAGTAGACCCTGGCATCCCCGCACACCCTCCTAATACTCTCCACAAAATCCCTCAGGGCCCCCGCAACCCTAGGGGGTAGCGAGAGCCTCTCTAACCCTTTCAACGACACCCCTAGCCACCTCTATAGCTCGAACAGCCTGCGCCCTCGAGAAACTCGCAGAAGGCCTCCTAAGGCCCGCGTTAGGATACCTGGCTGTGACGTAGTACTGGGAAAGCTCCGGGAGAGCCTCCTCGACGTCCCCTGGGAGAGAAAGCGTGCCTTTCAACTCGCTGTAAAGCATCACCAGGTCATGGGCCCTAGGAGGCCTCCTCCTCAGAAGCCCTATGTAACAGGCCTTAAAAGCCTTCTCCACAGCCTGCTGAGCCATGAAACAAGCCAAGCTATAGTCCCCTACACCCTCAGCCCTCACAGCCCTCTCAAGATCTGCAACAGCCTCCTCAAGCCAGTCCACAGCCTCCTCCCTAACCATCCACCGCAGACCCCACTCCTCCCAGTCCTACAGCCGCTCCCCCTTATATCCTTTCACCATCTATCCCTCGAGAAAACGAGAGAGGCTCACCCCACGTACACCTACACGAGCATACGCGGAGCGCGCGAAGAAGGAAAATATCAGCGGAAAAGTCTGGGGAGCCTGAGCTGAGAAGGGAAGGCACCAGAGGCCTAGCAGATCCCGTGCGTAGGAACTAGGCGCGCCCTGTAGGCAAGGGGCTTTCGCGCGAAGTATAGATAGTGTGTTCATCGATCACTCTAAGAGAGTGAGGTTGTCTCCTCGCAGAGGTAGCTCTAGCCTTTTTGAACTCTTCAAGCATCTTTTTAACCTGTTTAATTGCGTACTCGGCCTCTTTGGGGTTATAGACTCCCTCGTAAAAGGCTTCATCGTGTAGCGTTTTCATGATATCGCTGTAGAGAGCTCTAAGGTCTTCCCTGTTCATCTTTCTAAGTAGAGATCTCCGTTCGCTGTGTGATTTCGGCGTCACGTTCATCTTTCGGTATATGTAGGAGTTTACGGCAAGTACCATAGAGAAGAAGGCTTTATCCGCAGCGTTTCTGTAAAGCATTACATCCCTTGTTTTGATCGCCTTCTCAAACTCTTCTTCAGCATATTTCAGAATCTCTTCAGCGGTTACCAAGGTAACATCCTCTTCGGCCACCACCCCTCCCACGTCACTAAGCGTTCAGTGTAAAATATTAATTTCACGCCTAATGCTCACCATTTTCCCGCGCGCTTTGTAAGCCCACGAAGTCCCAGGAAGAAGTTTACCGGTTCTTAAGTTCTCTTAGCCTTTGAGCTACCGTCTTTACGAGCCCCTCTACATGCTTAATAGCTGTCTCTACGTGGCTCTCCTTGCACCATCCCTCGTAGAAGCATGTATGCATGCCGTTAGCAGCCATCCAGGCGTCGTAGACCCATTCGCCGAGCTCGCTCTCGATCAGGCTTTCGTAGTCCCACAGCTCCCCGTGGCTTGTTAATCTTCTGCCATCTTTCCACATAGCGTAAGCTTTCACAGCTAGCGCGGCTGCGCCCCAGGTTTTCTCGGCAGCCTGTCTAACATCCCCCCTCTTCAGCTCTTCTCTAGCCCGATCGAGCAGGTACAAGGCAACCTCCACATATTCTCTAGCCCTGTCGCTTGGGTCGAAGTCACGCGTGAGAAAGTCTACTATGTACTCCTCGATAGTTACACCACGCTTTCTGGCTTCCTCCAAGATCTTTTTAGCGAGACTTGGAGGTAGGGCGATGGGTACAGCCATCTAGGCGTTTACAAGAGTAGTGGCTAGCCTATAAAGCTTTACCGGTCGCCACCTCTTTGAGCCTCTACTCGGGAGCACGCATCAGTGCCTGATTCTCGGGAAGGGCCGTGCTTGAGACGTAGCTTAACCGCGTTTGCTTTGACTGTAAAGCCTATAAAAGAGAGAAACCTTGAACTGCCGAGGGTGCGGCGCCGCGAGTTTCACGTACGTCGACGTGCTGGTGCGTGGGGCCAAGGGCTCCAAGGCTGTTAAAATGCTCGTCGACACGGGCTCCACCTACGTGGTGCTAGACCCGACGACCGTTAGGGGAGCTGGGCCTCTACGAGACCCCGTACACCGTCGAGCTCACCCTGGCGGATAAGAGGAGGATCGGAGCCAGGCTGTACTTGGCCGAGGTTGAAGTCAAAGGCAGGAAGTGGCCCGTGCTCGTAGCCGAAGTCGACGCCCCCGTCCCCTTGCTGGGCGTTTACGCGCTGGAGACCCTGGGCCTGAGGGTGAATCCGACAACGGGCGAGCTGGAAGAGGTGTCACCGGAGGGAGGATACCTGCTGGTTGCAGGGCTCATGCTTTCCTGCTTAAAGCTCACTTTCTCCCATCTTCGAAGGATAAAAGCGAAAACAGCCTCGTACAGCCAGGAATAGTAAACCCTGGACGACTATTAGAGATTCGACGCACATAAAGCCTCCTAGAATCAAACGTTACAGTCCCCGATCAAAGTCGAGAAGCAGGAAATCTAGGACTAATTAATCAGCGTTGGGGGGGGCGGCTGAGGACTCGCTGAACCCATGCTCTCTCAGCACCCGCTCCAGCTGTTGCTGGCAGTTAGCCGCACGGTATACCACGCCCCTCTTCCTCGTCTGGGACATTAGCTCTCGGTAGACCATGCTGTCCACCCCCCTCTTGGAGTGAAGCACAGCTACGATCCTGAACGGGTTGCAGAGCCCCGGCACAGCGGCGGCGAGCGGCCCGCGTAGCAACGCTTCGACCGTGCTCTCCAGCTTCCTCACGTCGTCGATCTTCGCCCTCTCCGTTTCCTCCACCACTGCCACGGCGCCCTCGCCTACGAGGAGGTAGTCTGCCCGCTTACCCCTCCAGTTCACCGCGCGTGCCAGCTCCTCCAGGTCTATCTTCACGGCGACCACGCTAAGCCAGGATCCTCGCCCTCTCCTCCGCCAGCTCCTCGGCGACCCTCACGAACTCCTCCTCAGGCACACCCTCCGGCCCCACATCCAACCTCTCGACAACAGCCCTCCTCCCCTCAGCCCTGAGCAAGTAGGCCGCCACGAGCCCTGGATCCAAAACCTCGGCCGCGCTGTACCCCAGCCTCTCCGCCACACCCGGCGACGAGGACAACGCCACCATGTTGCTAACCGCGTAGAGCAGGTAATCGCTGTGCGTCGAGAGGACCACCACCTTCCCGTGCTTCTTGACAGCCCTAGCGATAAGCCTCGCTAAAGCCTTCTGCGCCCGAGGATGCAGGTGGGCCTCGGGCTCCTCGATAAACACTAGCCATGGTTGCTCTGGAACCACGAGGGCCAGCGCTACAGCTAGCGACTCGCGCACACCCGAGGGGGCGCGGGGCAGGGGAAGCCTCTGGCCACTCCACGTGTTGACGTATACTGCGCGCACCCCGCCCTCCGGGATTGCCTCCACGCTACAACCGAGCTCTCTCAGAAAGTCCTCCAAGTCTCCCGTGTCGACCTTCCCCTCGGCCAGGCTCTCGGCCAGCATGAAGTAGGCGTCCCTGAAGTGCTCGTCGGGGTACAACACGTCCTTAAGCAAGCTAGGCCTAGCGTAGGGCTTAAGGAGGATCCTTGAAAGCCCAGCCCTGCTGTCAGGCAGAAGCACGGAAACGCCGGGAGCCTCGAAGAAGATGTCGAGAGCCTTGTACAAATAAATCGCTAACACCTTGAGCACCGCGTCAACCAAGTCGGACGGACTCAAAACCGCTTCGTCGTACAGACTGACGCCGGAGAGCCTATGAATAATCCTAAGCCTCCCAGGCGCCGGCACAGTGACCTCTAGCTCGTCCAGGAAGCCCTCGTAGGGTTTGTGCCGGCTCACTGCGAGGCGCCCACCCTCAATCACGAACTCGATGGAGGAAAACGAGCCCGCAACACCCACAACCGCCCGCCCCGAGCCGCTCCGCACGAGCTCCTGCAGACCAGCGCCGAACACTTCCTCGAGCGTCCTGCCGAGGCCCGTAGCGAGGGCCCCGGGAAGCGCCTCCAGGTATAGCTTGAGGAGCCTCTTGAAGCTATCCCGGGACGCAGACCCTTTCTCGACACCCTCCAAAACCTCGCCTACGAGCTCCCCTGCCCCGAGCTCTGAGACAGCCTCGCCGAGCAACTTTAAGTCGGGCATCGCTACTGTCAGCGCCCACACTAGCTGCAATAGCATCGACTTACCCACACTGTTCCTGCCCACGAGAACCGTCAGCGGCCTAACCTCTATACTCGCCTCCTCGAAAGGACCGAAGTCCCTCACGTATACACGCGCATTAACAGGCATTCCCATCAACGCATCCAGCGCAACACTCTATTAAACCTGACGAAGACCCCCCGCGCACTAAAGCCAAAAGCCTCACCCATACGCCTGGATAGGCGGGGAAGCTGAACGCAGGCCCCGGCACCGCAACCCTTAAGCGCGGAAAGCCACGTCCAAAGCGCGGCCATGCGTGCACACAAACCTCCCGGCAGAGAACCGGTACTACTGGAAGCCCCGGGCTTGCAGAACGCCCCCGTACTGGAGGCCAGGCTCCTGCACGACGAGAGCATCGGGACCTACCTACAGGTCACACTGAGCTGCGGAGCCAGGGAGGCCCTAGAGCTGTGGGAAAGAGCGGCGGGCGCCGCGAGGCTCCTCGGCGTGCCAGTGCTAATCTACTGGACAGGACCCACCGACCCGCCGCCCTCCGAGCTGGGAGCCAGACTGGGCAGGATACTAGCCAAGATGGGCGTATTCCTGGCGACTAAGGAACCCATAGACACCCTCCAAGCCCTCAAAGAAGAGCGGGCGACAAGCCCTCCCCCGAAGTGACCTCCACTCACGAGTCGCGCGCACCGCTTCAGCGTTAAAACACGTCTCCGCCTGAACTCACCAAAAATTCATATAAGCTGGCGGGCGTACAGCGTAATTGGAAAACTGTAATGGCCATTCCATCCATTGACTGGTCCAGGCTCGAAGAGGTAGTCGAAAGAGCCGTGAGGAGAGCTAGGGCCGATGAGCTGAGAGACCTAGCCGAGGCCGTCAAAGTGCTCGCCGAGTACATGAAGACAGGCTTCGAAAGCACGCTCAGAGCCATAGAGGACCACTCCAAGATGATAGAGGAGCTAACCAAGGAGGTCAGAAATAACTCCAGAATCCTCGAAGAACACTCGAAAGTCCTTGGAGAGCATTCTAGGAGAATAGAAGAACTGGCCGGAGAGATCAGAAATCACTCCAGAGTCCTCGAAGAGCACTCCAAGAGATTAGAGGAGCTAACCAGGGAGGTCAGAAATCACTCTAGAATCCTTGAAGAACACTCCGAGAGGCTGAAAGAGCTGACCAAGAGCGTGGGAGAGCTGAAGGCCGCCGTAGGGTCCATCGGCAGGAGGTGGGGCAGGGACCTCGAGAAGCTCGTCTACGAGCTGTACAAAGACGCGCTGCTAGGACTCGGCGTGAAGGACGTCGGCAAGATAGAAAAGTACACGTACGTCGACATAGACGGGAAGTACTACAGGAGAGGCGCCAGGATAGAGCTAGACATATACATGCACGACACCAGCGTCTACTTCATCGAGGTGAAAAGCCTCCTGGAAGTAGACGACGTGTACTGGTTCAACGAGAAGTGCGGCATCGTATCCAAGATCATAGGCAGAACGCCGACCAGGAGAATCATCGTAGCAGTGAACGCCGCGAAGGAAGCCATCGAAGCAGCACGAGAACTCGGCATCGACGTAGTCTACGGCTCGATAGTAGACTGAAACGCCAGAACGTAAGGCAACGCGCCGACACACAGCTACCCGGACAGTCAGAGCGCCGGCACCGCCTCAACCCTTCTAAACTGTTTCGTCGTAGGGTCAACCTCTAGTGCCAAGTTCTCGAGAGCCGTGACACCCAGAACCTCCGCGTCACCCTCCCTAGCGAAAACAACAATACACGTCGCCCTCTCACCCATGCACCCAATAACGGCCTCACCGATCTCGCGCTCAACAACCCTACCCCCAATCGTCCCGAACACCCTCCTACCCGTAGGCTCAATGCCCAGCCCCCTTAACCTGCCACCCTCAATCCACGTATACATAGAGCCCGTATCGACCAAAAGCTCGAAGCCAGCACACCTAGACCTATCGCGAAGATTGCACACCTCGACCCTAGCAACCACGCAACTACTCAAGGCACCCCCACTATAAGCTAGCTCGTAGCTTTTTACAATCAACGCGGGCGCCGCGACCAAGCACCCTCGGTCGAGCACGCGAAGACATGCCCACCGCGGATCAAGCGGCTACGCGCGCGTAACTTTTCATAGTTCTACAATTACGCTTGCATCCACCGCTCCTACTCCTGACTAGACACAACTCTTTTCCCCTCCTTCTCCCTCAACACGGCAACGTCTTCATACACGGGTACGTCCTCCCTGAGCTCCGTCACCCCCAGCCTCCTCCTAAGAGCATCCACAGCCACAACGCCATACTTCTCGCACAAAACCTCCTCAACAGCCCTAACCACATCCTCCTCGCCGACAAAGCAAGGCACCTCGACAACAACCTTCTTGCGAGCTCCCACGACGCTCACGCCCCACTCCACAATAAACTCCGGCGTTGAAATACCTTTCCACCCGAACCTTATATTTCTGAGCACCCAGATCCCCGGCTAGTGTCTGCGCTATTGGCTCAACCTTGTGTGCTCGGAAAACCTTATATTTCTGAGTAACAAGATGGTATCTGAGAAAATTATGATATCCGAGGTCAGAGTAAGGCTCAGCAAAAAGAACACCCTATACATACCGAAAAGCATAGCCAAAGCCGTTGGAATCAGGGAGGGCTCCAAGCTGAAACTCAGGGTCGAGGGCCACCGCATAATAATCGAGCCCGTGCCTGACCCCTTCGAGCTCGCACTACACGGCTCCAAGTTCGCCGAAACCACGTTTGAGGAATTCGAAAAGGAATCGGAGGAGCTCCAAGATGAGCTCTTCGGCCAGGATTAGGATACTCTTGGACTCGACGTACCTGTTGCCTATAGTCGGTGTGAACGTCGAGGGTGTAGAGGGTACATTAGCTCTACTAAAGAAGCTCCGCGACAGCGGTGTTGCCGAGTACTACTACACGCAGTTCAATATCTTAGAAATCGTGGGCAAGCTGAGCAGGGTTGGGTACAACAGCAGTAGAGCACTCGCAGGCCTTGCATCCATCTTCGAGGAGTTCATAGAGGAAAGCCCGACAGTGGAGGGAGTTATGAAAGCGCTCGAGCTGAGAAGGAAAGGCCACAGAGACCTAATAGACCTCCTACTCTACACAACATCACTAACCAGAGGCCTACTCTTCCTCACCAGGGACGTCCACCTGGTAGGGTTCCTCAAGAAGCAAGGAGAACCCACCCACAACGTAATACTCGAAGAAGAACTCGCCGAAAAGTACGGGCAAAGCCCCGCCAAAAACATTTAACACCACACGCACCGACACACCACGCCCACAGGTGGCAACGCTTGAACACCACTAGCGCGAAGGTCCCCAACCGGGTTAAAAAGATACTCGAAAAGCGCGGCGCAAAAGTATCCAAGCCCACCGGGAAGGCGCCGACCGCGGAGAAAACCGGCGAAGAAGAGCTGAGAAAAGCCCTCGACGAATTTGCCAGCACGCTGAAAGACAAGATAGACCCCCGCGCGTGGGCTGAGATAATCGATGAAAACCGCAAATCACGGTGAAAACGCGT
Organism: Thermofilum pendens Hrk 5; assembly: GCF_000015225.1. Lineage (NCBI taxonomy): Archaea > Thermoproteati > Thermoproteota > Thermoprotei > Thermofilales > Thermofilaceae > Thermofilum > Thermofilum pendens. The sequence continues at coordinate 1,648,483 of NC_008698.1, forward strand.
AGCCAAGCATCCCGAGAAGATGTAGAAATTGAAGAGAATAAGGTAAGAGACCTACTCAGGTAGCTCCGCTAGCCTCGCGCATACGTCCTTAAAAGTGGTATTAAGTAACGAAGTAATATATACGAGCCTGCTTTTTAGTTGCTTAGGTATGGCAAGAAAGAAGAGCTACCGTGCAAGTAGCCCGCTAAAGTACGAGTATAAGATGTACAGGCTGTTCGGCGGCAATGCACCCGAAGGACTTATCGCTCAGCTTGTAGCCACTCTGAGGAGCGAGTACGAGAAGAACTACGGCTTCTACAGGCAGGCTTGGGAAAGCCTCAAAAAACAGACTTGGGTTCAGCAGTTGCCCAAAGGCGAGTACGGTAAGCTTAAGGCAGCCCTGAACTACCTGCTTAAGGCTCTACGGGACAAGAAGCTCGCGCCCGAGGACACCCTCATCGAACTTACTAAGGTCATAGGTCTTTCCGATGACGTAGCACAAAGGTTGATCGATTTCGTTCAGCACTACTGCTAAAGAGCTGAGCAAAGAACGAAGAACACTAGGAGAAAAAGCCAACCGAAGCCGAAAAAGCCTAATTAGAAGAAGCTGAGAAGTCCAAAAAATCGAAGAAGAAAGACACCCGCTCCCCCGCTAGCTTTACGTAGCCCGCGGCTACAGCGGGTACTCGAAGTTCGTCTCAGCCTCCCTGAACAACGGGCACCTCGAATCCCTACCACTCACCACAGCCCCCTCCACCCTCGGCCACCTAATCCCGAGATCAGGATCCCTCCAGAAAATACACCTCTCGTGCTGAGGACTATACTCCTTCGTCACGAAGTAGAGGAAGAAAGAATCCTCCAAAGCCTGAAAACCGTGAGCAAAGCCCGGAGGAACCCAAAGCGCGAAGCCCGGCTCCAACACCACAGACACATGCCTCCCAAACCACGGCGACCCCCTCCTAATATCCACCGCCACGTCGAAAACCCTACCACTCACCACGTACACAAGCTTCCCCTGCTCCATCGGCTTAAGCTGGTAGTGAAGAGCCCTAACAACCCCAGCCCTCGAAAAGCTAAGATTCACCTGGACAAAGCCGTACGGCACACCCCCCGAGAGGAACTCAGTCCTCTTGTACAGCTCCGCGAAGAAACCCCTCTCATCGGGGAAAACCGCGTACTCGACGAGCACCACGTCCGGAATCTCAAGCCTCCTAAACGACTTAAACGGCACCAGACACACCCCCACGTCACTCCTCGGCAAACATGTCCAGCGCAAGCCCAGTATCGTAGAACCTCGTCCTAAGAATACCCCTCGCCCTCGAAGTATCAAGGCTCGAATCCCTAGGCCTCCTAGCCACCCACCCCTTCATCTCCGCCGCGCTCACAGCATCCACGAGGTCAGCCGAGTAGCCAAGCCTCTCGGCAAGCCTAACGGCGAACTCGTACCTCGACATCCTCTTGCATGTGTAGTACTTACACCATGAACTCCATGGAGCTAAGCTACAAATCCTGAGACAGCAAGACAGAACCAACAGTCCTCAAACCGTAGGCTTTAAAAATGTAAAAAAATTTATTTTTTACTTAGATACTCTAATCCAGTCCTCTAATAGATACCAGTCCGTCCATTTTACGTAGCTACCTCCATAGTCCCTGTAGTACACCGGTAGCGACGGGAGACTTACAAGGAAGCCAGCAACGGCATCGAACTTCTGACCCTCAGCACCGTAGTTCTGCACCATAAAGGAGAATGTAAACACAGTTCCAGACGGATAGGGTCCAGAGACCGAGGACGGCGAGATAGAAGTGATCCCCGGCGTGTATCTCTGATCGTAGTCGAGCCACGGAGTCATCGGTCTATACGCACCAGCAGAGATATATTTCACAATGTACGGAAGTGAGTACCTTATCACGAACGTGCCACCACCAGTAACGGACGCTGGAAGCTTCTGCTGAGCCTGTAGCACCCTTGCTTTCGCCGAGATAATCTCGGAAGCCCCAGCCGACGCGTCAAACAGCGCGCTCCTCACTACAAATGTGAACACACCGCTCTCAGGCTTGCCGTGCGGGTACAGCCATGTACGGTAGTCGATAGCCGGGAATATCACTACGCGCTTAGCGTTCTGCACAGAGCCCGCGCCCGTATCAAACCACATGAAAAGCCCTCCTCCCAAGTACCGATGCCACGAAGCACCCTGACCGAAGTAGGCACCCGCGAACTGGCCGTCGGGTCCAACGGCGTAGGCTATTAGCGAGGTATCAGGCAGAGACCAGCCAGCCTCGAACTCGAAAGCTAGACCGTTCGGCACGCCGGGCTTAACGTGGAACAAGCGCCAGTCGCCCGACTCGTACCTCCAACCCCAGTCGTTAGCACCCCTAATGCTGAACGCACTAGGCCACCTGCCGTTAACACCTGTAACCAGGTTTACAGAGGAAGCTCCAACCGTAGTATACACGTTGAACGAGTACGGTATCGCCGTTGCGTGACCAGTAACGTTGTTCACTGCAACAACCTCGCCAATATACGTCGTGGGCACAGCATTGCTTGGAACCTTGAGAGTTAGCGTAAAGGTCTGCGAGCCACCAGGTGAGATCGTAGCCGTGCTCGGCGAGACAGAGACCCAGCTATCGCCAGCCGTGTCCACGTAGTTAACTGTGACTGTGACGGGTATCGGTGGTACGTAGCTCGGCGCGTCGGGACCCCTTACCAGGTCTACCGTGACTACTATCCCCTTGAAGCCTCCCGCGCTTAGCCTACCCGCCGGGTTGCTCATCGTGGCTAGGTTCCAGTTAGACCAGGCGGCGCCGTAGTTCACGAGTACCATTTCGTCTGGATCCGGGACGCCGTTAGCGTTGGTATCGCTCCTCCAGATGTGGATCCACACCCTCACCCTCACGTCCGGCCGATAGTTGTAGTTCGAGTCGAACTTGGAGAACGGGATAGTAGCCACGACCTCCATGAAGCGCAACGTGGACGTCAGGTTAGCAGCGGTGAAGACCCAGTAAGTTCTATTGTAGCTTGTCCCAGGCGAGAGCGAAAGAGACCTGCTCAGCACCGTGGTATTCGTCAGCTTAAATATCCGTGGAGACAGGGAGACGGAAACAGTCTTGTTTGTTGGGTTCTTAACAGTCAGTGTGATACTTTTGTTGCCACCGACCGGTACGTCACCGAAGAACAGCGAACCACCAATTCTCGATGCTACCGCAGACGGCATACTACAGCTTGGGAGAGATAGCTCGGTACCAGCCCACCAAAGCATGTACGCAGCGATATTGTCGCACCACTGCCAGTACCAGGTACTAGCCGCTTTAGAGGAGTAGGCAGACCATAGAGAGTTACTCATAAACTGAATTTCGTACTTAGCCGCTGTTTTACCAGCAAGCAATCTCGCTAAAGACACAGCGTAGAATGCGTTTACGCGGCCGAAGCCTTGGGACGGACCATCGTACCCTACTCCCTGGGCAGTAGACGCTATTATGCTCTTCACGAGGTCGGGATCCGCCGTGGGCAGAACCTGGTACACCAGCGCCGCAACACCGGCTGTGAGCGGGGTAGCGTAGCTAGTACCGCCGAATATGGTGTAGTTCACGGTTACAGGAGCCGCTGTGAAGCCGAAGGCGCCCACGTTTACCACGTCCGGCTTAACGTAGCCAGCAACAGTGGGCCCGCGCAACGACCAGCTCACAACCTCGTCGAAAGCCCAGCCCCCTCCAGACATGAAGACAGAGCCGTAACCCTGCTTCGATAGTACGTAGGCGAAGTGCATCGAGGTGGAGGCACCTACTGTTAATACTCCGGGAGACGCGCCGGGGGACGTTATGGTACCGTAGCCAGGGCCACCGTTGCCGCCGGCCTGCACTATCAAAATACCGGGGTACCTCGGGTCGAGGAAGCCTGGCATAGAGAGACCCGCAACGAACACGGACTCCAGGTCGTAGCCGAAAGCTCCTACGTCGTAGGTGAAGTACGAGGTACCCCAGCTGTTACTTATGATATGCGCCCTCCTGCTACCAGTGTAGTAGAATTTCCCATCGTATGGGTTAACATCAAAGCCCGCCGCCCACAGCATGCCGACCTCGACGTTCCCGATCCACAGAGCCTTAACGCCTACTATCTTGGCTCCGGGCGCTATGCCGGTAAGCTTGACCACGCCCAGCCCAGTTACGTTATACGCTACGACGCCACGTCCCGCCGCTGCCGATGCGCACGAAGTACCATGACCGTAAAAGTCGTAGAAAATGCTAAGCCAACGGCCCTGTCTATCCCAGCCAGGGAAAATCTCCGCAGGATAGTTGAAGTACCACCACCAATCATAGAAGAAGCCGCCGGCAACGCCGAAAGAGTCGTCAGGAAAACCATTTCTGTCGTAATCAGGCGCGATAACCCTGTTCGCTGAGTACCTCAGAACACTACCCCTCCCATAGGGATCAATTGGTGGTGCCACCTCGTCGTCAAACCTGCCGTTATTATTAACGTCTATAAGTGCGTAGGCGTAGTAACCAAAGGTGTACGGCTTTACTAGCAACACGCCGACGATACGTATGCCGTCATACCTCCATAGATACGTGACACCAAACCTAAGCCCGCCACCAGGCTGAGACACCATGTTATACACAGATAATGGGATTCTGTAGTAGTCGTAGGGTGGATAGATATCTACAGGCCAGGGTATAAGCGTGGTGTAACTCTTGCCACCGACATAGACATGAGTAGAGTTAACAAGCTGAACATCCTGGAAAAGAAGCACTTGAGACTCATCAGCGTCGAAGACCAGCGGCTCTACTACCCACTCACCTTTGTAAGTGCCACTCCAGTACGCGAGTGCCGAAGTCAAATCTGGATGACCAAAGTCAACACCCGTATCTACTATCGCAATGTTCACACCAGAGCCGTTGACACCGTAGACTGAACGTACCTGCGCTGCACCTATTAATTGCCCAATAATTACGTTTGTAGGTGCAGGACTTGGCAGCTTAGGCAGATTGTCGATTTCTGGTAACCTTTCAAAGGTTCGAGGAACAGGTTTCGCAACAACAGCCTCCACGTAGTCACCATACGCACGCAGAACCTGCTTAACAACTTCCGGCTTCTCAGCAACCCTGAACATATAGCGGCCCTGCTTGTCCATCACAAGCCTAGAAACCTTAACCTCTCTCACCTTCACTTGTTTCCCGTTAGCAACAGAAAGTGTACGCTCAAAGGTATACATTTTCAACACTTCGCCGTAAGCCTTGGAAACTATGTTCTCCGAGACACCCTTCTTAAACACTACCGTGGATGCCCTTACTTGCTCACCACCAGCAGTAAAGTTGCCCACGAAGACTCCGGATGGAATACCCGCGTTGTCTAAAGGCTGTGTTTCTCGTGGAAATGCTACTACTGGAAGAGAAGAGAACAGCAACACTGCCGCTAGTACAACTGCTACTAGCTTTTGTCCTGCGATTGTTTTCTTATTCCCCATAGCAGTATTATTTGTGCTTAACTAACATATATTTTTTTTCTTATTTCTTTCCGAAATTTTTTCAAACTTTTCGTTATTCTTTTGTTTTTCCACGAAGACTATACCACAACGCTATTAAGGGCTATATCGAGAGACACAGCACTGGGAGCACAAAATCCGCCCACCACCGACGGCTAGGCGTAAGATTGGTAACCCGAACTATACAGTTCCTTGTTTCAAAATCGCAGGCACCGAGGCGAAAACACAAATATTATTCCAAAAAACAACAACCACGCAATGACCAAAGTTGTATCAATAGTCGGTGCGCGCCCCAACTTCGTGAAGCTAGCCGCGGTCGCAGAGACCTTCGACAGAGAATTCGAGCACACAGTCATCCATACGGGCCAGCACTACGACTACGAGATGTCGAAGGTATTCTTCGAGCAACTGAGACTCCGCGACCCAGACATACACCTCGGCGTCGGGTCGGGGAGCCAGGGCTACCAGGTCGGCGAGATAGTCAAGAAAGCCGAGGAGCACTTGAAGAGCATAAACCCCGACGTGGTGGTCGTCTACGGCGACACAAACAGCACGCTCGCCGGCGCCCTCGCCGCCGCGAAAGCCGGTTACCCAGTGGCACACGTAGAAGCAGGGCTACGCTCGCACGACATGAAAATGCAGGAGGAGATAAACAGGAGAGTCGTCGACCACGTGTCAGCACTCCTCTTCGCGCCGACCCCCTCCGCCAGGGACAACCTGCTGAAAGAAAACGTGCCCGGAAAAGTCTTCCTCACAGGCGACGTCCACGTGGACGTGCTCCAAAAATGGATAGAAAGCATACAGAGATCCAACATACTCGGAAGGCTGGGGCTACTGGAGGGGGAGTACGTGATGGCGACAATCCACCGCGCCGAAAACGTCGACGACCCAGCAAAGCTAGCAGAAGTAATCAAGTGCCTCAAAGAACTGGCGGCACTCACGAAGGTCGTTTTCCCCATCCACCCCCGCACAAGGAGCAGAGCAGAAGAAGCAGGTTTAGAAAAAGAGCTATACAGCAACCCCAACCTCGTAGCCACGAAGCCCCTCGGCTACGTAGACTTCCTCAGACTAGTCACGGGGTCAAAACTCGTCGTCACAGACTCGGGAGGGGTGCAACGAGAAGCCTACCTTCTAGGAAAGCCAGCGATAGTCCTACGCGACCGAACGGAATGGATAGAGCTCGTGCAGGCCGAATGGGTCAGACTCGCCGACGCAAACCCAGCCAGGCTCGTACAGGAGTACAAAAAACTGCTAGAAAAGCCACCAGCCCCACAACCCGGGCTACTCGGCGACGGAAAAGCCGCCGAGCGAATAACGAAAACTATTTCAGAGCTAATGAGAAGATGAGATCCTTTGAGCCAAAACGTATGTAGTAAAGCCCATCCTCCTCACCTTAAAGCCGTGGGATTTCAACAAGCAGATAATGTCCTTCGCTCTGCGGGATACTTCCACTACGATAAAATCGACTCTCTCCAAGACGCTCTCCATGCCCTTCAAAACGTCATACTCCGCACCCTCGACGTCCAGCTTAACAAGCCTTATACGGTCGAATCCCCTTAGCACGTCGTCCAACCTGACAGCCTCCACCCCGACTAAAGAACCCTTTACGCCTCTGTCATGGTAAGCAGATGACAACCCGTAATAGCGCCCAGAGGGAACAAATAGCGTCACGCGCCCTCGCGTGCTCCACGCACACTTATCGACTACTATGACACCGGAAAAGCCGTTAAGCCGGAGATTAGCTTTCAGCACAGCTACCGTTTGCGGCACAGGTTCCATGGCTACAACCCTAGCACCTCTCAACACACCCAGGAGAGTGTAGTAACCTACATTCGCGCCGACATCCACGAAAACGTCTCCCGGCGACAGGGCTGAACGTATGAACTCATCTACGGGTCCCTCTCGACCCGGAAGTAAATAGTACAAGTCCTCCGTCCCTCCTCGAACGAAAACCACCACACCTAGTTCTTTTACGAGGTAAAAGCCGCTGAAAAGCATCCTAGGGTTGCTGGGCGTTGTTACGAGAGAAGCCAGCAGATCCACAGCCGCGGACAGAGGAATGTTTACCGCACTCCTAAACGTGAGCCCTCTAAAAGACCTGAAAATCCTCATCCACAGGAAGACCCTCCCAGCGACGAGCCCTAACCTCCTCTTCATAGCGCTACCCTACAAGCTCTTTATATATACCAATTATCTTTTCGATTCTCTTTTCAATATCGAACTTCTCCTCAGCTAATCTTCTGCCGTTCATACCCATCCTTTTAGCCTCGTCAGGGTTGTCGATGAGCCAGAGAATCTTCTCGGCTATAGCCTTTGGATCCCTAGGCGGAACTAGGAATCCGTTATAGCCGTCAATTATCTGATCCACTATCCCCCCAACTCTCGTACCCACAACGGGCTTACCCGATGCCATAGCCTCGGTCACGACAAGGCTCCATGCCTCCTGCAACGAAGGAACCACCACAGCGTCGCTTGCTGCATAGTAGTGAGGCATCTCGTCCCGCGGAATCCTGCCAGTAAAAATTACATTGTTTTCCAAGTTTAACATTTCAACAAGCTTTTCGTGGTATGTTCTTAAAGGACCTTCACCACCAATTACAAAGACAACATCGCTTCTAAGTTTCACCACCAGGGCCGCTGCTTTTATCAGGTATTCAAGGCCGTACACAGGTCTATGATGACGAGCACTAAACACCACAAACTTGTTTTCTATACCAAGCCTTTTACGAATAAGAGAGCCGTTAAGGTTCGGGTTAAACCTTTTGATGTCAACACCGTTATGTACCAAGTACGTACCGCTTTTCCGTCCACGCAACTTCACAGCCTCCTCAAAAACAGCTCTACTAGCTACGATTACCGCGTCTGCGTTCACAAGGACTTCGCGTACCAAAGCGTCGTACCGCTTGCTAAGTCTAATACCGTATTTTACAGATGGTTCCACAAGAATGTCGTATCCATGCAGAGTAACCACTAGAGGCTTCTTAGTCCTGCGTTTAGCTATCAACCCTGAGAAACCCTCTGGATAGGCAAAGTGAGCATGAATGAGATCGATACGAAGGTTCTCAACAACGTTGGATATGTTTAAAGCGTAGAGATTCTCCCAGTAAAGCATTAAGGGATTCCTTAGAAGAGCAAACGGAGAGTACAGCGGAAGGTTCTTCAGAAGTTCTACAAATGCTTCTGCATCAACGCGTCTTCTTATTCCATGGAAATTGATACCATAAGAGGAAGAGCTTTCCTCTACTGCCGCCCGCACTACATGGACGTTCACTCCTCTTTGCACCAGTCTATAAGCTTCGTCGAAAACAAACGAGTAAGTAACCTCTCTAGGCGACTTACCTACAACAGACGAAACTATAGCAACCGATATGTCACTACTTCCTGCCTCCATCATCCTTCTTCGCCTCGTTGCTCTGGTATACAACCATCCTCTTAATCGCATCGACGAGATTCACGCTTCTTCCGCCTTCTTTTATAGCTTATATCCAAATATTAAGCAACACCAGAATGTAAGCGCTATAATATTTTGAAAAACAATGGCAGAGATACACTCTCATCATAGAAAGCTGGCTTTACGGCATATTCCACATTATTAACCGCGCGCGATACAGCTTTACCGGGATCGGCGGAATTCTCAATGAAAATTCATTTTTTAATAGCAACGGTAAACTGGAAAGTAACAATTTGAACAACTGCTTCTTTGATAAAATCTCCGATAAGGGTTTTAAGTAAATGTAGTCCACGAGAAACACTTCTCTAAGAGCCTCCGCCTCCAGTCTTAGCCGGGGATGATCAAAAGAAGTTATGATTAAAATTCTTAGCTTTTTACGAGGAACATTCCTTGGCATTCTTCTTTACTCCCGCAGGTATAGCAGAGTTTTTAGTAGTATGCTTCTGCTCTGCGGGTGCAGTACCGTAATCTCGAGTTTTCTTGAAAAGAATATGCCTATGTCGAGATCTCTAACTTTACTTGGAATCTCTACCTTTACCTCGTTGAGCCCTTGCACGATGTTCATGACGACGACTCTTGAGACGCTATCGAGTCCCTGCAGTATGATTAGCGTGTTGTTGTACTGTTCCTCCGAATTTACTCCTAGCGTGACGACGTATTTTTGCCTAATGCCGCTGGCGTTTACTACGACTTCTAGTTTTGCATACTCTAATTTCACGCTGCTTGGGCTCTGCTTTAAGCGTTCTCCCTCAAAAATGGTAACTGTATAGTTTGCCCCGCATGTTTGGCCGGGGATATTCCTGCATGAAAACATCGATTTCATGTAGTTGTAAGCCCCGACGCGGTAACTTACCCAGGATGGAATGACGTTGCTCGTGAAAGCAACGCACACCTCGAGCCCCGAGCCTAGCAATACTTGTGCTTCTCTCTGAGAAAGAGGAGAGTTCACCACGACGATGCCCGGCGGCAGGTAGAGCTTCAGTTGCGGTATATTTGTCAACACAATGGAGGACCCGCAGTTTGCCTCGCCGAGCTTTGCCAGAAGCTCGTGCACGCCGTGTTGCCTTAGGTAAGCGTTTTTCTCGAAGGTTACCCTAAAGGTTTCGTATGAATTGGCAAGCAGAAGTACTGTTACTAAGACCAGGGCTATGGCACGCTGTGTTCTCACAGGAATCCTCGAGTGCACTTTCTCTACTACGAGGAGCATAAGAGCAGAGGCTACGAGGCCGTTCACCCAAAGCGTACGTTCTAGGAAGTTGTAGAGAGATGAGCCTGGTACCTGGAAGGTTGCCTTGTAATTAAGGCTTACGATGTACTCGGCGTAGAGCAGTAACTGAGATGCTACGAAAGCCGCGACGACTACTTGGGTATTGCTCCGCGTAACTGCGTAGAGGGCAGTAAGGCCCGTTACTTCCAAGATTACGAAGGCTAAAAGGCTGTTACGAGCTAGATCCCAGAGGTTTCCGTTGAGTATATGAAAATAGAACACTGGAAGAAGAAGGAATAACAAGAGTGATAACATTATGCCGTGCCTGCGTTCTTTCCAGAAGAGAAGGGGGGAGAGCAACGCTAGCGAGGAGAGGAGCGGGCTGTACACATCGACGCTCAGCGTGTTCACGAGGTAGAGGTATTTTTCGTGTATGGGTATATCGTACCACAGCCTTCCGGGAGAGAAGGGGGTCTTATAAAAGAAGTTTACCAGAAGCCCGAGCGGGGACACGAAAACGTATCGAGAAAACACCCTGTTGAGGTTCAGGTCGTGAAGTACGTAGTACGTTATGTGTGCCGGGACGTCTAGAAGGAGCTCGTAGGCTACGGGAAGAGCAATTGCAACTATGAAAAGTGTCTTGTGCCACTTTGAGAGGCGCCAATACTTTTTCCATGCAAAGACTACGACTAAGAGAATCCAATGAGCAATTACTAGAAGCATGTTAAGTTTTACCAATAGGGCTAAGGCTGCTACTATGTAAGATTTGAGGATCCCTGTGAGCTTGGCCCATCTTCTAAGGGACCATATAAGGTAGTAGATCGAGAGTAGGGATAGCGATGCAAACGCGAAGTCCGTCAAGTAAAAGTTGAAGTACACTACGGCGAACGGGTTAAATGCGACCGCGGTCCACAGGATCAGCGCTTCTGGAAAATCTACAAGTTCCCGTATTAACATGTAGGTGGACGCAAGGTAGACGAGGAGGAAGGGGAGGTTGACTACCGGTGCTGGGGGTACAGCGGTTCCTGACGCCGCCTCGACGAATGCGAGGTACAGTTGCCATAGTAGTCTACCCTTAACTACCGCCGTGTAAGGTCTCACGGGGTCGTAGTCGAAGGGTAACAGTATTCCGTAGCGCAAGAAATCCTGAGCATTGCTCAGATACACGAGCTCATCTGGTGTTAGAACATCACGACCAGGAGAGAGAGCAAAGTATACAGATGAATATATTATTACAAGAAAAGCTACAAACATTTTTTCTGAAGTTAAAGCTTTAATTTTAAGCATGCGTTTTAAACATTTTTAGTTATCGTATGCAAAAAAGGAATTCTTTCGCAAGTTCGAAAAGCGAATCCTTGGGCATCTCAGCACTACAGTTACTCGGTGTATATGCCTAAGCCGTAGTATTTGAAGCCGGCTTTGCTAGCCTTTACCGCGTCTATTATGTGCCTGCAGTCGATAACGACGCGACGCGCCATGGTCTCTCCCAACCGCTCAAAGCACAGATTCCTGTAGTCGCCCCAGTCAGTGGCTACAACGATAGCATCGCATCTCCTCGCACACTCGTAGACGTCGCTGAAGAACGCAACGTTTCCAATACCTTGGAGGACTCTTTTAGCGGCATCAAGGGCCAAGGGGTCATGGGCATGCAACACAGCTCCCTCCTTGGCAAGCCTCTTCACCAGCTTTATCGACTGGCTTTCACGCACATCGTCAGTACCGGGCTTGAATGCTAAGCCGAGGACAGCTATTCTTTTACCCCTAAGGTCCCCGAGAGCCCTTCTGAGGAGCTCTAAAGCCTCGTCTATTTGCGTCTCGTTAACCTCGAGAATCGCTTCGAGAAGCTTGGCGTCAACGCCTAGGCTTTTCGCCAGTTTTATTAACGCCCTCAAATCTTTAGGCAGACACGAACCCCCGAAGCCGAGGCCAGCATCGAGGAAATCCCTGCCTATCCTAGGATCCAGACCTATGCCACTGGCGACCTCAATAACGTCCCCTCGAGGTAGGCGTTGTGCGATTCTGGCTATCAAATTAATGAAGCTAACCTTCATGGCTAAGAAAGCGTTTGCCGCGTACTTTATCAGCTCAGCGTTAACAATACTTGTTCTGATAACCGGCGGCATCTTCTCGCCGTGGAACCTTCTGTATACGCTCTCAAGGATGTCACCACTTCTCTTATCGTACTCACCAATGACGATCCTAGCCGGGTTAAAGATGTCGTAGAGGGCCTTGCCCTCTCTTAAGAACTCCGGGTTCATGCATAGGCCAAAGTCTCTGCCGCATATCTTACCGGATCTCTCCTCAATGATCCTCTTAACTACGCCCTCAGTGGTCCCCGGGAGAACCGTACTCCTAACAACGATAAGCTTGTAACCACCTTCATCCTTTAGCGCCCTGCCAATGTCCTCTGAGGCGTTTTCCAATTGCGTCAAGTCTAGCGACCCGTCGGCTTTCGTTGGCGTGCCAACGAACACAAACACCACGTCCGATTCCTCAATAGCTTTGGCGACGCTGGTAGTGGCCTTGAAAAGACCTCTCTCTAAGACACCTTTCAAATAATCATTGAGGGCTGGTTCATACACCGGGCTCACGCCCTTATTTATCAGCTCGACCTTCTCCTCATCAGTATCTACTCCCACTACCTTGAACCCCCGGTGGGCTAGGGCAACGGCAAAGGGCAGACCCGCGTAACCGAGGCCTATTACTGCCACTCTATCCATCGCTCATCACCGAGACCAGCATCCTGCGCACCGCCAGCTGGTAGCTCTCATAAAGTGCCTTCCAATAGCTCTGTGGAGTCCCCACGTCGAGCCTCCTCTCGCCAGGCTTGAGCTTTACGGCGCAGACATCGCATCCGTCATCGATCATAGCCTTAATGGCCGCTGTGAGCTGAACCTCTCCACCGCTGTCAGGCTTAACGTTCCTTAAATACGAGAATATCTTGGGCTTAAACGCGTAGACGGCTATAGCGGCTATATTTGTAGGGGGTTCTCTCGGCTTCTCGATAATATCTAGGACGCGTAATATGCTTCCGTAATCGTTCACAACCTTGCCCCTGAGTACGCCGTAAGCCCGCGGATCCTCGACATCCTCCGCGAGCAATGTAGCGTCGCAATCGTACTCTTGAAATACCTTAACGAGCCTCCTCAAATGGTTGTGCCCCTCGCTAATCACGGCATCGTCGCCTGCATGGACGATAAAGGGATCAGCCCCCACGAAGGGCTCAGCCCTGAGCACGGCGTCGCCAAAGCCACGCGGCTCAGGCTGATTTATAAAAAATATCTTCGCATTGCGGATCGCGGAGTAGAACTTCATCAGCTCGTTAGCCCTATTCTCGACCCCCTTAGCCCGGAGCACCTCTATGAAGTCTGCATCGGGAGTAAAGTAGTCCTCAATAGCACGCTTGCTTTTGCCAACGATAAAACACACTTCTGAGACCCCCACACCGAGCAACGACTCGAAAACAATGTGTATGATCGGCTTAAGGCCTACAGCGTTGTCCGACACTGAGAAAAGTGGCAACATCTCCTTAGGTAGCTCTTTAGTGATGGGCAGTAGTCTCGTGCCCAAGCCGGCAGCTGTGATCACAGCCTTCTTCAACATAAACAACTGTCTAATTAGCGCACATTATATGAATTTTTGCCCTGCTCCCCCGTCGTATGCACAGAAAGGCTTTACGCTCTTCTTCGTGCGCTTCATCATTGCCTCACTGTAATGATAGAGAACTTAGAGTTGTTCGCGCGCCGACGCAAACCCAGCTAGGCTCGTACAGGAGTACAGAAAACTGCTAGAAAAGCCACCAGCCCCACAACCCGGGCTACTCGGCGACGGAAAGCTCGAAAGCGAATCCTTGGGCATCTCAGCACTACAGTTACTCGGTGTATATGCCTAAGCCGTAGTATTTGAAGCCGGCTTTGCTAGCCTTTACCGCGTCTATTATGTGCCTGCAGTCGATAACGACGCGACGCGCCATGGTCTCTCCCAACCGCGCGCGTCCCGTAAACATCCTTAAATATATTTTTATGTAGGATTATTTTCGACAGGAAAAAGCTTGGTAAAATTAAAAATAGTAATAATGCTACAGGAATAGATGCCCCTAACTTATATGCAGTTGAAAGAACATAAACGGCAACAAGTACCATTAAGATAGCAACTTCGATTGTCCGCTCTGACAAATTTTCACCCCTCGGAAACATATTCAATAAATCTCTTAACACTATAATCGTATAGATAAGGTTTAAAAAGATCAAAACTAGGCAACTTGATAGTATCTGAACCTGATTCGCGCAGAATCCTAGCAATAGTTTCAGCGAAAGCCTTAGGATCCCTCCTTGACGTATAGAGCCCTTTTTCTCTAAAAGCCGAGCTTTCATACACGGGGAGCTCGGTAGCTACAACAGGTATTCCCAGGGCTAATGCCTCAATAACCTTTATCGGCATAATAGTTGCTGTAGTTTCTGTCGATACACGAGGAAGAACCATCACATCGAAGTCTCTTCTAGCTATGCACAGGGCAACAGGATGACTAACGAATCCTGTTATTTCGACAGGCACTCCTAGCTTCGTACATTCCTTGAGGAGCTGGCGCTTTAAGGGACCGTCACCGACAACCTTTAGCTTCGCCTTATAGCCTAAACGATTGAGCTCGGCAACTATACTGCACAGCATGTCTACACCCTGCCATGGAGCTAAAAATCCAAGAAATCCCACCGTCACCTCGTTCTCCGTTTTTGTTTTCCTTCTGCATATGCGCCTTACAATTTTTACTGTGTTTAGCATTATACCTGGAGGTATTACAATTATTCTTTTAGGTAAAACCTTCTTTCTAAGAACAAGAGACTTAGCAAAATCAGCCGAGTGCGTTATTATCCCCGCCGTTCGTTCTAAGACGTGTCTGTCAATAGAATTTATTAACATTAACGTCAGCTGTCGCAACAGTACTTGGTAAATTCCATCTTCAAGAATAGCGGCTATTTTTACAAAACATTTCCTCGCTAAGCGTGGAGAAAATGCAAGCAGTAATGCTAACCTAGAGTCTCTCACATAGATTATATCAAAATGTATCATCATATCAAGCGTTAGCGTTAAAATATATATCATCAAAGAGTAAAATATAAAAATTATTAAGTTCATCAAATATAAAAAATCCGAGGGTAATAATGCAAAAGGAAGCAAGATTATTCTCGTATTAGAAGGCCTATCAAGTAGATATTTTTTATACTCACGGCTAATAACGTACCTCAGTCCTACAGGTGCGATAATAAACACGTTCCTTGCATGCTTTGCAAGACTCATTGCAACTTGCCACTCGTTTATTACATCTCCTGTGGATCCTACAATTGCACTTATAAACAGCAACGTTTTCTTATTCTTATTTATGCTTCCCATTCTTCTAGCCCCCTCTTGCTGAGGGTTGTAGGGGTAAATATTCTTAGAACCCCGACCGAGTGCCCCATCTTGGACCACTTCTCGGCAAAGAAGCCTACCCTCGCCCAAGCCGCGCCTGGGAACGGATTCGGGAAGCCGAGGAAAAGCAAAATTCTCATGCGACTAATCTAGCTTGTTTTGTGACTGCTCGGTAAGCTGATTTACCAAGGTGTATTTTATGGCTTTGAGGAAGCCTTTCAGCATTTCCTCGTAGGAGTACTTCTCGCTTATTAAGCG
This sequence comes from Thermofilum pendens Hrk 5, assembly GCF_000015225.1. Classification (NCBI taxonomy): domain Archaea; kingdom Thermoproteati; phylum Thermoproteota; class Thermoprotei; order Thermofilales; family Thermofilaceae; genus Thermofilum; species Thermofilum pendens. The sequence goes on from NC_008698.1 coordinate 1,664,261, forward strand.
TTTCAATTCCATTCCGATAGCCTTTCTTTTATTGGCATCCATTGCTAAAAGTTTTAGGCTTTTGGCTAGTTCTTCAACGTTTCCTGGAGGTATTACGAGTTCGGGATGTCCGAAGAGTATGTCGTATGCCGCGGCGCACGTTCTCGTGGATATTACCGGTTTCCCGGCATATGCCGCCTCGTTAACCACCATACCCCAGGCCTCGTAGTACGAAGGGTAACAAACTATGTCTGCTAGCTCGTAGTAGATTCCCCTGTCCTCTACCCTGACGAACTTAAGACTAAGCATTGTTACCTTGCTTTCAAGTTTGCTTGCCTTTACAATATCGTCAAGAAGTCTCTTGTACCAAGGATCGACGAACGTGCCGGGAATCAACAGGTGCAGGTTATATTCATTTATTTTTGTTAAAGCTTTGAGAATTAGGTGGACACCTTTTAAAGGAATTACTCTCCCAATGTAAAGTACTACGATCTTATTGTCCAAGCCTAGTTTTCTTCTAAGAGCTCTAGCCCTGTTTTTAATTTCCTCGTTTATGTCGACGTAGCTTGCATTCGGTGCTACGAAAATCCTTCCCTTCTCGACTCCTATGTTCTTGTAAAACTCTTTGGATAGCGTGCCAGGTACTATGAGCGCATCGGCTTTTAGTGCCACCGTACGTGAGAAAGGCCATAGAAGATTTGAAAGGAGGCTGCTGTGCCAGAACCACCTCTCTTCCCACAGGATAAACTTCGCTCTTAGCATCTTGGAGGTAAGAAAGGCTATTAGCGTGCTGGGGTACGTTGAGTCGCCGGCAATTACTAGATGTGGTCTCTGCTTTAACAAGTGGAATAAAAGTGTGACTGGAAGCCTTATCCCTTTTATCCTAGGTCCTTTATTTATCACGAAGTCTAGTTCTTTTTCCGGTTTCTTCACGTATTCGTAGACATCATCGAAGAAGAATTTTACATGAAAAACTCTGCTTAGTGCTTTAAATAGGGGAACCCTATAGTGGATGTAGTAGTTGTGTACGAATGCTATTCTAAGCTTTTTGCAGTATTTTCCTTTATGCGAGAATTCCTGTACCTGTTTCACGAAACTTGCACCTTATAGATTGCTTCGTGAAGCATTTTCTCTATTTTTCCCACGACTACCTCTAAGTCGTAGTTCCTAACTATATATTCTCTAATTTTTTTGTTCAAGTTATAGTACTCTTGAGGCGAGCTTTCCCAAAGCCGGTAACACTCTTCTATCGCTGACACAAAGCCACGGACGTCCTCTGCGTCGACCAGCCTCCCGGTTACTCCATCCCTTACTATGTCGAGTACTCCAGGGATCTTTGAGGCGACGGCAGGTAGCCCGCAGGCTTGAGCCTCGAGAAGGCTTAGGGGCATACCCTCAGATCTGGAGGGTAGTAGGAACAAGTTTGCTTCCCTATAAATGCTCGGCATGTTTTCATGCTTCACGTATCCTAGGAATACTACATTTTGGTATTTTTGAGCAAGCTTCTTAATGTCTTCCTCGAGGGGGCCTGAACCTACTATTGTAAACTTCACGTCGTGTAAATTTAGCTCATCGTTAATGAGGTAAATAATTCGCAGTAGGGTGTCTACACCTTTATCTTTTAAGAGTCTTCCTACAAAGACGATATTAAAGTCCTCGGAGGCAGAGGGGTCCCTGCACAGTTGGAATGTGCTCGTATCCACTCCATTGGGTATGAACTCGATCTTTTCCTCCGGTATCCCGTGGCTCTTTAGGAAGTTGCGCTGGAACCTGTTGAGCACATGTAGCTTGTCGAAGCTGTTGAACGCCGCTATGTAGAGCGGGGTGTAGAGACGCGCTAGGACGTTGTCTGCGAGCATGCAGTGGAAGACGGCAACTGCTGGCACGCTTAGCGCCTTGGACTTTTTCAGGAGGGATACTGTTAGCTCGTTGGGGGAGTACGCGGGGATGTAGAGGACGTCGTACTGCTTCGAGGGCTTGACTAGGCAACGGGGATCCACTACTGGGAAGCCTCTCGGCAGTTTTATGTAGCCGCACTTGTGTAGCTCAGCGCCGCGGTCTAGGAGCTTCGACTCGTTGCCCGCGCTGGTAGCCGGGTGCGGCGCCCAGTTGATATGCAGGACTCCGACCTCGTGCCCTCTTTTGCTGAGCCTCGTTAGCACTTCTACTGCGAATCTTTCGCCGCCACCTGGGTAATCGATGTTTGCTGGGTTGACGTAAAGGATTTTCATTGAATACTTCCAGCATTATTTCTCCTACAGCAGGCTAGCGTATCGTAGAGTCTGGCGAACTCCCTTGCAATAATGTTGATGTCGTAGCGCTCGGCTCTCTTTCTCAGTGTTTTCTCCTCGAAGGTATAGCTGTTGAACCTGACTATAGCTCTGGCCAGCACTCTTACGTCATCCTTTGGCACAAGTATGCCTGTTGCACCGTGCTCCACGACTTCGTTGAGCGGTGGTATGTCGTAGGCTATTACTGGTACTCCGGCGGCGAGCGCTTCTATGAGCACGATGCCGAATCCCTCGGGGTACCCGAGGTGGATCAGCGCCTGAGCTTTTGAAAGCAGACTCAGCTTTTCCTCTTCGCTTACTGATCCCAGCAACTGAACGTTCCTAACGAGTGAAAACTTTCTTATGAGCTGGGCTAGGTACGGTCGTAGAGGCCCCTCGCCCACTATGAGAAGCTTGGCGTTGGGCTCTGCCTTGGCTACCGCTTTGAAGGCTACTATCGCGTGGTCGTAGTGCTTCCTTTTCTCCAGCCTTCCCACCATGATGAAGGTGTTTTCCTCTGGATCTCTGCGTACCGAGAGGTACTTCCCAGTATCTATGCCCGGAGGGATCACAACGATGCCGCCCTTCCTCACGGCTCTGAGCGAGGCTAGCTTTTGCCTGACGCTCTTTGAGACTGTAAGTACGACGGTGCAGGGGCTGTTGACCTCGAATACATCCTGTACCGCTACCTTGGCGAGCTTGGGTATCACCCCGGAGAATTGCGCTGTTTCTTCGAGGTGATGTATTGAACATACTTTTGGCACACTATTTACAATAAACCAGGGTATTAAGTTGGGAAAATGGTTGTTGAAGTGTAGGATTAACTCTTCCTCACCGGTGCACTTAACTATTCTTTTGAGCATTTTCGTCGATAAATTCAGAAATTTTACTGCATTCTCGGGTTGTGCTGATGGAAGATCATCCCGGTACACATTAAGATTCAAAATTCTTACATAATCTTCCTTTTGGAGGCTTTCCTCAACACGCCCCGCAATTATATCTATGCGATATTTTCCAGCTATTTTTTTCATTACTTCGTAGAGAAAACCTACACCGCCACTTTTAGTTGTTAAGTAGTCCGTTAAAAATATTATTCTGGTTTCACGCATTTACTCTCATCGTCTGAAGCTCTCCTAAAAATCTGAGGTAATTGTTGACGAAAGTCTGAATGGTGTAGCCCGATATATTGGGCGTGCAGGTACTGGTTTCCTTGGCTACTTGTTCCGCAATTTCTCTCAGGTTTTTGGCTATGTAGCCGCAACCTGTCTCTTCTACTATTTCGACTGCAGCATTGAGCCCTGTGTCGAGGACTATGGGTGTTGCTCCGCATAGGATTGCTTCGAGGGTTGCTATGCTGAATCCTTCGGCGTCTGAGAGGTTTAGGTAGTACTTGCTGCGCGCGAGTAGTTCGAGTTTTTCCTCTTCGCTTGCCTTCCTGTAGCTGTGCACCTCGTGGTGTAGCTTTTCGAGCTGCGCGGTTACTTCGTTGTAGAGTGGGCCGTCTCCTACTACTGCTACTCGGAGGGGCTTGTCTACCTGCCTGAGTACTTCTATTAGCCTCCACCAGCCCTTTGTGTACGTGAACCTGCCGATCATGGTGACGTCTATGTCCCTGCTTCGCCCCCTGTACTTCGCGTAGTCGTCGGGGTTCAGACCTATGGGTACCGGTGCTACCTTCACGGTGCCCACCTCGCTTAGGATCCTGTTGGCCACGAGCTTGGAAGGTGTGATTACGAGCACGGCTTTCCTCAGTAGCCTTTTCTCCGCGATGGCGGCGAGTGTTCCCAGAGGCTTGGAGAAGTAGTGCTCCCAATATTTTCCCCAGTACTCGTGGTACGTCAGCACGAAGCTACGTGGCTTCATGAAAAGCGCGGTCGTGTACGGCACCGTGACGTCTACCACGTCGCACTTCAGCTTTTCAACGAGCTTCGCGGTCTTCCAGCCGAACTCCAGCGCTGGGAGTAGGCGCCTCCTGCCCTTCTCGTCGTAGAGCCTAGGTGGGGGTCCCACGGTCGCTAGGGGGATTTCGCTTTCGCCGTAGTCGTACGTGACGTATACGACGTCGTGCCCTCTCTTCATAAGCTCTTTGGCGAGGATGTAGTACCTCCTCTCTGCCCCGCCGTAGGAGTGAGGCCATAAATGCGAGCAAACAAAGCAAACTTTCATACGCTCTGCTAATCCTTGGCCTGGAGAGTTTTATCCTAGCGCAATGCTTCCCGGTTGCCGCCCAAGATCTTGGAGGCTTCGTCTAGCTCTTTGAGGGTGTTCAGCGGCAACCATGCGTGGTGGGGTACGGGGTATGCGTGTAGCCTGCGTTGCTCTGCGAGCAGGGGTAGCAACGTTGACTCGAATTCTACCGCGCTGGGCGAGTCCATGTCTACGACCTCTAGTAGTAGCTTTAGGGCTTGGGGCTCGAAGGCGTACAGCCCTATGCTCGCGTGTATCGGTAGTACCGGCTTCTCCTTGAAGCTTACAGCCATTCCCTCCGCGTCTATCTCGACCACGCCGTAGGGGAGCGCTAGCCCGAGTGTCACCGCTACGCTCGCCCACGCCCCCATCCTCCGCGCCGCCTCTACGTGGCTCGCGAGGAACCTTAGCGGCAACGTGTCGTCTAGGTAGAGGTCGTCCGGGAAGACTACGAGCGCCCTCCTCTCCGGGTCCACGGCGCCCGTCTGCAGCGCGTGCTTCAGCGCCTTCCCTTTCCCCACTTTGGGTAGGGGTGGGTCCATCGATACCTTTACGTTTACTCCGAGCTTTTTCCCGGCTTCCCGCGCTTTCTCGGCTACGGGTTCCTGCCTTGTTAGGACTGTGAAGTCCTTGAAGCCGCACCTCGCGTAGTACTCGATGCAGTGCTCTAGGAGGGGTTTGCCGTTGAGTTCTAGGAGGGGCTTGGGCACTGGTACGAGCCCCATTCTTCTCCCTTCCCCGCCGGCCATTACTACTACCTGCGTCTCGGAGGCTTCTCTCGCTACCTGCTCGATGGCGTTCACGCCGTTAACCCTTGTACCTAAAGCGTATGCGGTGGTTATGGAAGTCGCCTAGAGTCGGCGTCTTTCTTGCTCGGTTGTTTTGTGGTGGCTTTTAGCTCGGCTTCGAGCCTTGTTAGTCGCTCTGTTATTCTGAGCTCCAGCCTTTTGAGGTAGAGGGACATTATCGCGTTGAGCAGGGCTACGAGGCCCACGCCTGTCCCCACGATTGCTATTATGCCCCATACTTGGTGCTTGACTCCCTGTACTAGCCAGCGGTAGCCGACCCAGGCTGCCAGCACGAGTGATGGTATGAGTACGATTGAGGCTGCGGAGAAGAATAGGAATACGGGGTTGTAGCGGAGCGCGAGCCTGAACGCGTCGAGGACTATTCTCAGCCCGTGCCTCTTCCTGAGCTTGGGCTCGCCGACCCTCGGCCTGTACTCTATCGGTATCTCCCCGATTCTCCTCGTCGTGGACGCTACGTGAGCGGCTATCTCTACCTCCACGCTGAAGCCTTTGGACTCGAACTGGACTTCCCTCGCTACCTCCGTCCTGACGAGGTACATCCCACTACACACGTCGGAGAGGTTTGTCCCGAAGAGAACGTTGAACGTCTCAGTGATTACCCAGTTCCCGAACCTGTTGAGGAGTGGTATGTTCTCGCGCCCCCTAGTTCTTGCCCCTATGACTTCGTCTAGCCCCCTCTCCCTAGCCGTCCTCAGAAGCTCTGCGACGTGCCGCGCTGGGTACGTGTAGTCGCCGTCCATCACGACTATGTAGGGCGTTTCGACGTACCTGAGCGCGGTTCTAACGGCGTCCGCCTTGCCCCGGCCCTCCTGGAGCACGACCCTGGCCCCCTTCTCCGCGGCGACTTCCCTCGTCCTGTCCGTGCTTCCCCCGTCGACGACGAGTATGTTCGTCCATCCCTCGCCTTTAAGCTCGTCTATCACGAGCCCTACCCCCCTCTCTTCTTTCAGCGTTGGGATGACTATCGTTACCTCGGAGGCCCAGGGGTTCGCGGGAGTGCTCGTCGCCCTAGCCTTCACCCCTGTAGAATGGTGGTGTGTTTATCCAGGCTAGCCCTAGATGTAGTACTAGCTGGGGCCCCGCCTTCGAAAGCTCTTCTGCGACGGCGAGGGCCCCTATCTTCAGGGCTAGCTGTATCCTCTTGGAGAGCTGTTTTAGGCCCTCCTCGAAGGCCTTGAAGACCTTGGCCTTCTCGGGCCACACTTTCTCCAGGATCTTGAGTAGCTGTTCCTTTAGGAGGGGGCTCTTTATAGCCTTGAGCCTCCCGGCGAGCTTGAGGAGCGCTCTTTCCTCCGCGGAGAGCCTCCAGAAGGTTCCGAGCCTCAGCGCGCGCTTGTAGGCGGCGGAAACAAGCGATGGCGTCAGCGAGGGTACTGCAGGCGATGGAGGCTCTCCGCGCGCGCCCCTCAAGCGAGACACCGCCTTTCTTAGTCGAAGAAAAAATAATAAAGCTTTTCTCAGCCTTGGTACTCGTAGACCGCTATTTCCCCGAATCTTTTCACTTCTTTGAAGCCTGGGGGTGGGTTTGGCATGTTGTACCAGCCTTTTCCCGCGACCCACCAGATCGTGTAGACCTTCGCGCCCGTGGCTGCCTCTCTGCGCGCTGCCCGCAGGATTTCTTCCGCGGTGTTGGGCCTGTACTGGTTCGGCGCTGAGAGCATGTGCTCGCCTACGCGTATTAGCTTCGAGTTTTTCGCGTATAGTGCCGCCCAGCTGTGGAAGGCTTCGTGTAGTACTAGGGTTTTGTTTCCGGGTAGTGTGTCTACCCACTTTACTGCCTGTATTGCGCTCGGGGTGTCGGATAGTGGTAGGGTGTTTTGGAGCATGGATGTCTGCATGTAGTGTTTGTAGATGTTCCAGTCTCCGAAGTACTTGTTGAACTGTTGCTCGGGGGGTAGGGCTATGTAGGTCGCGGTCATCGAGGCGTATACGGCTACGAGTGCGAGCGCGGCTTTCCTCGCGCGCCCGGGTTTTTCGAGGAGTTTTTCCAGCCCGGCGCCCGCCGCCAGGGATGCGGGGTAGTTTAGGAGTATCGCCCAGCGGAACCAGAGCACCGTTGTTCCTGTCAGGAAGGAGTACGTCATCGCGAGGCAGGTGGCTGTCCAGGCGAGCGTCCCCCTGTCTCTCAGCGTGCTTGCGCCGTAGGCTAGTAGGGGGAGGAGGGGTGCGTAGAGGTACGCTAGGAAGCCTGTCGCGTACGCTAGCATGTACGCTGGGTCTACCCCGGCGAGCCTCTCGGCGGGTACGGCCAGCGCCCCTGTCTCCGGGGTGTAGACCTGGTAGAGTAGGAGGGCGCCCGCCGGTAGCGCTGTGAAAGCCCTGAGGGCTTCCCTGGGGGTCTTCGAGGATAGGAGCCTTGCCGCCGCCACCGCGGCTAGTATCACTGTTATGAACTCGTGGGTCCAGCCTATGAGGAAGGCTAGCGCCGCCTGCGCGGCTGCGGCTGCGCGCCCGGGCTTCTTGTCGAGCTCCATGTAGGCTAGGAGCATCGCTGTTGCGAGCATTTGCCTGTGCATCTCCCAGGATATCCTGAGCCCCACGAAGTAGGTCGTTGAGATGAGGGCGGCCGCGAGGGAGGCTTTCTCGCCGAGCCCGGTTGACCTGGCGTAGCGGTAGACGGTGTAGCCTAGGAGCCCGTTGAGGATGGGTGCGAGGAGCTTGACCGCTAGGATGGGGTCTCCGAGGGCCTTGTATGCGAGCGTTACGATTAGGAAGTACAGGCTCGTCGTCTTGAAGAGCTGGGGGATGCCCATCGAGAGGAAAACCCCTTGGTAGGCGTTTACGGCGTATATGCCGACGGGGTCGAAGCCTACCGTGTAGGGCCATGAGAGGATTTCGGGGATCGTTCTTACGAGCGCCGGTATTAGTGCTGAGAGGACGGCGTTCCTCCTGCTCATCGTCTATGCCTCTAGGTGTCTGGTGGTTGGGGGGATTTCTGGGTCTACTACTCCTTCGCCTTGCGCGGCGTTCACGGTCCATTCTCCTAGTAGTAGCTTTCCGTCGGGTGTGTAGGCTTGTAGGGTTATGTTTGCGGGGGGTATTCTCGGTAGTAGTGCGTGCCCCGTGGAGTTCGTCTTTGCGGTTGAGAGGGTTGTTCGCCCTAGCAGTGCTACTACGAGTATCCCGGTTGCGGGTTTTCCGTCGGGGGTTGTGAAGGCGACTGCTATTTTTCGGAGGTTTGCCTTGAGCGTCGCGTTGGTGTCGGAGTTTACGCTGATTTTTAGTGGCCCGGCTACTTCTAGCCCTGCGTAGATCGCGGTGAGCGTTGCTTCTCCTTCCACGTGTTTTACCTCGGCTTCTCCCTTGGCGTCGGTTTCTCCTGCTTTGAGCCCGTTTAGTAGTAGCGTTGCGCCGGGTACTGGGTCTCCGCAGGCGTCTACTACTCTTACTCTGAGGGTGTAGCCGGGGGGCTTGACTGTCACGGTGAGGGTTAGCGTCTCGTTGTGCGCTATCGTCGAGACTTTTACTGTGACGGTGTAGTTGCCGGGGGCTAGCCCTTGCCGCGCCGATACCTTTAGCCTCGCCGTTAGGTTGGCTTTCCCGGTGCTGGGCTCGACCTCAGCTGTTATCCCGGGTGGGGCTTCCGCGCTTAGGGTGATGGGTAGGGGTAGCTGGTGGGTTACGTTGAGCGTTATCGTCGCGTTTTCGCCTGGGTAGAGGGCTGGGACCGCTCCCGCCGTTACCGAGGGCTTGCTTGCTCTCTGCAGTGCGTACCTCGCGGCGCTCACTATCATGGCGTTCGTCTTGTCGGTTATCGCGTAGACGACGTTGCCGTTTTCGTCGACTCCCTCGTAGAAGCAGTTGGGCGTTTTAGCCTTCATCACGTACTCCGCTAGGAAGGCTGTGTAGTTGGTGTTCCAGATGGCGTGCATGCCTAGAGCCGCCTTGGCGTATACTACGGGCGTCATGCTGAGCTTTCCGAGGGAGCCGCTCCACACGGTCCACGTCTCGCCCGTGTATATGTCGACTATCCACTCGTAGATGTAGTACGGGGGCGCGTTGACCTGACCCTCCGTGAACGCGGTGGGCTTACCCGTGGCGAGGTAGCGGTTTTCCTGCGCCTTGTAGACCTTGTACGCCCACTCGTAGAACTCGGGCGGGGGGTCTAGCTCGAAGATCGTGAGGAGTATCGGCTCCATCGTTACCTCCACGTAGGGTAGCCGGACCCCGTAGGCGTCGACAGTCCTCGTGTAGGGTAGCCTCCCGAGCATCGAGAGGGCCTTCATGACCTGGGGGGTGTTGAAGCCCCAGAGGTGGAAGCCGTAGGCGTAGTAGTACGAGTAGAAGCCGCTGTCCGGCACCGAGCCCGCGAAGGCCGAGAAGCCGTTCCTCTCGACGACGTAGTCCACGGTCGGCGCGAGCTCCGGGAAGCTCTTCTTCAGCCTGTAGAGGGCTATCAGCAACCTCCCGGCGTCGCTGGGGTTCGAGGGCCCCGCATTCTCCGCCGGCATGCCCGTGTCCGAGCTGTACGCCGAGTACGGCACGCCGGAGGGGTGTAGCGGCCTCGTGGAGAGGAAGGCGAGCACTTTTTCGGCCCTGCTGATAGCCTCATCCCTGGATATCAGCCCGAGCCACGCCGCGTCGACTATCGCCGAGAGGTAGCTGCCGACGTCCCAGTCCGTCACGTAGTGCCAGGAGGGCGTCGCGTAGTTGATCCCCCTCTGGCTCAGCCCGAAGCCGGGGGAGAAGTAGCCCCACGCCGCCCTCGCTAGCTCCAGCCAGTCTACGGGCGGCTTCGCCTCGACGCTCGCCTGGCGCTGCGGGGGTACGAGCGTAGCCGCTACGAGCAGTACGAGGACCGCGAGAGCCGCTTTCTTCACGCGCCCCTCACCCGCCCCGTGCTTATATGGGCTTCGGAGTCCTTCTCCAGACGCGCGGCCTTCTCAGGATTATCTCGGCGAGGGCGTGGAGGGCGACCGCGGAGAGCGTGAACCAGTACGCGTAGATAACCGGGACCCAGGCTAGGTTCTTCGCGCTTACGGGCCTCTCGCTGAGCGCGAGGGCGACGCTGACCGAGAAGAGGGACACGGCGTTCAGCGCGGCGACGAGGGCGGCGGGTGTCGAGAAGTGGTTTACGTGGGGCAAAGCCGTCGAGGCGAGCCAGGCGGCCACCGCTAGGAGGCTGAGCGCCATCAGGTAGGGCCCCGCCGAGAGGATGGCGGCGTCCAGCCCCCTCCTGCCCGCGAGGGCGAGGCGCAGGTGCCTCGCGAATGCCTCCATGTACCCCCTATACCACCTGTTCCTCTGCACGGCGAGGCTCCTCAGCGAGGTCGGCGCCTCCTGCCAGGAGACGACGTCGTTCGCGTACTTCACCCTGTAGCCCCTGGCGAGGAGGTCCATCGATAGCTCCAGGTCCTCCGCGAGGGCGTCCTCCCTCCACCCCCCGACCTCCTCGAGCGCGCTCCTCTTAACGAACTGGCAGCTCCCGGTGAGCGGTACGAAGAGCCCGAGCCTCTCCCTCCCGCGTATGAGCGCGTGGAACCAGGCCTTCTCCTCCTTGGAGGCTACCCTCGCGAGCACCGATTCGCGCTCGTTGAGTACCAGCGTCTTCCCCTGGACCGCGGCGACCCCCGGCTCCTCGAGGTGCTTCACGGCGCGCCTTATGGCGTCCCTCTCGGGGACGCTGTCCGCGTCGAACACCGCTACGACCTCCCCCGTCGCCTCCCTAAGCGCCCTGTTCAGCGCGGCGGGCTTCCCGCGGGGCTCCTCCTCCCTTATCAACCTGACCGCGCCCGGGTACCTTTCTCCGGCTCTCCGCACTATCTCCTCGACGTACCCGTCCGAGCTGGCGTCGACGACTATCACTTCGAGCTTCTCCAGGGGGTAGTCCGAGGATAGGATAGCGTTGAGGCAACGCTCGACGCGCCTCCCCTCGTCCTTCGACGGCACTATGACTGTCACCCTGGGAAGCCCGTTCCCCGGGTCGTCCCCGCTGCCCCGGGGGGCTAGTAGCCCGGCGACGATTATGGGGGCGTGGTAGGCGGACCACGCGAGTATGCCCGCGAGGGTGAGGAGGGAGAGGGCGTCTAGAAGCAGGTAGAAGGCTTCCGGGAGCAATCCCGGAGGGGCTACGGCTCCGAGTAGCGCTGACGGCTCCGACGTCATTGTCTCGAAACCTCGTTAAGCTTCTGCGCCAAGAACTTTTCTAAAATTTAAAAGTTTTCGCTCGTTCGAGGGGCTTTGTCAAAGCCGACTAAAAGAGAGAAGCCTCGCCGAGCGCTGCTAAAGCTCGAATTCTATTACCGGGCCGCACTGCTTTTCGAGCTTCGCCGCCCTGCGCACCAGCAGTGCCACTGCCGCAGCGGAGGCGAGGATTATGGCTAGGAGGGCGAGCCCCGTCGTGACCCTCGGCGCTTCGCCCGGCGGAACCGCGGGGTACTCCCTGGTGGCGTTGCCCTCTATAAGCGCCACCGAGACGGGCTCCACGGGGTACGACGAGAGCAGGGGCCAGAATGCCTCGCCGAGGGTTAGGGAGCCCCTGCCGCCGGTGAGCGTGACGTTGTAGGTGTGGGGGCCTACCCTCACCGCGGCGTAGCCGTTTCCCCCGCCCTCCACCGATACCTCGTAGGCGTAGGGGAGGAAGCCGAGGAGGGGTTTCAGGTCGACGAGCTTCGCCGCGGGTACCTCGGCTCTGCCTATAGCCTTCTCCGAGTCTCCCAGCCTGAGCACGACGCGGGGCGATGCGCCTCCGACGCCTACCGTCGAGTATGCCTCGGCGACTACCCTGATGGAGGCTGGGGGCGACGCGTAGCCGTCCACGACTATCGAGCCGTTCTCCGCCTTGACGGAGCCGGAGAAGTTCGCCGCCTCCACGACCCTTAGGTTCTTCAGGGTTGCCCCGGCGACCTCAACCCTCGCCCCGCTGACCGCCAGCCTAGCCGTGGAGTTGCCGCCGAACACTAGGCGTACTTCCAGCTCGCCCGGCCTGCCGAGCGTTTTCGCCTCCCCGTCTACCCAGCCGTAAAGCCTCAGCTTCTTCACGAGGGTGGCGTTTCCCACCCCGAGCTTCAGGACGGCTTCCTCCGACTGGTTCAGCGCTGTGAGCCTGAGAGTTCCCGAGAGGGCTACGAGTACCGCTACCCTTCCGCCCGGCTCGACGCGCGGGGCCTTGAAGAGAGGGTCCTTGGAGGAGTTGTAGGAGCAGGGGCCGGGGGGAGTCTCTAGGAGCGGTGGCACGCTGATTGCGCACTGGAAGCTCTCGGGCGGCTCCACCGCTAGGTACAGCTTGTCCACGGCTACCTCCTTGTCCGCTGTGTTCACGAATACCGCGGCGAGCCCGCTCCGCGTCGTTGAAAGCTCTTTGAGGGCGAGCCCCGGCGGGTACACTGTGAGGTTGAGTAGGAGGGGGGTTTCAGGGCGCCGCGTGGATATCGCTAGTACTGGGGATGCTAGGAGTAGGGCGGCGAGCGCGGCTACCAGGTAGCGCTTCGACACGGGGTGGGACTCGCGCGCAGTATTTATCGCTATCGGGTAGGGGGCTTCCCAGCCAGTCCTCTAGACAGCCTGGGAAACTGTTAAAGCAAAAAAGCATTAGTTTGCTTGAGAGCAGCGTTGCTACTGCTTTTCCTCTTTTTTCTCCTCGGCTTCTAGCTTCTTGAGCTCCTCCTCTATCTCCTTCTCTATCTCCTCTATCGGCTTAGGAGGGGGAGTAGTGGCAAGCGTGAAGCCTATCCAGGCGAGTATCCCGAGGACCCCGGCTACAGCAACGAAGCCCGTGAGCTGGAGTAGGAGGAGGGACCACTGGGTGAAGAAGAGGATCCACCCGTAGACCAGTATCCCGGCGATAGAGGCGAGCATTATAGCCGTGCCTACGAGCTGGTCCTTGTTCATGGAACCGCCTCCCTTAACAGGCATACACTTTATTATATATTTCGCCGCCGCAAAAAGAAAATATTTTAAGGTTACTCCGGAGACGCTTCCGGCTTGCCGAGACGCTTCCTAGAGACGAAGTAGCCAATAGCGAAGCCCACCACTAAGCCTACCACGGTCCCGGCTACGCCTACAAGCTGGGCGCGAGCCTCAGCCTCCGCTAGGCGGGACCTCGACTCGGAGAGCTGAGCCTCAAGGCTCGAAACCTGAGCCTTCAAAGCCGAGAGATCCGTCTGAGCGCTACTCAGCTTTACCTGCAGGCTTTTAACGTCTTCCTGCAACCTAGTAACGTTCTCCCTGTAGCTCTTCAGCTCCTCCTCCCTCACCGCCGGGGCGTGAGGTGCCGCCCGAACCTGCCGGGAGCGGCTAACCCGCGCCTTTAGGCCTCGAGCCTAGCCAGGGTCCTCGAGTAGAGCCTCTTCAGCGCCTCCAGCAGGACCCTCCTCACGCCTTCCGGTATTACCTGCACGTCCTCGCGGGTCAAGCTCCCCAGAGACACTATCTCCAAGCCTATGACCTCTCTCCTCTCGTCGAGCTTCAGGACGATGTTGTCGTTCAGAGGCTCCGAGAAGCTCTCCCTTCCGGGCTCGTCCAGCCACAGGTCCAGGGTGTCGAGCTCCGGAGCGTAGTAGACGCGTACCTTCACGTCTGCCGCCTCCTCCACACCACCTCACCTCTGGCCGCTCTTTTAGTTAAATATCTTTTAGTTATAGGCCGTTATTATAAAACCCTCGCTATTCAAGTGCTTAACGACCACACAGATGAGCTTATCCATGTATGTGCCGTAGTACAGGTACACTCTGGGGTCGCGAGGGCTTCTCCTAACCTCGAGGAGGTTCGCCAGAGCCTCTCTGACCACGCCCTCCAGGCCCTTCAGCGAGGGGTGCTTAATGCTGACAATGTACTCCCAGTACCCCCTGGAGACCCTAACTCTGACCCCTAGTTTACTGGTGACCTCGAAGAGCGGCTCGCGCACCCGGCCTCACAGGGGTCTCAGCGTCCGCATGAGGAAATAGGTGTCACATAGATCACGCCGATCCCGAACCTCAGCGCGCGCTTGTAGGCGGCGGAAACCAGCGATGGCGTCAGCGATGGTACTGCAGGCGATGGAGGCTCTCCGCGCGCGCCCCTCAAGCAAGACACCGCCTTTCTTAGTCGAAGAAAAAATTAATAAAGCTTTTCTTTTTTAAAGCACTCTCGGGCAGAATATTTTATTCTTTTTATTGCCCGAAGATAACTACCTAAGAAGCAATGTCCCTCGAGCTCTGACGCAAGCATGTACTTCGTCAGCTCGCCTGGAGTACTGCCTATAACGTTCCCGTGCTCCATAGGACTCTTAACCCGCGCGCGAGATTTGCGCGCTTTTGGCTCATTGTTTCTACTCGCGTTGTCTGAATAGCTCTTCGTAGTACTCTTCGAGCCTGGGCTTCATGTCTAGGAACTGCTTTAGGACTTTGACTTCGTACTCGGCTCTCGCCTCCGAATCCCTGTCTAGAACCAGTACGCCCGTTGAGACTACCTCGTAGGCTAGCGTGAGTGGAGCTTCGTTTAGGTGTACGAGGTCCACGTCTAGGCCTAGCGCGTCTTCGAGCTCGTTTTTCAGCTCTACGAGGTGCTTCCAGGAGGCTTCGCCCCGCGTGTACACCGCTACGTCGATGTCGCTACGACAGCGGGCCTGACCCTTGGCGCGTGACCCGAATATATAGGCGAAGACTACGTTGCTCCTGTTGCTGAGCACCCTGGCGATTGTCTCCGCGTCTTTCCCGGCCTTTGGGGGGTCTACCCCTCTGTTTTCGGTGCTCCTGGCGATCTCGTAGACTATGTTTTCTAGCTCTTCGACTTCGCCTAAAGCCTCGGCTAGCTTGCCGTAGTCTATCCTGGCGTAGCCGTGGACGAGCACGTTCCTCAACCCTACCCACAGCTCGAGCTTTCCGGCGGACGCCGCGCTGAGCATGCCGGCTCCTCGAAGGATTCTGGCAACGTCGCGGTAGCTCTCGGGCTTGCCGAGCCTCAGCAAGGAGCATAGCCTCATCCCTGCATCGATTACGGCCTCGATCGCCAGGTGGAGGTACCTCTCGACAGCCCCTCTTACAACGTAGTCACCGGCTAGGGCTTCGGGAGAGGCGCGCCTTCTCAGCTCTTTGAGCAAGCCTATGTATTCCAGGGCGCGCGCCAGCCTCTCCTTAACTATCACACCGGTTACCCCCCTTCTCCTCCGCTTTCGCAAGCCTCCTCCTCGTCCACCCCCTAACGAGCGCGGCGTAGAGGTGGAGCTTGTAGACCTCGTACTTGTCCCCGTGCTCCTCCACGGCCTTCCTGGCGAGCCTCAGGAAGTCCTCCGCCTCTTCCATCGTGAACTCGCCTGGATCCTTCTCCAGGTACTCCCTCAGCTTCTCCACCTCCTCCTTCGTTAGGGGGTTGGAGAGAAGGCTTAGCACGGACCTCAGCTCGGCGCGGACGACGAGCGCCGTCTTTTCCTTTATAACGCCCTCCGAGGCGAGGTAGTCTATGAGGAACTCCTGGTGAGACTCGAAGCCCTTGACTACCCTTGAGAGCCTAGATTCAACTTTCTCGAGCCCGTGCTCGACGCCTGCAAGCCTGGACTCCGCCCCCTCGAGCCTCCCTTCGACCCGCGATAGCCTCGCCTCGACGGCGTCCAGCCTTTCCCCCACGTCCCCCAGTGCTTTCTCCACGCCGTCAACCCTCCTCTCCAGCGCTTCGAGCCTCCCCTCTACCTTGCTGAGCCTTCCCTCCAGGTCGGCGAGCCTCCTCTCCGCCTTGGTAAGCCTCTCCTGCACTCCTCCAAGATTTTCCTCGACGCTTTCAAGCCTCTCCTCCACTTTGTCGAGCCTTCCCTCTACGCCTTCAAGCCTCTTTTCCACCCCTCCAAGTCTTTCCTCTACTCTGTCTAGCCTGGCGTTAATCTTCTCGAACTTCCTGCCGAGCCAGTAGGCCATCGAGGAGCTGGCAGCCGCTACGCTTATAACGGTCGAGAGGACGGCGAGCGCTACGGGCTCCGCCAACGCGCACCCCTGGAAAACAGGGGCTCAGCCTCATTATATCTGTTGCGGACACCGCCGTGCTGAAAGCCGGAGGAACAGCATTTAGCGGCGGTACGGGTCTGGGTAAACGGGGAAGCGAGAAATAACCAGCTGAGAACAATTTTGGAGGGTTGCCCGACACTGTCGTAGAGCTACGCGCTGGGCGGGCCTTCACTTCCCGGAGAGGTTCCTCGCCGCGCGCAGGAAGACTGCCTCGTAGCGGAGCACTAGCGATGCTAGGGGCTTTAGCGGTGTGCCGCGCAGGGCTTGCCCGAGGACTTCGATATCTCCCCCGTCGATGCAGCCGAAGAGGGGGGCGAGCGCCCCGTAGGCGAGGGCGTAGGCTGTAGCCGTCGCGGCTACGCGTAGGGCTGGGTGCACGTTGAGAAGCGCTAGGGGGGCTAGCGGGGCGAGCGCGGCTAGCGCCGCCGCGCATGTTCTGGTAGCGTGCAGGAAGTCTACCTCTGCCCCCACCCTGCGCGCTCTCCACACGCCGTATGCCGCCGAGGAGGCCGAGGAGGCTACGAGGGAGGCTACGAGCCCGTATAGCCCTAGCCTCTGCGTGAGGGGGGCGGCGAGCGGTAGGAGTACCGCGAGCCCGGCTAGCGAGGCTTCGAGGTTGGCCCTCGTGTCGCCTACCCCTTGGAAGAAGCTCGGCAGCGCCGCTGTCCCCAGCCCGGAGAGCAGGAGGGAGGCCGAGTACAGCGAGAGGTAGCCCGGCGCGAGCGCGTATTCCCGGCCGTAAACGAGGGCGACGAGGTCCCGGGACTCTACTGCCGCGTAGACCCCGGCTGGGACGAGGATTAGCCCGGTGTAGCGCGCGGCGTAGCGGAAGAACCTCCCGGAGTCATCGCCGCTGAGCCTCGAGAACGCCGGGAGGAGGGAGAGGGAGATGGGGGCTACGAGTAGCTGGATGAGGGCGGCGAAGTTCATCGCTACCTTGAAGTTCCCCACCTCTACGTCCGTCGCGAACCAGGCGGCTACGGAGTTCTGGTATATCCCCGAGAGGGTTCCCAGGACGCTCGACGCGTACAGCGGTAGCCCGTAGCCCAGCAGGGGTTTCAGCTCGCCGGCGGGGGCTAGCGGGAGGCGGCCGAGCCTCCTGTAGAGAGCGGCGAGCCCCGAGGCGGCGGCTAAGGCGTAGCCTGCGACTAGCCCCGCGACCGCCCCAGGTACTCCGTAGGCCGCCGCGAGGGCTAGGGAGAGAACGCTCCTCGAAAGGTCGCGTATCACTGGTAGGGCCGCTAGGGACGCGGTGTCCCCCAGGCCTAGCAACGCGAAATACGAGAAGTTCAGGGCGGAGTTGAGGAAGACTGTGGGTAGGGCTAGGAGGGTGAGCTGGACCATCTCGGCCCTGTTGAGCAGGAGGAGGGTGAGCCTCTCCGAGAGCAGCGCGCCTAGCGCCGTCGACACTAGCGCCGACGCCAGGGTGAAGGCGAGAGCAAGCCCTACGAGCCCCGCTACTCCCTCGCGGCCCCTGCGGGATGCTTCGCGCGCGACGGCCGCCGATACTCCGAAGTCCGTGAATATGGAGAGCAGGGAGGCGACCGTAGTCGCGAGGGCGTACTTTCCGTAGCCCTCTGGCCCCAGTATCCTCGCCAGGAGTATCGAGGCTATGCCCGCGACGAGGGTTGCCGAGGCTTGCCCCCCGAGTATCGAGACCGCGCTCGCCGCTGTCTCGGAGACTGCGCTGCCTATGCTCTGGCGGCTCTCCACGCGTGCACGTCTCCCGGCGGGTAAATAAGCGTTTTCCCGTTGCTCACGTTACCACGATTTAGTAATACTTGCGCAAAGCTTATAAGCGGGCGCCGCGTCCACGGGGTTTGACCGGGTATGCATATACCAGACGGGTACCTCGACCCGGCGATGTGCGCAGTCACCTACGCGCTCTCCCTGGCGGTCCTGGCGTTCTCCGCGTTGAAGGCTAGGAGCGCGGGCTCCGAGCAGAAGACCCTTGTCCCCGTCCTCGCCGCCGCTATCTTCGCGGCCCAGATGCTGAACTGGCCTATACCCGGCGGGACCTCGCTGCACCTGGTCGGCGGGGCTCTCGCCTCGATACTGGTTGGCCCCTGGCTCGCTAGCCTCACTATGTTCCTCGTGCTCTTGACGCAGGCTCTAGTCTTCCACGACGGCGGTATAACGACTCTCGGCGCCAACGTCTTAAACATGGGGATAGTGGCGGTGTTCGCCGGGTACCTCGCGTACAGGGCTTTCCCGGAGCGCCTCCGCGTGGTCGGAGCCTTCCTGGCTGGGTGGCTCAGCATAACCCTGGCGGGCGTTGTGTGCGGCGTGGAGCTGGGGCTCTCGAAGCAGTTCCTCTACGGGCTCTCGGTCACGGTGCCGGTGATGGGGGGCTGGCACGCGCTCCTCGGGGTGGTGGAGGGCTTGATCACGGCTTCCGTCTACGCCTACCTGAAGTCTAAGGCTCCCCAGCTCGTAGCGGGGTGAGAGGGGGATGGGCAAGGTGGTAAGCATCCTCAAGAAGCACAGGAAGGCTGCCCTAGCGGTACTCGCAATGGTGCTTGTAAGCCCCGTGTTCGGGGTCTGGCTGGCGAACCTCGTGGGCTACCACGAGCCCCTGGACCTCGCCGCTGAGGCGCTCGGCCTCAACGAGACGACGGAGGAGATAAACTGGACGCCGTTCCTCGACTACACGGTGCCCGGGCTCCCGGACTGGCTGGGCTACATAGTCTCGGGCTTCTTGGGAGTCGCAGTGGTGCTCGCGCTCGGCTACCTGCTACTTAAGGCCCTCAAGTGACCACCCGTGAAAAGTAGGGCTTTCTCTTTCTTCCAGGCCTTCCTAGAGGCTGTGTCCGGCGTAGCCGAGGAGCTCAGCTCCGCCGGAAAGCCGCCCGCGTCCCCCTGGGCGCTCGTACTCGTTGGGCTCGCCGCCGACGTGGAGGCCTCCTACGCCTCCGGGCCCGCCACGCCGGCCATGGCGATAGCCCTCGGAGCGGTGCTCGCTGCAACCTCCCGGAAGCTAAGGGGCTGGCTCACGGTAACGCTCGTCTCCGCGTTCTTCGCCGGGCTGGTCGCGCTCCCCGCGTTGCTCCGCGGGGACCCCGGGGCGCCGCTCTTCGTCCTGAGGGCTGTCGCGGCGTCCTCGGCCTTCACGGGTGTCCTCGCATCCCTCGGCTGGCTCTGGTTGCTGAGGGGGCTCGAGGAGCTACGGCTCCCCCGGGGCCTCGTGTGGGAGCTCGGGCTCACGCTGAGGGCTATCCCCGTCTTCGCCAGGGACGCGTCGAGGATGCTGGCCGCCAGGGAGGCCAGGCTTCTCGCGTCTTCCCGGGCTTCCTGGTCCGTTGTCTCGAGCGTCGCCGGCGACCTGTTGCTCGCAGGGGTTAGGAGGGCGCGGGCGTTGCAGATGGCGCTGGAGGCGAGGAGCTTCGGCGAGCCGCTAGCCCCCCGTAGGCGCCTAGACCCCCGGCCCGCCGACGCCGCGCTTATAGCCTGGGCCCTGCTCATGACGGCGGTGTTCGCGGGTGGGGCTTAGTGCTGGAGTGTAGGGACCTGTGGGCGGGCTACCCGGGCTTCGGCGACGTGCTCCGCGGGGTCACGCTGGGGCTTGAAAGGGGCGAGGTCGTAGCCCTCCTGGGGCCGAACGGCTCCGGAAAGACTACCCTCCTGCTCGCGCTCGCGGGTCTCCTGAAGCCTTCGAGAGGCTCGGTGCTCCTCGACGGCAGGGACCTCTGGTCCCAGCTCCCCGGCGCTAGGAGGAGGATAGGGCTCGTCTTCCAGGACCCGGACGACCAGCTCTTCAACCCGACGGTCGAGGAGGAGCTCGCGTTCGCGTTGAACCAGCTGGGCCTCCCAGAAGCCGAGAAGGCGTCCCGCCTGGAGCGCGCCGCCCGCATGCTGGGCGTTGAGGGCCTCCTCGACAGGCCTGTCCACGCGCTGAGCTACGGCGAGAAGAGGCGGGTAGCCCTAGCGTCCGTGCTCGTCTACGACCCGGAGTACCTTCTACTCGACGAGCCCACGGCGAACCTCGACCCCCGCTCCGCCTCGGCGTTGCTCGAGGCTGTCTGCAGGCTCAAGCGGGAGGGCAGGGGAGTCCTCCTCGCGACGCAGGACGTCGGGGTCGCGTCCCGCGTGGCGGACAGGTACGCCGTGATACACGGGGGGAGGATAGCATGGGAGGGCGCGGAGCTGCCCCGGGAAGTTCTGGAGAAGCACGGGTTAACCGTTGCGGACGTCTCCTGCAGGGAACTCTGACTTAGGACTGCAGGGCGGCGCGCGCTGCTTCGGCTAGCGCTGGTAGCACTGTTTCCTCGAACTCCACGGGCTTCCCGGAGCCCATGTCGACGCGCGCGTCAAAGTAAACACCCCCTGAAGGTTTAAGGTTAGGAGTTATATTTTCCTTACGAGTGTCTATGTTCGCCTAGCAATTTTTTTTTAACCAAGCTAAGCTCCTCCTCTATTATCTCGTTCCAGCTTTTCAAGCTTGGAGGATTAACCTCTTTGGGGCTTCTCTCCAGCATGTCGATAGCCTCTGTTGCTAAGGCTTCTACGTCGCCTTCCCGTACAAGCCTGACTCCGGGAAGCCCGCCGTAGTATATTTTGAGCGCGGGTATATCGTAGCCTACGACGGGGGTTCCTGCGTGTAAAGACTCCAGGACAGTGTATGGAAATGAATCCATATGGCTTGGGTGGAGCAGGAGCCTTGCCTTAGCGTTGAGCTCGAAGAGCTGCTCCCTTGATATAAATCCTGTAAGGACAACGTAGTCCTTGAGGTTTAGCTTTTTAAGTGCTACGAGAAGCTTTCTATGAGTTTTGCTGTCCAGTTTCCCTGTGATGACGAGTTTCAGATCGCCTCTCTCCTTCCTAATGAGTCTGTAGGCAAGGAGAACGTCTAAGATACCTTTCACGGGAGTAAGGCCGCCTTTGTACAGTATGCAGTTTTCCTTCTCTTTAACACTTTTGCGAATCCTGCTCAATAAATGTACTTCCTCCTCGTTTAGATTTACACCCGGATCTAGGTAGAAAGCCTTGCTGAACCAGGGTTCCCCCATTTCTAGAACTGTTGCTCTGCTCACCCCTACTACGAGCGAGTACTTGTTGAGCAACATTCGAATTCTGGCCTCCTCTATTGGTCTTCTCACTTGTAGCCTTGCAAGGCGCACGGTAGCATAAGCTTCCTCGAGAGTGGAAGCTGAAGTGAGCTTCTCCCACAGGTATACAGCTTTGAGTATCTCACTGAGCCTTTTCTTTGACCCGAAAAGAGGGGGGTTCTGCAGGAGAACCATCGCCGGCGCTCCGCTAGCTTTGCCGAGAAGGTAGCCAGCGTATAGATAGTCTATATTCTCGTGTAGCACTACGATGCCGTCGAAGAAGGGGAGTTTTGTCGTCGTTAGCCTAGTTAATTGCGGGAAAAAAAGCTTGAATTCGGGCTCCAGCTTCCCAATTCTCGGATACGTAATGCATCCCGAGAGAGCTACGCCTAAGCTCTTCAGCCGCGCAAGGCTCCTTAAGGACGTAGAGCCTACCGCGCGTAGAGGGGTGAAAAGGTAGACGTGGAAATGTTTAGCATACTCCTTTACAGACCTTAAAGCCCTAAGCTCGCCGCCGCTTCCGTGCTCCGAGGGGTTAGCGACCACCGCTAGTTGAGGCTTACTCGAATGCATGCTTCACGCACCGGAGATCTTCCTGTAAAGATCCAGGTAAGTGGAAGCGGCTTTTTCCCAAGTGAAGAATGCGGACCTCTCGATGCTCCTAGCGGAGAAGGTCTCGTAAAGCTGTTGGTCCGTCAGCAACACTAGGAGCTTTTCCGCCAGGTCCTCGCTGTCGCCGGGCCGAAACTTCAACCCGGCGTCGCCTGCCACCTCCGCCGCGCCTCCGGCGTCGGGTACGATGACGGGTAGACCGCTCGCCATAGCCTCCAGCACGGCGAGCCCGAAAGGCTCTTTGGAGCATGTGTGAATGAATATTGTTGCCGAGCGGTAAAGCTGGGGGAGCTTTTCGAAGGGTATCCTCTCGGCGAAGCGCACCGTGTCTTCGAGCCCATGCCTCCTTAGGTAGCCTTCAACTTCCCGTTTTAGAGGCCCATCCCCCCTTATGACCGCTTCGAAGCTCGCCTTCCCCTTCACTAGCCTGATCGCCTCTAGGAAGGTGAACGGCTCCTTGAATCCTACGAGACGCGAGTTCCAGAGCACGACGTGGTGTATGGGCGGTTCCAGCGGCTTATTCCTTCGGAAGGTGTCCAGGACCCCGTGGTACACGACAGCCGTAGCCTTTACTCCCAGCCTCTCGCGGAGCATCCTAGCCGAGAAGTTACTTATAGTTACCACGGGGACCCCTGCCTCGTATAGCTGAAGCAGGCTCTCGCGCTCCTTCTCGTAGAAGCGGCGCTGCTCTCTTTCCACGAGCTCTGGCTCAGGCCAGCCGTGCTCCGTTAGTAGCAGGTTGTCGCGGGGGCCTAAGAGGGCTCCGTGGCTGGCGGTGTTCACGTGTACTACGTCGTAGCGCCGGGCCAGCGCCTTAAGGGCGTACTTGTAGAGTAGGTCCCGGTGCCCCGGTACCGGGAGGCGGGGGACTACCATCTGCCTCGCGGAGACGGGGTATCGTGCGAACGCCAGGAGCTCGACCTTGATTCTTCTCGATAGCTCGCCGGCAAGCCCCACGGTGTAGTGCTCCACGTGGGGTGTAAGTAGCACCTTCATGCTTTCGCCTCCGAGCATCTTCAAGCTCTACGCCTGGTCGCAAAGCTAAAAAGCTTCTTGCTCTTCGAAGAGCCGTGGCTCGGGCTGGCGAGTACCCGTTGATCACGGTCGCGATGGTGGCGCTGAACAGGGAGTGGATTATCGGGCACGCCTTGAAGAGCCTGCTTTCCCAGACGTACCCCCACGACAGGATTTTCTTCGTCCTCGTGGACGGCGGGAGCGTTGACCGCACGGTGGAGGTTGTGCGCGAAGCCCTGAGCGGGTCCGACCTAGCAGGCTTCGAGGTCGTCGTGCAGAGGAGCAATATCCCTGAGGCTAGGAACATAGCTATCGAGAGGATGAGGGGGGAGGCGATATTCTTCTGGGACAGCGACGTACTCCTAGAGCCGGACGGTTTGAAAATGCTATACGAAGCCGCCTCAGACTATGGGATCGATATCTTGTCCGCAGATACCCTGTCCATTAAAGTCTCCAGTGTAGAAGAAGGTTGGAGAGTTTTAGAAGAGCTGTGTAAGAAGAGGGGAAAAATCGGCGTAGAGCTTGTTCCCGCTGTCGCTATGGGTGCAACGCTTATTCGAAAAATCGTGTTGGATAGGGTTAGGTTTGACCCCGAGCTTACCTTTGGCGAGGACGCTGATTTCTGCGTAAAGGCACGTTCCCTCGGTTATAGAGTAGCCGTGCATAGAGGCGTGGTGGCTGTCGATGTGAACGTTACCGGTAGAGCTGGTAGCGACATATACGTTTCTAAACCTCTCACCGAACTTTTAAAGGGTATTCGGAAGAAGGCTAAAGTAAAGGTTCTCGGTCTCAGCTTCGATCCGGGTCTCAAAGATGTACTCGTTTACATGTGGAGGTACAAGAGGTACCTTTACTACCTCGGCTACCTTCCGATGCTTGTAGCGCTAATAGTCGGACTTGCGAAAAATCTCCCGATGCTCACTTTACTCTTCCCTGCCTATGTACTTCCCTACCTACTATACCAGGCTAAGAGGAGGGGTATCCTCTTGGGCTTAAAGACCTTTATAGCGAGCCTCGTTGTCGGTCTTCCATTGTCGCTTTCAATGCTAGCATATGCTACTGCTAGAAGCTTGGAACGCTTCGTAAGCACGCCGCGCAGAAAGAAGCATGTCCGTTAGTATGGGTTAGCGCTTCTTGTTGCAAACGAGAGCCCGACTCCGGGTGCAGGAGAGTACCCGGTATCCCTGCAGGCGAAGTCTTCGCCGAGAACTCTTAAAAATAGCTCCGCGCCGCCGTGGTATTCGACTCGCGCGCGTAGACCCAGTTCTCGAAGAGCCTTCTGGTTGCAAGCAAGGCACGCAACTTCCCGTGAGCCTGGAACAACGCACTCTCCATGCGTATCCCGCACAACGTTTCTTCTATGAAGCTGCACCCTTTAATCCCTTTTCATTAAAGGCGGAGAATCCTGCGCTTCTAGGAGTTCTGTACCGCAGTGTAACTTATTAAGACGTTCTAAGCAGTGGTGCTTGTACCTAGAGGGGGAGTGCATGGAGACGTTTAGGTTGCTCGTTGTTTCGCCGAGGGTTAGCGGGCTGGGCGGCGTGGCGCAACACGTCGGGAAGCTCGTCGAGTTGCTTCGGCGCGATGGGCACGAGGTCGAGGTTGTCTCCGCCGAGAATACTCCTATTCTGCCTGTGAAGGGCTTGATGAACCCGAGCTTCGCGGCTACGTCTGCTTTGAAGGTGGCACTTGGCAGGCTGAAGGGGCGTAGGTACGACGTTGTACACGCGCATAACGTGCCGTCGGCGCCCGCGATGCGCGCGGCGAGGGGAGGGAGGGTTTTAACGCTCCACGGGGTTTTCTCGGAGCAGGTCGGCTACCTTCACGGCGGCTTGCTGGGCAGGCTGAGCGGGGTCGCCGAGAGGGTTGCGCTGGGATGGGCGGACCGCGTGACGTCTGTTTCCAGGGCGACCGCCGAGCACTACTCTAGGATCGGCGTAAACGTCGTCCATGTTCCGAACGCCGTCGACCCGTCGGACCTGCCGGGTGAAGGGGAGAGGATGTACGAAAGGCAGGTTGTCTACAGCGGTAGGCTGTCCAGGGAGAAGGGCGTCGACCTCCTGGTGAAGGCTTTCAGGGCTCTCGACGTTGATGCGCACCTCGTCGTGGTCGGCGGTGGCCCCCTGGAGGAGGAGCTGAGGAGCCTCGCGGGGGGCGACCCGAGGATCCACTTCCTCGGCCCCATGCCGAGGGAGCGTGCGCTCAGAGTGGTGAAGGGGTCCGATGTCTTCGTGTTGCCGTCCCGCTACGAGGGGCTTAGCACCGCGCTCTTGGAGGCGATGGCTATGGGAGTCCCCGTCGTCGCCACGAAGGTTGGAGGGAACACCGAGCTGGTAGAGGATGGGAAGACGGGGCTACTCGTCGAGCCATCCCCGGAGGAGGTGGCGCGCGCCGTCAGGCTGCTCCTGGAGGACAGCGACCTCGCGGCCCGCCTGGCCTCGGCCGCGAAGAGAGTCGTGGCGGAGAAGTACAGCTGGGACAAGGTGTACGCGCAGTACCTCGATGTTTACAGGGAGGTTGCCCGGTAGCGTCTGAGCCGCCCCCTTTCTCGAAGCGTTCGCCGAACGTTCTCGGCTCGCCCTCCGAGCCCCCGCGTGCATGGGTAGCGGCTGTTCGCCCGTAGCTGCCTCTCGTGCGCCGCGCGAGGTCTTTTTATAGCCTTGGACGCCTTGATTCCGCGTGAAGAGGGTTAGGTGCTACCCTAACGAGAAGGTCGAGGGGGTCACGGTCTTCGTTCCTAGGGGGCATAGCCACGTGAGGGTGATCCTGGAGCTCGAAGACCAGGTCGTGGTGCTCCACGAGGCTACGGTCGCCGCTATCGCGAGGGCTTACATGGACGTCGTGGCTCACCCTCTGCGCCGGGCGGTTCAGCTTAGGCGCGCCGCGCTCGCCGAGAGGAAGAGAGGTTACGCGGAGCACCAGCTCTTAGAGGTCGATAGAGGCGAGGACGAGATAGTCGAGGAGGCGGAGAAGGTCCTGGAGGCCTGCGCGGAGCGGGTCAGCGGGGAGGCTTGAGGCTCCTGGCCTTCAAGTAGAGGAGCGAGAGCCTCGCCCTGTCCTCCCGGGCTTTCTGCCAGCAGGTGTCCATGAAGGCTGACCCGCCGGAGGTCAGCCTGGACCTCGCGAGTGCCACGTGCCTCGCTATGCCGGCGTACACCTCCCGTAGCCTTCCGTGGACGCGGCTACCGGTCTCCGGGTCTACGAGGGTTGCGAGGGCGTCTGGGGGCGGGTGGACTTCCCACCAGTCGTAGACGAGGAGGTACGCGGCTCCCCTCGACGCGGCTAGGGTCTTCGAGGATCGCTCGAAGTCCTCCAAGCTGTGGGCGTAGTCCGTGACTAGGAGTACTGGGGCCCTTGGCAGGGCGAGGAGCCTCGCGGCTATCTCTCCCAGGGTAGCCTTGCCGGGGGCTGTGGAGGCGCATATCCTCGATGCAATGATGTGGGGCAGGTCTCTGGGCTTCACCTTCCCGTAGACCTCGAAGCCCCTCCCCGTGGATAGGACTAGCGTGAACGTGTCCTCCAAGGTGTCTGCAACTGCGGCTATGACTGCCAGCGCATACACGAGGGTTTTCGGCTTGGACTGGTACAGCATGGAGGCGGAGAGGTCGACTGCCAGCGCGACCCTGGTCTTTCTCTCGGCCCTGTAGACCTTCACTATGGGCCTGTAGCCCCCGTCGGGGCCCGGGGACCTCGCCGTCGCCCTCCAGTCTATGTGCCTAGCGTCGTCGAATGGCTGGTACTCGCGGAAGTCTACGTACTCGAGCCCTAGGCCCATCGACGAGACGGGGCTCGTCCCGGTGGCGTAGTTCGCCACGTCTCTCTCGGCGATCCTCAGCGCGCTCCTCGCCGCCCTGCAGTGATCATCCATATTAAGCCCTTCGCCCCGGTAACCGCGGGAGCGGCATATGAAGTTTTACGACCCGGAGGAGCTCCTAGGCGCGCTCGTAGTGGACTCCGCTGGGCTTGTTTACGGCGTGGTGGGCGGGTACAGGCTGGCGCCCGAGGGGGTTGTCCTGGAGGCTTACGTCTCCCTGGGCGTGGACGCCGATGCCCTGAGGAGGGCTCTGCGCGAGAGGGGGGTTGAGCCGGGCGGGGAGGGGGTCGAGGCGCTCGTGCTGGCCGCCCGGAGGCTGGGGCTCGAGGTCCCCAGGGTCGGCGGCCGCGAGGTCAGGGTGCTGAAGGGGCTCGTGAGGCCCGGGGAGATCTCGCTTATAGACGTGAGGGTGCTCGAGAACCCCTCCACCGGCGCCGAGGAGAGGATCGGGGTGGTGCTGCTGGGTAGCCAGCGGGAGGCAGAGTTCAGGGGGCTCAGGTTCTCCGGGGGCCCGGTGGTGGACGAGGGGGTTGTCGGCAAGCTGTGCGTGAGCGCGAGCAACGGGGTGCTCGGCTACGTGTACGGGTTCGTCGTGGGGGCGGGGGAGTCTGGGCTCAGGGCCTGCAGGAGGAGGGGCAGGGTCGAGCTCAACTGGGCGTCCTTTCTCTCCGAGGCTAGGCGGCTCGCCGGCGAGGACGCCTACTACAGGCTGGTGGGGTTCCGCGACCCCTTGAAGAGCCCGAGGCTTTCCGGGGCGGAGGTCGAGGAGGCCAGGAGGCTCCTCTCGGAGATGGGCCTCCTCGAGAGGCTGTCGCCCCTCCTCGAGTCCCACTCTAAGAGAACGGGCCCGGCGGAGTGCGCGGACGTGCCGCTGAGAGACGTCCTCGCCGCCAGGGAAGTGGTGCTCGTAAAGTAGATAAGCGGGGAGGCGTTTGCGCAGTGGGCGGTGCTCCGCGATGCCGGTAGGCGTCGACGACGTCAAGGAGGTTTCCCGGGAGCTCCTCGGGGAGCTTGGAAGGGTCGTCGTCGGCTACGAGGAGGAGAAGGCGCTCGTGCTCGCCTCGCTCATAGCCGGTGGGCACGTCCTCCTGGAGGGGGTTCCGGGGATAGCTAAGACTACTCTCGCGAAGAGCCTTGCGAGGCTACTGGGGCTGTCCGAGGGCTACGCGCTGGAGCTGGACGGCGTCGCCTACAGGGGTTTCTCCAGGGTGCAGTTCACGCCGGACCTCATGCCGTCCGACATCACGGGGAACCTCGTGTTCAACCCCTCCACGAGGAGCTTCGAGCCGCGCTTCGGCCCGGTGTTCACGTACTTCCTGCTAGCAGACGAGATAAACAGGGCTGTTCCCCGGACTCAGAGCGCGCTTCTACAGGCTATGCAGGAGAGGGAGGTGACCATAGGGGATAGGAGCTACAGGCTGGAGGTGCGCGAGAGGGGGAAGTTCTTCTTCGTGATCGCGACGCAGAACCCCGTCGAGCAGGAGGGGACGTATCCGCTCCCAGAGGCTCAGCTCGACAGGTTCCTCATGAGGGTGTTCGTGGGCTACCCGTCCTCCCTGGAGGAGGAGGTGAGCATATACAGGCTCCACGGGTACAGGGTCGGGGAGCCCTACGAGGACCTCGAGCGGCTCGTGGAGCCCGGGTGGGTCGTCGAGGCCCAGGACTGCGTGGCGAGGAGCGTGGAGGTCCCGGACGAGGTATTCGAGTACGTGGCCAGGGTCGTGAGGCTTACGAGGCCGAGCGTCTACCCGGAGATCGCCGAGTACTTCGAGCTCGGGGCTAGCCCGAGGAGCGGTATAGCGCTCGTTAAGGCTTCGAAGGCTCTCGCGGCGATGAGGGGTTCCACCGTCGTGGAGAGGGTCGACGTCGACAGGGCGCTCTTCCCGGTGCTGAACCACAGGCTCGTGCTTAACGTCGAGAAGCTAGTCTCGGAGGAGTTCAGGGGCGAGAAGGCGGTGGCCCACATCAAGGTTATCAGGGAGGGGTTGAGGAAAGTGGTCGAGGTGGCTAGGGGGTGATAGAGTTCAAGGGGGTCGTCAAGAAGTACGGCGGCTTCGCCGCCCTCAGAGGGCTGGACATGCACATACCCAGGGGCGTCACAGCCGGCCTCGTGGGCCCCAACGGCTCCGGGAAGACTACGACGATAAAGCTCGCGGTGGGGCTCTTGAAGAAGAGCGGGGGAGAGGTGAGGGTGCTGGGGCTCGACCCCTGGTACGACGGCGTCGAGCTACGGAGGAGGGTCGGGGTGCTCCACGAGAAGCCCCTCTACCCCCAGGACGTGACCGTGAGGAGGCTCCTGGAGCACTTGGCGGGGCTTAGGGGGCTCCCCGCCCAGGAGGCGGTCCGCGTCGCCAGGCTAGCGGGCATTGAGGGGTACATGGAGAGGTCTGTCTCGTCGCTGTCCAGGGGCTACCTGCAGAGGCTGGGGATCGCGATCGCGCTCATGGGGGAGCCCGAGCTACTCCTGCTGGACGAGCCGACCGCCAACCTGGACCCCTCGGCGAGGTTCGAGATACTCGGGATGCTGGAGAACCTGAAGAAGGACCTCGGGGTAACGATGGTTATATCGTCCCACGTGCTACCGGAGCTGGAGAAGGTCTGCGACTACGCGGTCGTGCTGAGCGGGGGCGTGGCCGTCGCCCAGGGGAGCCTGCTGGAGCTCGCCAGGAGGTTCATGGCGACCCTCGAGCTACGCATCGAGACGAGGTCCCCCAGGCTCGCGGCCTCCAGGCTCATACTCTCCGAGGCGTTCCTCTCCGTGGAGGTTTCAGACGGGCTCGTGGTGGCGAGGGTGCCCGGCGAGAAGCTCCGGGAGGCGGAGGCTGTAGTCGAGGATCTCAGGAGGAGTGGGCTCGCGGAGAGCTGGAGCGTTACATCGCGGAGCTTGGGTGAGGTGTATGAGGCGGTCAGTAGGGCTGGCTAGCTCCCTGAAGAAGACGGTCAGGCACGAGCTCTTCGTTTCAGGAAAGGTTGCAGCCGCAACGTCGCTACTCGCCGTTGGCTTCAGCTTCCTCCAGTTCTTCCTCGTACTAGCCTACGCGTCCAGCAGGGGCCTGGCGGGAGGCCCGCCGTTTTCCTACTTCCCCCTCATGTTGATGAGCTACGCGTACGGCTTCCTGGTTTTGATGGGGCTTAGCTCGCTCGCAGGTGAGCTGAAAGGCTCCGCCGCGCTGTACCTCTCGCAACCGCTTAGCCGCTCCGAGTACGTGGCCTCCTGGGCTCTCGCTGTCGTCGTGTCGCCCCTAGCCTCCCTGGTAGCCTCCGCGCTGTTCTCCGCCGCCGTGGTGGATCCGGCGCTTCTCTGGGAGCACGACCCGTCCCTCTACGCGTTCTGGGTGCTGGAGAACATGATCTCGGGGCTCCTCCTGCTCCTCGTCGCGCTTCTCGGCAGGAGCTCGGCGCTACTCGTAGTGACTTGGCTCGTCCAGAGAGTCGCGGCTCCATTTGTTACGCTGTTTCTCGCATCCTTATCGCGGATCCAGGGCAGAGCGCTGAACCCCCTTCTAGAGTTTCTCGCGCAGAGCGTCTACCCGTTCACCCTCTACTACTCGTTAAACCCGCAACCGCACGCGGTAGCCGGCTCCGCCGTGCTCGTAGCCACGCTAGCGGTAGCCGTATACCTAGTGACTAGCAGGCGTCTCGAGGTGTAGCACATGCTGAGGATGCTGGGCTACTCGTTGATCGCCGTCTCGATTGCTTCCTTAATCTTCGTAGCGTACGCTACTAGGATGGGAGAGATACCCTTCTACCTGGGCTCCGTGTTCTCCGGCGGCCCCTCGGAGATTGTAGTCTACGGGGACACAGCCCTCATAGCCTTGGAGATGGACGTCGCCCCTCCGAATCCCGTGGAGGGCTTCACCTACCGCGTGGAGACATCCCTAGCGCTCTTCGACAAGGCGTACCCAGGCTCGGTTCTCGTCGGGCAAAACTACGTACCAGTGATACTCCACGCCGACTACTCGAAGCCTAGATGCGCCTTCCTTGACCGAGCAACCCACGCTAGATACAGACTTCTAGTCTCATCGCCCCCCAGCCCTGCGACCATAAGCAACGTTCTGAAACTGCTGGAGAGGTCCGGCGCCGTGGAGCTCCAGGAGAAGAACGCGACCTTCCCCACCCGCGTACGCGTGATAGTGGGAGGGACAGGCTTCACCCCTAAGTACTACGCGGGCGCCGTGCCCCTTAAGCAGGGCGGCTACCTAGTCTGCGTCGTCACCGTGAAGCTTAACTCTACCTACGTAGAGCTTCAAAACTCGTCGACCCCCATTAGGCTCAGCTTAGCGGAGGCAGGGTCGAAGCTCGGGCTACCGCCCGACTACGTCGAGAAGTGGCTCCACTCCATCGTGGGCCACGAGGGTAGCGAGGTCGTCGCTGTTTACAGGCCGACAACCCTGCAGGTACTCAGGGCGGCGGTGCTGGCCGCTATCGGCGCCCTGCTCGTAGTCACGGAGTCCAGGCTAGTGGGAGTGCCCCCGCCGTCCCCCGTGGAGGCGGCGAAAGCGCTGGCTAGAAGGCTACGCCGGATTCTCGGCTACGCGCGTAGAGGAGGATCAGGGTAACGATCAAGGCAGAGACTGCGAAGGCCCAGCTCAGCCCTACCTTCTCCTCTACCACTCCGCCGGCGACTCCGACCGCGCTTGCCCGGACGAGTATCGAGGAGGCTTTCTCCGCGAGCGTCTTGAAAGCCTTCAACAGTTCCTCCGCGCTACCCGCCGTGTACTCCTCGCCTCCCGTCGACCCCGCTATTAACTTGAGCTCCCTCTCCCCCTCGTCTCCGCCCGGCCCTATGTACACGGTGTACACCGGGATGCCCAGGCTTCTGAACTCGGACAGAAGGGTTCTATACGTGGCCGCATCTGCCGGGAGACCGTCCGAGACGAAGACCACGAGCGTCGAGGCGTTGAAGAGCTTGTAGGGCTTCAGCCAGCTTAGAGCCGCCTGGAGCGGGTAGGTGTACATAGTGCCGCCGCCCGGCTTCAGGGACTCTATGGCATCGAGAACCCTCCTCCTGTCCCCCGTCGGCGGCAACGAGAGTACGATTCTGTCGGAGAACGCTAGGAGGCCTACGTCCACGCCGCCCGGCATTCTCTCCACGAGCAGGGTCGCCGCCCTCCTGGCAACCTCTATCTTCACCCCACCGGGTATGCTGTCCTCCATGCTACCGCTCACGTCTACGACGAGGACCGCGGCCGGCCTGGCGACATTGAGGCTTACGTTTAGCTCGGCGGACCCGCTTCGCTCAACCCTCTTCTCCACGACGATGTAGGGGCCCGCGAGAGCCACCCCTACGAGAACGGCTAGGAGGACTTTGAGGGCCAGCGTGCCAAGCCTCCGCGGCTCAGCGCCGCCGGTACCGGCGTACGCGGCTAGGGGGTTCTTGAGGCTGGATTTCTTCGCATAGAACCGCCTGTAGCCCTTCACGTGGAGGTAGTACAGGAGGACTGCGAGCAGGGGGCCCGCGAGGAGGAGCTCCGGCTTCTCGAAGTACACCTGGACCACCTACAGGCCGTCTCTGAAGAGTAGCGCCGCGAGGAGGGCTGCGAGAAGTAGTAGCGGTTCTCGGCCTACTGGCGTCTCCACGGTTACGTCCGCGTACGCCAGCCCCGCGAGCCTTAGCGCCTCGTAGCGTGCAGTCGCGGAGACGTTGGACGCTATGCTCGGAGCGAGGTCCTGCGAGAAAGCGTCGAGCTCGAGGTACTTCCCATTGGCCTTCGAGGCTACGTCACGCATAAGCGAGCCTCTGGGGTCGCCCCCCACTCTTACGAGGACGAGGCTGTAGTTGGAGGCGCGGATGCTCTGGGCGACCTGGAGGGGGTCTGACCCGTAGTTCCACCCTCCGTCGCTCACTACGACAACGGCTCCCGGGAGCCCCGAGGCGGCGAGGACGCTGTACGCCGATACCAGCGCGTCGCCGAGCGCCGTGTACCTGTACCTGCACGTGTAGCCGTCCAGCGCTCTCAGCGCGTTGTCCCTCGGGAGGGGGCCCGTGGCGTTAGAGCTTGAAGAGAAGAAGACAAGGACTACGAGGTCCGAGGGCTGTAGCCCCTCTATGTACTTTTCGGCGAACCTCTTCGCGAGGGTGCACCTGTCGGGGTAGACATCCGCGGAGAGCATGCTCTTCGACTCGTCTAGGACGACCACGTGCAACGTCGGTACGCCGCTCAGCTTGTAGGCTTCCTCCAAGGGTAGCTCGACCCTCTTAACCTCGACTACGCGGGGCTCGCTAGCCGCTAAGACGAGGAGCAAGGCTATCGCCGAGGCGAGAGCGAGGCGCGGCGTCAACCCCGGTAGCTCCCCGGGGAGCGCCCTCCTGATACCCTCCTGGACTCTCTTCGCCCGCCTGTACACCGCGTAGATGGCGAGGAGCGACGCCGGAGCCAGGAGCAATAGGTAAGCCTTCCCGAAGACGAGGTACATGGAGGACCACCTAGTCGTCGCTACTCGGGGCGCCGTAGCCGGCCCCGCTCCCCCCGCCCTGCTGGGCGTTCGCTACCGCGTAGAGGAGGCTTTTAAGCCTCGAGACCGCGTACGAGAAAGGCCCGGCGTCCGGAGGGTTGAGCGCCCCGAGGGATCTCGCGAGCTGCTCGCTGACGGCAATGCTCCTCCCGGCTTTCCTCGCCTTGCACAGCGCGTCCAGCTCCTCCGGGTGCTTGGAGGTTATGTCGACGGCGAGTAGTAGCTGTTTCAGGTACCTCTGAGCGGCGTCCACGGCTTCGGACGCGTTGCGGTGGGCGTCGACGTGGCTCTGGGAAAGCAGCGTCGAGGGGTCGGCGAGGGAGAGGTTGCCCGCGGCTAGTCCTACCAGGGAGTACGCCCTAGAGAGGTTGCCCGCGATGCTCAGCCCGAGCCTGTGCGCCTCAGCCGCGTTACACTCCTCCAGCGCCGCGAGGTACCTCTGGATGCTCTCCTTGGACCCCGAGAGGACGTCCAGCGCCGCGTAGATACTGGAGGAGGCGTTCGCCATCCGGCCGTAGCTGTCGGAAGCGCTTAACAGCCTTAACACGAGGTCGGAGGGGTCCATCTCGGAGAGGGCGTTCCTGTAGGACGCTATCTCGCCTGCAATCCTAGAAGCGTTCGCGGACATCGACCGGAAGTCCGCGTTCCACCGGGCGGGGTTCCGGAGCATCGTCGAGGAAGAGTTGAGGTGGTAGACCGCCTCTACGAAGAGCCTCGGCACCTCCCTTAGGTCGGGTGTCCCGGCCGCCGTGCCTCCCGGCTTGTAGAAGAACAGGGCTAGGAGCGCTACGAGCAACAACTGGAGGACTAGTAACTCTGCCAGGCTACGCCTAGACATCTATGAAGAGGGGGTAAGCCGACATTTATCTGCCTTTTGCGCGGACTCACGCGTGGAGCGCGGGACACCCGTGACCGGGCGGAGAGAACCGCTCGACAAGCTTATAGCCTGCTTCAGGAGTAGGTAACCCGGGTAGCTGGGGTGGAGTTGCTCAGCAAGGAGGAGAAGCTGAGGATACTTAGAACCCTCGAGGAGGACGCGGAGTTCAGGCACGCTGTAGCCGGGCTTATCGGGATGAGGGAAATTTTGGAGAAGCTCGACAGGCTGTGGGAGGAGGTCAGGGACCTTAGGGAGGAGCAAGCGAGAACGTGGAAGGAGATCGAGAAAGTTTGGGGAGAAATCGAGAAGCTACGCGAGGAACAGGCGAAAACGTGGAAGGAAATTGAAAGATTGCGTGAAGAACAGGCAAAGACGTGGAAAGAGATTGAAAAGCTGAGGGAGGAGCAGGCGAGGACGTGGAAGGAAATCAAGAAAGTGTGGGAAGAGATCGAGAAGCTACGCGAAGAGCAGACAAAGATCTGGGAGGAGATTGAGGAGCTACGCAAGGAACAGACAAAAATGTGGGAGGAGATCAAGGGGCTTAGAGAGGGGCAGACGAAGATATGGCAGGAGATCGCCGAGCTGAAGGAGGGGCAGGGCAAGATTTGGGTTACGCTTAACAGGCTTTCGAAGACAGTGGAGAGGCTTACTCTGACTGTCGAGGAGGAGGCAGGGGAGGTTATTAGCTACAGGATGAGGGAAGAGATGGGCGTCAGGATCGCACTGTCCTCGATCGTTGTAGACGATAAGGAGATCAACGTGTACGGTGTGTCGGACGATCTCTGCGTGGTGGGCGAGGCGACAGTTAGGCTTGGAGACGAGCTCGTAAAGGAGCTGGAGAGGAAGGTAGAGTACATCGCCAAGGCGAGGCCCGACCTGCTGAGGTCGAGGATGATCAAAGTGATATACGCGGACTACGCTACCCCCTCCGCCCTGCGGCTCGCCGAGGAGATGGGTATATGGGTCTTGAAGTGGAGCGGCGACCTCACACCCAGGGTCGTCCACTCGTTGAAGCAATAACCCGCTCTACGCGCCGCGTAACCCTCGCTTCAAAACCGGGAGCGGCGGGCTTTTCCGCGTCTTCGCGCTACCTGCACGCGTAGATGCAGAGGTTGTCGACGACTACGTAGTTTCTCAGACCGCGGGAGTCGAGCTCTCCGAGGAAGGCTTCGAGCTCCGTTAGGGGTACGAGGTATGTCCCGGGGCACAGAGCCAGTCCGCCGTGCTTTTCGAGCAGCCCCCTCCCCCTGTACCTCTTGCCCTTCACAGTCACCGTCGTTCCTAGGAGGGTCTTCGATACCTTGTTTTTAATGCTCCTCGGAGCCTCCGGGGAAAGCCTCACGACGGCGTATGCTTCCGGGAAGCCCATTCCTCTCCCCGGGCGCTAGCCCCCTTCGTGGCTATCGTTTTCCTCGAGGCAGAGGTCCTCCCTGCACCTCACGCTGGAGAGGTCTACAGAGCCGGAGAGAGCCTTAGCCCTCGCTACCAGGTCTTCTATGGAGTCTAGTATGCTCTTCCTGGCTTCGAGCAGGGATTGTAGCTGGGAGTTTATCCGCGCCGCCGCCTCCAGGTCTTGTTGCCCGCTCCTCGCCTTCTTGAGAACCTTCTCTATGACCTCGTCCGTGTGTATGAGCGCGGTTGCCAGGTGCTTCAAGGTGCACCACACGCTTTCCCAGGAGGTCCTGAAGTCCCCTCCGCCTCCCCGGGCTTCGAGCGCCTCTATCTCGAAGAGAGCCTGCCCCACGATCTTCCTGCACTCCCTGAGCCTGTCGACGAGGTCCCCGAAGGCCGGGCGCCCCAGGTAGGCGTCCGCCTCTAGGAGGTGTTGCTCCGAGTGGTTCAAGTGCCCTATCAGGTAGACGAACTCCTGCACGAGGGCCTCCTCCCAGACAGGGCTAACCTCCACTGTCTTCTCGTCCTCCGGCATACCCCACCCCCTTTATGCATCGTGATGCATAAACACCCTATATAAGCTTTTCTGTTTTTAAGCGCCGCATCCTAGGAGGACGCCAGCCCCTCGCCAGCCCACCTTCAAGGCGAAAAACCTTGTAGCGCGAGCTTGCCGAAGTATCGAAGAAAATGTCTAGGACCGCGGTTTAATGCTCCCGCCCGGCTAGCCTGCTTATTCTCCTAATGTAGTAAAGCTTCCCCTCGTACTCGATCTCTACCAGGAGGTTCTCGCGCACGAGCTCCTCCACTACGCCCCACTCCGCCCCCGCCCTCTTAAGGAACTCCTCGACGGCGTCTCTCCGCATCGGGTGCACCGCCGTTATGGCGAGCAGGTCCTCCCTTACGTTCCCGGTTGGCGCGAAGTCGCTTCCCTCGTACCCCGTGAGCAACTCCACCCTGCCTGGGCCGAGCCTCTCCGAGAGAAGCTGGTAGGCGGCGTTCACGACCTCCTCCCCTGCGGGCTTCACCCACTTCTCGGCGGGGGGCCTCACCGGGACCGCTACGTAGGCCTTCGCGAGCCTCCTCAGGCCTCCCAGAAAGTCCGCGAGCCGCTGCAGCTCCTCGCCGTACTCCACGCCTCCTACGAGCATTGTCTCCGAGACAAGGGTTCCCTTGAACTCCTCGGCGAACACGGATACACCTTCCAGGACCTTCTCAAGGCTTAGCTCCCTGCTCGGCCTGTTCACCCTCCTCCACAGGCCCTCCTCGACCGCGTCGACCTTCACGGATACGAAGTCTGCGCCTGCTAGGTCCTCCCTTACGTCCTCGCGCCACAGGAGCGACGCGTTCGTGAGGACGGCTACCGGTTTCCCCAGGCCCTTTAGGAGCGAGATCTCCCTCCCGAGGTTCGCGTCCAGAGTAGGCTCCCCGTCCGGCACGAATGTTACGAAGTCCACCCTCTCCCCCCTGGACGCCGCCTCTCCGAGCTTGGCTTTGACTGCCTCGTATACCTTCTCGGGCTCGTAGAAGGCCCTCCTCTCCACCGTGAGGACCGTAGTCCTCCCGACTTGGCAGTACACGCAGGAGTAGGAGCACACCTTGGCCGGTATGTTGTTGACGCCGAGGCTTCTCCCCAGCCTCCTGCTAGGCACGGGCCCGAACGCTAGCGCGGAGTCCACAAGCTGTTTCCGAGCTACCGGCGTTTATTCTTTTTCAGTACGAGCTTGTCGGGGTCTAGCGTTGTCCAGTCGACCCCGTAGCCCAGCTTTTCGAGCACCTTGACTGCCTCGCTCTCGGGGACCCCCAGCTTCCTGAGCTCCCTGATAGCCTCGGAGAGTGTTCTCCCGGAGAGGTCCGGTAGCCCCTCCAGGCGGTACTCGACTTCTTCTCGCGGCTCCTCGGGGGGCTCGCCGAGGTAGCGCTTGAGTACCGGGTAGACGTCCGCCCCCCTCAGCCGCCCCTTGAAGACCACGACGTCGTGGGGCAGGTCCTTCACGGAGGAGCACGCTAGCTCCTCGTTCACGGCTACCACGATGTTGACCCCGCGTAGCTCTCTAAGCTTCTGCATCTTCCTCTCCAGGTAGTCCTTGGTCCAGAAGCCGAGTATCTCTATGTACACCTTCCTCTCGCCGTTCGACACCGAGAAGTCGGGTATCAGGACCTTGTTCCCGGCTACGAGCGGCTCGGGCTCCCGCTCCACCCTCCAGCCGCGCGCGAGGCTCGAGATGCTCCTGTAGAACTCCCTCTCGACCTCGCTGTCGAAGAGGGGCTCCGGCTCCTCCTCCACCCTTGGGAACAGCCCCGACTTCTCGTCGCCGAGCTCGAAGAAGAGGTCCCTCCCCCTCGCCGGGACCCTAGCCCTGATCCTCCAGCGCTCAGCCAGCATCACGAGTGGGACTAGCTTCGCCAGCCTGGTCCCGTACCTCCTGGTCTGCCTCAGCAGCGACGCGGGCCCGTCCACGGTTAGCCTCACCCCCTCGCCGAGCTGCTCCGCGACGTAGAGTAGGCCCAGCCTCTTCACCGCTCTCAGCAGCTTCTTCGCCGTCGCGCCGTCGCTCCTGAAGACCACTTCGAGCTGCGAGGCCTTGAAGAGCAGCGTCTGCACCATCGAGAGGTTAAGCATCCTCACGAGGTCCTCGGCCTTCAGCGCCGGGGGCTCCGCCAGTACTTCCTCGAGGTACCCGCCGAGCACCGACTCCAGGTCCTCGACGCTGCAGCCGAGCCTCTCCGCTACCCGCCGGAGCACCGTAGACCTCTCCTCCTCCGTGACCGCTACTCCGAACTCCCTGCAAGCCTCCTCGAAGACCTCCATCCTCGCCTTCACGGGGTCGACGGGGGCCTTCGGGGGCTCGAACCTCGCGTGCCGCGCCGCGAGCGTGAACATAGCCCTGACTACCCTGAGGTCGAGGCCCAGCTCGAGGGCGAGTTCCTCCAGGTCGGCGAGGCCCTCCTCAAGCTCCCTCCTGCCCTTGCCCACCCCCCGCTCGAAGAGCTCCAGGACCTCCGAGGCGAGGGCCACCGGTAGCCCGGAAGGCTCGAGTAGCAGGGGCTCGATGCGCCCCCGCCGCGCGCGTGCCACGAGGAGGTTGGACGGCAACACTACTGCCCACCCTTCAGCGCCTTTCTGCGCTTCCGCGAGATCTCCACCTCCTTGGTTCCGGAGGTCACGACCTCGTAGACCACGGCCCTCTTCCCCTCGCGCGGCCTTAGGACCCTCCCAAGCCTCTGGACGAACTCCCTCCTGCTCGCCGTTCCGCTCAGGATCACCGCGACGTTCGCGTCCGGGACGTCGACGCCCTCCTCCAGCACCTTGCTCGTCACTATGGCGCGCACGAGCCCCTTCCTGAAGGCGGACATCACGGCTCTCCGCTCCTCCTCGGGCGTCCTGTACGTTATCTCGGGTACCAGGAAGCGGGAGGATATCCTCCTCACCACGTCGCCGTGCTCGGCGAATATCAGCACCTTGTCGCCCCTGTGCCTCGCCAGGAGCTCTTCGAGGACCTCCATCTTCGAGGAGGCGTGCAGGGCTATCCTCCTGGCCCTGTACCACGCGAGGAGGGCTTCCCTGGCCTCGGGGTCCTTCACGCTGAGCGCGGCGAGCCTCTCGAAGTCCCGGGGGCCCCGGATCCTGAGCCCCCTCTTCCTCAGGAACGACCTGTACGTCCTCGTAAGCCTCTCGTACTCCTCCCTCTCCTCCGGCGACATCTCCGCGTACACGCGGACAACGTCGAACTCCGCGAGCCACTTCCCCGCCATCTCGCCCACGCCGCGCCTATACACGACGGGGCCGACGAGGTACGGCAGGAGCTCGTGGAGCCCGTCCTCCCGCTCCGGGGTCGCCGTGAGGCCCATCCTCCAGGGGGCGGCCGAGAGCTCTGCTACCTGCCTGTAGCCCGGGCTCGGGAGGTGGTGGACCTCGTCGAACACTAGGAGCTCGAACTTGTCTCCCAGGAACTCCGCGTTCACGTACGCCGAGTCGTACGTGGCTACAGTGACACAGCCCACCTCCTTCTCCCCTCCCCCGTACCTCCCCGGCGCGACCCCCAGGTGCCTCCTAACCCCCTCCTCCCACTGGTCCATGAGCTCCAGTGTCGGCACGACTATCAGCGTGGGGCAAGCGAGCCTAGCGATCGCCGCGAGGGCGACCATCGTCTTGCCTGCCCCCGTAGGCAGGACCACGACCCCCCTCCTCCCAGCCATCCACCTCTCCAGGGCCTCCTCCTGGTAGTCCCTGAGCTGGACCTCGCGCGCTTGGAGCTTGCACTGGGGAGGGTGCAGGACGTCGTCCTCGAACTCGACGCCAGCCTCCCTCAAGGCCTCCACTATCCACCTGTACTGTATCGCGAGGGCGCGGTAACCCTTGACCCTAGGGTCGAAGCGGAAGTAGGGAGCCACGCTCGGCGGGGGAGAACCCCTGAGCAGTATAGTCCCCGCGCTCCACTCAAGCTTCAACATCCCTAAGCCCCAGTGATGCCAAGAATCATTTATGCATGACGCCGCGTGATAGTTGCGCGAAAAACTGTCATCCCTGCCCGGTCTCCCCGGGAGCGCCGGGGAGCTGGGCTATCACTATGGGCCTCCCCTCGAGGATCGCCGAGACAAGCTTCTCCCTACCGCTCTCAACGAGCCTCCACACGGTGGTTCTCGAAACGCCCATCCTCGCCCCCGCCTCCTCGTACGACAGCTTCTCCAAGTCTACCAGTCGGAGCGCTTCGACCTCCGCCGGTTCAAGCACCACGGGCTCTATGGGTAAAGGAGGCGGAGGGTAGGGGTTAAAGCCCTGCACGCTTGGAAGAAACCCCACGCTGACCGGCTTCGGCGGCCTTCCTATCCTCCCCCTCCTGTGCCTGTAGCACCACCCATGCCCGGGCATCGCCAAACCCCCTACACCTTAACAAGCCGGGTACCCTTCATTTAAAGCCTTCTTTAAGCGTAATGCTTAAATATTTCGTGATTTATCACGTAAATCGGTGAGGCAGAATGAGTTGGTGGGGTGGGTGGCCTGGTAGGGGTCCTTTCAGCTACCTGCCGCCCTGGCAGAGGCCTGGCTGGGTGTTCGGTAGGGGTGCTTGCTGGCGGCTAGCACCGTACACTTGGGCACGGTACCCGTGGACACCTTACTACCCAGCGCCTTACTACTGGGCGTACTACCCAAAGCCCTACTACCCAGCACCCTGGCAAGCTAGGTACTGGTTGCCCTGGTGGTGATCCGCATGGCTTTCGCTTGGAGGAGGTATTGGAGGGCTGGGTGGGGCGGCTGGGGTTACCCGCCGTACTACGGCTATCCTCCGGCGATGCCTCCGTGGGCTCCTCCGATGTCCCCGGAGCAGGAGCTCAGGTACCTCGAGGACTACAGGCGGTGGCTGGAGGAGTATAGGAAGAGCCTCGAAGAGGAGATAAAGGGAGTGGAAGAGGAATTGAAGGAGGTTGATTCGAGGATAGAGGAGCTTAGAAGAATGCTCGGCAGAGGAGCAACGCCCCCGTAAAGGCTAGTTCTTTTTCCCGTTTAAGAGAGCGGCCCTGGTTATCTCGATTCGTTGAATTTATCATTAATAATTTTTATTAATTACTTTGCCTCCCCCATGCTCGTGCCGATAAGAGTACTTGTGAACGGTATCGGTACTATTGGCAAGAGGGTGGCGCACGCCGTCTCGCTACAGCCCGACATGGTGCTTGTAGGTGTATCGTCGCCGAGGCCTAGCCTCGGGGTTCTTAGTAGCTTGTCTCGGGGAGGGGTCCTCGAGGGTGTGCCTTTCTACGTGCGCGGCGCTAGTCCCTCGCTGTTCGAGGAGCGCGGAGTGAGGGTTGGCGGTGTTCTCGAGGACTTGCTTGGGAGTGGGAGGGTGGACGTCGTGGTGGACGCGGCGCCCGGGGGCGAGGGGCTGAGGAACAGGGACGAGCTTTACTCGAGGTACGGTGTTCGCGCGGTCTTCCAGGGTGGTGAGCCGGCGGCTGTCGCGGAGCTCACGTTTAGCCCCTTCTTCAACTACGGGGATGCTTTCGGCAGGAGGTACGTCAGGGTTCCGTCTTGCAATACTACCGGTATCCTGAGGGTTGTCAGCGCTCTTTCCTCGCTGGGAGAGCTGCGCGAGGTCTTCGTCGTCATAGCTAGGAGGGCTGCGGACCCAGCGGATAGGAAGGGAGCGCGCCTCAACGCTTTGAGCCTCGACGGAGGCGTCCCGTCGCACCACGCGTCGGACGTTAGGACTGTTCTCCCCTGGCTGAACGTGTTCACGGTGGCTGTGAAAGTTCCGACCACCCTCGCGCACCTCCACGTTGCGCGCGTAAGGCTCGGCGGCAGGCTGTCGAGGGGCGACGTCATCGAGGCTCTGGAGTCGCACAGGAGGATAGTCGTCGCAGGAGGCGAGTTCGAGGCGACCCCGGATCTCCTGGAGTTCTTCCGGGACAGGAGGCTTAGGGGCGACATGTACGAGGTAGCCGTGCTAGAGGACTCTGTGCACGTAGACGGCGAGTATGCGACGCTGTCGTACGTGGTTCACCAGGAAGCCGTGGTGATCCCCGAGAACATCGACGCTGTGAGGGCGATGTTTCTAGGCGGAGACCCGGAGGCCGGCATGGAAGCCACTGATAGTTCTCTCGGCGTAACGAGGGGGCGCCTCGCTCCGCGCAGGGCGCTTGTTGCCGCACGACAGTCTTGAGAGGTTTTTTCTCCCAGCTTGTTCTTAGCCTTTGTAAAGCGCATGTCTTTACAAATGTTCTTAGAGAGCGCTCTCTATGTAAAGAGAAATACTAATGAGCCGGCTTTATACTTATAAACTTGAACCGAAATGCCGATAAAGTTCCTTACGTGCAACCAACCGGCGCCAGAGACGGGGAAGAAGGTAGCGATCGTAGGGTCCGGCCCCGCTGGCCTAGCGGCGGCCTCCGTTCTGAGGTGCCTAGGCCACAAGGTGGACGTCTTCGACCGCCTACCGGAGCCCGGCGGCATGCTCATGTTCACTATCCCGGAGTTCCGCATCCCGAAGAAGGATGTACGAGAAAGTATAAAGGCGATAGCAGGTATAGGTGTGAGCTTCTATACGGATACCGAGGCGGGCAGGGACCTGAAGGTCGAGGAGCTCCTGGAGGACTACGACGCGGTTGTCATCTCCACGGGGACCTGGAAGGGGAGGTCTCTCGGGATTCCCGGGGAGAACAAGGGTAGAGTGTACAACGCGCTCGACTGGATATACCACTTCATGTCCTACAAGCTCGGCTATGCTTCGAGCCCGCCTCCTCCTCTCGAGGGCAGGGTGGGAATAGTCGGGGCGGGGCTAACGGCCGTAGACGTAGCGGAGCTCGCGGTGCACGAGTACGGTGCGAAGCCCATCCTCCTGTACAGGAGGCCTATGAGCGTTGCACCAGCGAAGCACATGCTTAAACACTTAGAGGAGCTGGGCGTACAGTTCATCGAGAACGTGGTCCCCGTAGAGGTCGTCGGGGGAGACTCTATCAGCG
This sequence comes from Thermofilum pendens Hrk 5, assembly GCF_000015225.1. NCBI lineage: Archaea > Thermoproteati > Thermoproteota > Thermoprotei > Thermofilales > Thermofilaceae > Thermofilum > Thermofilum pendens. The sequence goes on from NC_008698.1 coordinate 1,707,084, forward strand.
GGTTGAAGCTCGCCAGGGTGAAGCCTACGACGAGCCGAACAGCGGCGACCGAGGTCATACCGGGCTCCGAGTTCGTAATCGAGCTCGACTCCCTGGTAGCGGCGGTCGGGCTACAGCCTACGCCTCCCCCCGGCTTGCAGTCGCTCGGGGTCGAGCTCAACAGGGACGGGTCTATAAAGGTCGACGAGAACTTCATGACGAGCGTGAAGGGGCTCTTCGCGGCTGGAGACGTCGCGCACGGGCCGTCGAACATAGGGCTCGCCATGCGTAGCGGGAGGCTCGCGGCGCAGAAAGTCTCGGAGTGGCTTCTCAGAACCGGGAAGTAGCGCGCGTAGCACGGGTTTTTTACTCCGGCTCGGTGCTTTCTTGTTGGTGAGTAGATGAACCTGAGCCCCAGGACGCGCCTAGAGCTGGCCTCCAGGCTGAGGGCTAGGGGCTTCCACGTTAGGCTACATGCCTACGAGCTCCTACTGGGCTTCCGCGGGAGGATCCTGGGCGTACTGCTCCTAGAACCCGGGTACGGGAAGGCTACCCTTTTCCTGTCCCCCGCCGCCGGGAGCTTGGGTGAACCGCTGGAAGCCCTGCGCGAAGAGCTGGGCAAGGTCTACCCTGATCTCGCGCTTGTCGTAGAGGGCGGCGAGCGCCGCGCCAATAGGGCGGCGACGCGGGATGCCTGGCTCCTGAACCAGGGGTCTAGCACGTAGAGCGAGCCGAAGTAGGTTGCGCCCGCCAGGAGGAGCGCCAGGAAGGCTTCGCGTATCCTGTAGGGGTTCACCGCGAGCGCGACGAGAACCGCGGGTACAGACGCCGCGGAGTACGCGAGAAGGGACCTTGCCACGGCCCCGAGCCTTGCGTGTCCGCGGATCCACCAGAGGAGGATTGCGAAGACAACGAGCTCCGCCGCTAGCCAGGACGCCTTCCCGAGTAGAGCCACGGCAAGCGGATCCCCGGAGAGGTAGACCGCCGCGACTACCCCGGGTAGCCCCACCGCGAGCTTCACGTAGCCGAGCGCGAAAACCTTGAATATCCTGCTCCTGGCCACTTCCCTCAGGCCTTTCCCCTCCAGGTCTGCGCGCTCAACGCCCTGCAGGGCGTCCGAGAAAACACCGTTCACCGAGGCTACGATGGACGTGACGGCGGCCACCCTCAGGACGTTCGCCGCGGCGACGTAGTCCGGCCTGAGGAGGTAGAGGAGGTTGGGGGCCAGCGCCGCGACTCCCGCCGCGGCGGGGATTCCTACGAGCAGTACGAGCCTCAGCGACTCCTCTATTCTCTCCCTGTGGGCCGACGAGTCGTCCACTGAGAGAAGGGAGGGGTAGAGCCCCTTGGAGAGCACCCCGGAGTAGCCGACGAGGTTGGAGAAGGTGTTAACGACGGTGTAGTACGCGACTGAGAGGTTTCCTCTAACCGCGGATATCAGGGGTACGTCCAGGCTGGAGAGCAACGTAGAGGGCTGCGCGGCGAAGTTGAAGGTTGACAGCGAGAGTACCCTCTTCGCGAGGGCGGCGCTCGGCCTGCGCACCAGGTCTCTCCTCGTGGAGACGGCGAGGAACGCTCCCTGCAGGATGTGCCCTGCCAGCACGGCTATAAGCGCGGATACCAGGCTCACCCCGCCGGAGAGGGCGAAGAGGACGGCGGCCACTGTTTTCCCCGTCTCGAACAGGAACTCCGAGACAGCCGCGCGCGCCGGGCTCACCGCGTAGAGGCTGGAGTAGAGGGCCCCGTTGACGTAGAGCACCGGTATGTAGAGGGTGGACACCAGCAGCGCGGAGCGGGCTACCCCGAACTCCCCGGAGAGGTACGGGAGCAGGACTAGGTACGCTCCACTCGACGCGAGCGCGAAGAGGAGCGATAAGGCGAGCCCGCTCACCGTTACCTCTACGACCCCCCTGGACCTGAGCCTCGTAACCCAGTAGTTTACCACTGTGGCTACCGTCGCGTAGGAGAGGAGCGTGGATATAACGCTCCACGCGCCGAACTCCTCCGGTGAAAGGCTCCTCGTAACTATGAGTACGAAGAGGAGCCCCGTAAGCGTGCTGTAAACCCTCTCCGCGTAGAAGAGGAGCCCCGTACTCTTCAAGCCCAGAGCCCTTCACCTCGACCCGCCGAGGTAAAGGTGTATCGCCGCCACCGTTTTCAGGTCCAGGCTCTCGCGTCCAACCCTCGAGAGGTACTCCTCCGGTCTCATCACGACCACCGAGAGAACTTCGCCGGGCTCCGGGTGCGCCTTGGCGGCTACGAGTCTCTCCGCTACCACGACGTGAATTAACTCGTCGCTGTACCCAGGTGAAACGTAGAAAGAGCCCACCTCCCTCAGTGCGCCAGCCTTGAAGCCTGTCTCCTCTTCGAGCTCCCTCCCAGCGGCCTCCAAGACGCCCTCGCCCAGCTCGACGCGCCCGGCTGGAAGCTCTACTATCCAGCGGTTTATCGCAGGTCTCCACTGCCTGACGAAGACCAGGGCTCCGCCCTCCAGTACCGGCACGACTACGACGCTCTCGCCGAAAGCCACGTAGTCCTTCTCGACCTCGGCGTCCCCGGCCGAGACAACTCTCCTGTACAGCTTGACCCTCCTCCCCTCGCAGAGCAGTTCGTCCCTCAGCACGCGTGGCTCGCCCGTCATAAGCTTCGGACCCCTTCTAGCTCTCCGCAGGTATTAAGGTTTCGTGTCGCGATAGGCTTATGGGCTGTAGAACGTAGATTGTAGCGTGGCTAAGAGCATACGGCTGAGGGAGAGCACTTACAGGGCTCTCGTCAGGCTGAAGGAGAGGATGGGGGCTAGAAGCTTCGACGAAGTAGTGGCTAAGCTCGCCTACAAGGAGCTGGGGATACCGGAGGACCTCTTCGGCGCCGACCGCGGGAAGGTGGAGCCCTTCTCTCCTGAGGACAGGATGGAGGACAGGGCGTAGTGGTATACGATTGCCCGGGTCGAGTACTTCCTCGGAACCGAGAAGGGAGGGTTAAGGGTAAGGGGGCTCCTCGCTCGGTATACATAGACCCCTCTCATCGCTGAATCAACGTGTACGCCAGGAAGGATAGCTTGTTCAAGGACTTGCCGGGAGTTCTCTGCATTGGCGACTAGGCATGCCTCAGTAGAGGGCCGGCAGGTAGGGGCCCAGGAGCCTTAGGGCGGCTAGGTACCGTGGAACGTAGAGCTTTTTCTTCCTCTTCTCGACAGCGTCCAGTATCTCTACCGCGACTCTCCGGGCGGGGTACCCTTTCTGCCTGCCGAGCCCAGCTCTCTCGTGGAAGCTCGTCTCCACGACTCCCGGGAAGACTTCGAGGAGGTTTACGCCCCTGTCTGACAGCTCCCTCCTGAGGGCCTCCGATGCGTAGTGCAGGGCGATTTTCGTGGCCCCGTAGAGCGGTAGCCTGGTCATGAGCACGTGTATACCCGCCGTTACAACGTTCACCACGGTGCCGCTCCTCTCCATGTAGGGTAGAAGTAGCTTGGTTAGGAGGAGCGGGGCTGCGAAGTTCACGTTTACCGTGTCGAGGATCTCCCTCGGCGTCATCTCGAGAATCCCCCTGCCGACCCCGTACCCCGCGTTGTTAACGAGCAGGCTGAGGCTACGGAACTCGCTGGAGACGAACTCTGCTACCCGCTCGGCGCTAGCCGGGTCCGAGAGGTCTAGGACGAGGTACGCGAAGCAGTCCGGGTGCTCGGAGGCTAGCTCCCTCAGTGCCGCCTCGTTCCGCCCGATCCCGAGGACCCTGTAACCCCGCCTGCAGGCCTCTGCCGATAGCTCCCTGCCTATCCCGGAGGACGCGCCCGTTATTACTGCGCTGGCCACGGCTCTCTCGGGGCGGCCGTCTTTAAAAAAGGATTCGTTTACCTTATATCTCCGCGCGAACCTTTCTAAGCGCCCGGGTGACGAGGCACGTCGAGCCGAGCGTGCGTGAAGAGATTGGTCTTTGCTGACGGGCGCCTAGACCTTCTCGCCGCGCCTGCGCCGGAGCCTCCGGGCGGCTAGGACCGCCACGGCTAACAGCGCGATGGACGCGTATATAGGCACCTCGTACCTCAGTATGAAGTCGGAGTACTCTATCAGCTTCTCGTCCCCCTCGGTAGCCCACCTCTCCGAGAGGCTCTTTGCGAGCATCGCCAGTGGGTCTGCCGCCTTAGCCTTCTCGCGCGACTCCTCGTAGACCTTCAGCGCGCGGGAAAGGCTACCCCACTCCCCCGAGACCACCGCGAGCCTTATGCGTTCCTCGAGGCTCGCCGGGCTTCCGAGCTCCCTGCTCACGTTGACTGCCTTCAGGTAGAGGGTCGCCGGCACTAGGAAAGCTTTGACCGTGGTTTCGTTGTGCCAGCCGAGGTACTCCACGGAAAGCCTGAATACCCGTTCGCCCGTCTCCGCCACGGTTACCGAGTACTCGCCGTCGACCTTCACCCTGGCGGGTACGGCGGACCCGTTTGCAAAGTAAGCCCTGCCCGTCACCGTGCCGTTACCCACTATGGGGGCCCCGTCGAGGGTTCCGAGCACGTTCTCAAGCGCCAGGTTGAGGTAGTCCCAGTAAATCCTCCTGGAGGCCGTGAAGTTGAGCACGGACACCGTTACTACGGCGGAGCAAGCCTTGTCGAAGCGTAGCGTTAAGGACTGGTTCCCGAGGATCCTCCTGTACTCGCCCACCCCGCATCCGGCCACGGAGAGGTTCGCGTGGATCGGTAGCTTCGGGTAGACGTACAGCTTTACGTGAACCTCTGCCTGCTCGTTTACGAGCACGAAGGGAGGCGCTTCGACGTCGACCCCCTTGACTACCACGTAGAAGAAGGACGCCTCGCTCCCGCCGAACCAGGAGCCTACGCTCAGCGTGTACACTCCGGGGGCGCCCGGCTTCAGCTCGAACACGAACGAGGTCCTGTTCAGCGACGTGTCTACCGGAAGCTCTCTCTGCAGGGAGGAGTTCAGCCTGACCTCCAGGGAGGCTTTGACGACAGCCTCCGTCTCCACGGTTACCCTCACGGTGACGGCGTTGGGTATGAGGACTACCTCGGGCGCAGAGACGTGGACCTTCACGGGCGGCATCTCGAGGCGCAACTTGGCGAAGCCGGTGTCCACGTCGAGCGCCTTGACGCCGGCCGGCAGGCTCCGGGTCAGCGTGAAGCTCTCGTTCGACAAGACCCTGCCGAGAACCAGGTACTTGTGCGGCCCCGCGACCGCGACCTTAGCCTCCACGATGCTACCGTTCCCAAGTACAGTCCACCTGACCAGGGAGGCGCTGATGGTCGGGGGTACTACCCTGACCTTTGCGCTCCAGGAGGGGTTCCCGTTGAGCACGAAGAGGTAGACCTCCCTGTCTGAGCGCGACGCGTTAACCGTTGCCTCCACGTCCTTGGAGGCTCCGCATGCGAAGTAGGCGCTCCCGATGTCGGAGCCGTTCACCCTCAGGCTCAGCGAGTAACTCACGGGGTACGGCGGACAGCTACCCTGAGCCGACAGCGAGACGGAGACTCTAGCCGTAAACCAGGACGGCGCCACGAGCTCTGGCTTTGCGGACAGGGACGCCGACGGTGCTGGTATCGATACCTCCACCACGCCCACGATGTACGTGGAGAGAGGCACAGCCGCCTTCCCGCCGAGCCCGCCTACCTCGACGGTAACCGTTAGGGCGGCTGGTTGAACCGCGACGTCTACTATCGTCTTGCCGCGCGCCCCGTCGTAGCTAGCCTTTACGACCGAGAGAGACGCTGGGACAACGGAGAAGGGCACGGATACCTTGTCGTTGCTCCCCGTGAGTACGTCCACGTAGCCCGTCCCCTGGGCGGGCGCGCCCGTCACCGAGAAGCTCAGCCTAACGGTGTTATCGCCGGGGCTAAGGCTCAGGGTCTGGCTTAGGCTCTGGAAAGCTAGGGAGCTGTTCACCGGCGGGCGTACCACCAGGGGGAGCGAGAGAGCGACCTGGTTCGGGTTCGACACTTTGAGGACGAGGTCCCCGTACCCGCTCGGCGACAGGAAGAGCGGGGTCTGCGTGTATAGAGTAACCGATGGTTTCTGCAGTGCGACGCTCAGCGTGGAGGAGTAGCCGGAGTACTCCACCGTTAGCTGGACGCTACCCCAGGTAACGTTCGTCAACGTTACGGACGCGTAGCCCGAGGATGCCTGGACGTCTACCCCGTTTACCCTCACCGTCCCCGTCACGGGTTGACCCGCGTACGTTACGTAGAGCTGGAGGCTGAGCCTGCCGTCCACGGGGTAGAAGGTCCCGCCGGACACCTTTACCAGGAGCGGCGGCGAGAAGGTTATCGTAACCTGGTAGGTAGCGCTGGAGGTAGACGGGTTGACCAAGGCTAGGAGGAGCGAGGAGTTAGACTCGTAGAAAGCCTGGTTCAAGGCTATGTTGCTACGCACGTTGCCGGACACGCTCACCGTGACCATGCCGGGCCCCGGTAGCGAGACGCTGTAGTACGATGCGCTGAGACCGCTGAGAGACACCTGGAAGCTCGTAGATGTGCCGGTAACGGAGACGCTCTGAAAGCTCGGCTTGTAGATGCTTCCGCAGATGGATACGCCCTTGACTATCGCTAGGAGGAAGGACACGTAGGTGGAGTCAACCCACGCAGAGTCCACGCTACTACCCGAGACGCTACCGGAAAGGGCTCCCGGAACTGTAGAGGTCCCGGAAGCGAGCACCCAGTAGTAGAAGGCTCCGTAGGCGTAGCTCTGCCACGCGGAGCCCGAGTAGCTGTAGGGGTTGCTGGAGTAGAGGGAGTTGCTGAAGTAGTAGGGCTCCCACCCGCAGACACCGCTAAGCTCGCTGGAGATCCCCTCCGCGCTGGCCTCTATGTACCACGGGTAGCTACTCGGCACCGCAGTGTACCTGAAGTAGGAGACTTGCGACACGTGAACCATTTCGTGGAAGGCGACATGCCTCAAAGTCGACGAGGTAAGCCCAGGCGCTATCGCGATGTAGTTCACACAGGAAGAAGTTATCCTGCCCGACGAATCGTAGTAGTACGTCCATCTCACGTATCCTCCCTCCCCGCCAGGCAACTGGGTCACGTTCACGACGTAGAGGCTACCAGAGCACGGAGGCGCTAGGCTAGCCCCGGAGCCGCTGAGAGCCGAGTACGCCGACTCCAGCTCCGCGGCGACACTCTGCGCGTACGCTACGCCCGCTCCCGCGGAGTCGTAAACCTCGAAGTGCGTGGAAGTGTATGCAGGCGCGGAGACGGCTACCCGTACCAGCGCCACCAGGAGGACAGCCAGGAAAGCTACGAGTAGCCTCGAGCGCGTGCCGCCTAAAAGGGGGTAGCCGCGCATAAGTAAGCCTAGCAAATCCCCATTTACATATATTTATGCCTTGAGCTTCCTAAGGCTCGCCCGCGCCTAGCTCCCCGCTGGACGCCGCCTCTACGAGCTTCTCGTGAAGTATCGTGGCGAGCGCTATCAGCCCGGAGGAAAGGGCGTACTCCGTCGAGATAACCACCCCGGGGGCCACGTCGAGAACGAAGTCCGCAAACCGGAAAAGCCCCGTCGGCACGCCTTCTCTAGCCCCAACCATTATCGCTACCTCCTCTTTCTCCTTGAAGACCTTCCTTATTATGAAGTCCGCGACCTCCCCGGCCACCCTGGACACGGGCTCCCCCTCGGGCTCGAATATTATGAGCGGCTTCCCGAGCCTGGACCTCGCGAACTGGTACATGTCCTGCACGTACACCTCCGTCTTGACGACCTCCCTCCCGTAGCTCCTCTTCTGCAACTCGAACCGGGACCTCTGCCCCTCGAAGGCGCCCCTCAGGAAGCTGTAGAGGGAGTACGCGTCAACCGCCCCCACGGGCGTTACGTACAGCTTTCCGACCTCGAACACCTGGACCTCCCTGCCGATACGGGTACCCATGACGTACGACGCGTCCGGAGGACCGAGGTACGGCTCGTGTGCCACGACGAGCTTTCTGAAGACCTTGTACACGGGGTACTTCGAGGAGGGCATCTTCTTGTAGAACTCGGAGCCCGGGACCAGGGACAGGTAAGCTTTGTCCTGCAGTATCTGCACGAAGATTACCTTGTCGGGGTTCTCCAGGTCGACCCTGGCCCCCGTTGCTTCCTTCACTGCTGAACCCACGGCTACGTTCACGTCTAGGCTTGTAAAGCCGTGGCTACCCCTCCTCACAGTCCTAACGGCGAAGCTCTCCTCCCGGCTTATCCCGGCGCTTATCCCCACCGCGCACCTGACTATCTCCTCTATGCTCGCGTTGCACTCAGCGTCCGCGACGAACACCTTCTCGGCTTCCGGAACCCTCTCTTTAACCGCGCGTGCGAGCTCCTCGGCTTTAAGGTTGCCCGGCCGAACCAGTACAAGCCCGGCGAAGCCTTGCGGCGTAGCCTCAACCTCCGCCGCCGGGTCGAGCTCCTCTACGTAGGACGCTACTACCCTCTCGAAGCCGAGCTTACACGTTATGATCAAAGCGCTACCGCCCATAGGGTTCCGCGTACTCTCCTCGCGCAACCTTAATTGGATTTCGACGCTAGAGTACCTCCTGTATTTCTCCGATGAAGAGGGACTTCGAGAGAACCGCGAGCTTGTCGAGCCCCCTATGGATGACTACCTTCCCGCAGTCTACTATCCTCAGGACCTTCTCCTCGAAGAGCTTAGTGTCCACCGAGGGGTCGAACACGAGCTCGCCGACGCCGAATATGAACAGGGAGCCGTCGACCTTCTCGAGGTCCTCTCTCGATAAAACCAGCCTCCCAACGTGCCTGATGAACACAGGCTTCCTGCGCTTCTCCACGGCGAGAGCCCTGCCTATAAAGCCCGGGAGATCCCCCTTGAAGCCCGCAAGCTGTGGGCCTGCGTCTAGAAGCGCTAAGAAGACCTTGAACGCCTGAGACGCCAGGTAGCCAACGCTGACACCCATCCTCTTGGCAGCCCTAGACAGCTCGCCGTAAGCCTCCCCGTCGACCCCCCTCAGCAACACGTTCTTCGTGGATGCTTCAGGCACCAACCCCCACCTCTATCCTCGAGATCCTCTCCTTGAGGCTCCTTATCCTCGAGAGAGCCTCCTCGCTCGCCGGCGAAGACTGCCTGGAGCCCCGCTTACCGAGAGCTAGCGCGGCGCCGGCGAAGACTACGAGTAGCGCGAGCGGCCACGCAGAGGCAACCCTCCTGGAGGGGGACTCGAGCTTCACCCCGGAGACGTCCGGCACGCTTCTCTTCACCTTGATGTACGGCAAGGAGAAGTAGTAGACCTCGCCCATCATCTCCGTTCTTAGCTCTACACCCGGCGTCAGGCTTACCGCTACCTGGCTGTAGAACGTCCTGTTGTACTCGTCGAACCCTTCCGGCATCACGCTGGACGAGCCCAGCTTCGAAAGCTTACCCAGCGAGGAGTCTATGAGGGAAGCCGCCCTCGCGAGCCCTTCGGACAGAGACCTCAGGTTGTAGGCCGCCTCTCTAAGCATGCTCGACATCAGCCTTAGCCTCTGGGCCCCCGAGGCGAGGTTCTCGGCCGCCTCAGAGGCCTGCCCCTGGAGCCCCTCTATCTCTGCGAGGATCGATTTGTACCTTTCTAGGAGTCCTTCGACCTCGCCAAGCTGGTTCCGGGAGACCTCTATCAGGGAGGTAACCGCCGACACGTTCACATAGGCAGAGGAGTTCAGAGCCGCGAGTACCTTCTTTACCTTTTCATCGGTCAAAGACGCGTTGCGCGAGGCACTGCCCAGCGCTTCCTTCGCCTTAGCCACGAGCTCCGACGCGTTCTGCAACCACGCCGCCGCTTCTCCTCGGAGGCTCCCAGCCCTTCCCGAGAGGTTCTTTATCTGCTGAGCCGCTGTAAACATGTAGCTCGAAGCCTGCTCCGCCTGCCCCGCCGCCGATTCCAGCATTGAAGCCTCCTCTCCGAACCCCTTGCTGAGATTGTAGAGAAGGTCCCTCAGTTGCGTCACGTTCTCCTCGAGCTGCGTGAGGTTTCCCAGGTTTGACTCGAGGAACTTGTACATGAAGGACTTGTACCTCGACATCAGGGCTGCTTGCACGCGCGGGTCGAGTGTCACCGTCACTATCGGTGGGGACACGGCTACCTCGCCCCAGGGGTTCTCGCCTCGAATCTCGAAGACCACGCTCAGAGAGTACGAGCCGTTAATCACGGAGCTCCACTGGAAGCTCACCTCGGTCCCGGACTCGCGTACGCTCTGGGGGTTCTCGGAGTAGGCTACCGGGTAAAGGTACGCGGGGTCAACGCTCCAGCTGACGGAGATGGGGAGCTGTAGCTTGCTTAGCAACGGGTCGATAGCCGAAACTGTCAACGTGTACTCGAGAGTCTTAGCCTTGAGGGCTTGCGCCACGCAGTAGCCGCTGGAGCAGTTGAGCTTAAGCGGTTTTCCGTCGGCGCTCAGCTGGACCGACACGTTGAAGAGGCTCCTGGAGGGAACACTGTACTTTAAACTGTAACCCTTCGTTACGTTGAGGTTTCTCCACGTAGTTGCGCGTAGATTACCCGTGACCAGCGAGGAAGCCGGGGGCTCCGTGGAGGCCACGTCCCCCTCCTCCGGGTACGCCACGTAGTCCGTGAAGTTCAGCACGACGTCCCCGTCAAATATGAGCGTGACGGTCGCCGTGGTATTGTAGCTACACCCTGGCACTACGTCCATCTCCCTTACGACTGTCTTCTTGACCCCGATAACCGGTTGCGCGTACAAAGCCGGAGCTAGCACGGTTAAGGCTACGAGCACCGCCAATACACGTCTAAGCATGGCATTCATGGTGGTCTACTGCGATATCACATATTTAAACATATCTTTTCTACAAACAATGTTTTTAGCCATTTGTCGAAACACTTGTCCCCCTGAAACTACACGCCACTCTCGCCACGGCTACTTCCAGGGCAGAAGGCTTGTACCTGCGCCTTACGAGGAGGCGTACTTCTCCAGCTTGGATATCCTGGCTTCGAGGGACTTCAACTCTCCTTCCAGAACCTCTGGGGGGATTTTCCCCTGCTTGGCTGCGGCCTCCAAGGCTTCCAGCTTTATTTTCAGCAGGTCTAGCTGTACCTTCGCGAAGCTCCCGTAACCAGCGGAGGACTTTAGCTCCTTCACTTTGTCGGCGAGAGTCGACGTGGGTGGTTGCTGGTATATTTCCCCGCCCCTTATGTAGAACGTCCTCGTGGCGAGCTCGGCTATCTCCGGGTTGTGAGTAACGATTATTATCGTCTGCCCGAAGGCCTCGTTGAGCCACTTAACGAGCGAGAGGACTCTCGACGCTGAGTCCACGTCGAGGCTACCCGTCGGCTCGTCCATGAGTATTATGTCGGGGCTCGGGGCGAGCGCCCTCGCGATGGCGACTCTCTGTTGCTGCCCCCCGCTAAGCTGCCTAGGGAACTTCTCCTCGTGTCCCTTGAGCCCCACTATTTCCAGCATTTTGAGTGCTATCTCGCGGGCCTGCCTCCAGGAGTACATACCCGTGAATATCAGCGGCATCATTACGTTCTCCACGGCCGTGAGGTTGCGTATCAGGTTGAATGACTGGAATACGAAGCCTATCTTCCTCGCCCTTATCTTCGTCAGCTCGTCCTCGTCTAGGTCCGTTATGTCGACACCGCCCACGATGACCCTCCCCTTCGATGGCCTTTCGAGCCCTCCCGCTATGGAGAGCAGGGTGCTCTTACCGCTACCGCTGGGCCCCATTATGATTGCTAGCTCCCCCTGATTCACCGAGAGGTTAACGCCCTTCAGGACGGGGATCTCCTCGGACTGCGTCCTGTAGATCTTCCAGATGTCCCTTAAGACTAGGGCTTCCTCACTCACTCTTCAACACCTCGACAGGCCTTATCGAGGTAGCCTTCCAGACCGGGTATAGCGACGACAGAACGCTGAGCCCCGCGGCGAGCAGGAAGCCCAGCAGTAGGGTCGCGGGCTCGAGTATGAGCGGAGGGTTCAGGAAGCCGTAGGAAGACACCACCTCTATACCTACCTGGGCGCCGACTATGCCGAACACTATCCCAAGGATGCCTCCCGACACGCCGTAGACCAGCGACTCGAGCATGAATATCAACGCTATGTCCCTCCTCGAAGACCCTCCCGCGCGCATAATCGCTATCTCGCGTTGATGCTCCCTAACCGTGGAGGTAATCGTGCTCGTAGTCCCGAAGACTGCCACAGCGAGGCCTACCAGCGTTGTGGAGAGGAGGAGGCCCTCTATCAGCGACATTACCTTGAAGACTACCCCTATGACCTCCTCGCGGAGCATCACCCTAGACCCCGGGTATACAAGCGAGATCAGTGTTTTGACCTCCTGCGGGTCGACGCCGTCCTCGACCTTCACGACCGCCATGCTCACGTAGCCGGGCCTCCCGAGGAGGTTCTGCGCCTCCCTGAGGGGAAGGATCAGGTAGCCCCCCGCCGCTCCTATCTCCTCGATCTTCATAGCGACCTCGGCTATCCCTACTACCTCGTACTGCTTGAAGTAGGTCCCGTAGGGGGGCTTAACGGTGACCTTGTCGCCCACCTTTAACCCCAGCTTTCTAGCCAAGCCGACGTCCGCTATCGCGTAGGCCCCCGTCAACCCCGTGAAGGGCTGACCGTCGACGAACCTCGAAACCACGTTCTTTATGTCCTCGGGGCGGACGCCGAGCAGGAAGACGGCGTTCCTCCCAACGTACCCCGTGACTAGGATTGCCGGTGTAACGTCCTTCACGCCGGGAAGCCTCTTGATATCGGAGAGAACGTCCTCGGACACGTCGTAGAGCCCCTGCCCGTAGACAACGACCTCCCCGGGGAGAACCTGCTGTACAATGTTCATAGCCGCCGTGCGGCTTCCAAGGCTTAGGATCCTGAGGCTTACGAACGTGGCGACGCCGCTCGCTATCGCGAGGATCGTTAGCGCGGCTATGAGCTTCTTGAAGAGTATGTCCCTCTCGACGAACTTTAACGCGAGCCTCCAAACGCTCACGCGGGGTCTACGGCGGGTTAGGTATTTAAAGATCGCCTACACGAGAAACGGGGGCAGGGGTTTGCATCGAGGAATGCCCAGCGGCGCGCCGGGGCAACGCCTGCTACGCCTCCTGTACAGGTTCGTCCCCCAGGCTTACTACCGCTCCAAGGCGAGGGAGGTTCCGTATTCCCCCATGCTGATTGATGTGGGTAGCGGGAGGGGGCTTTTCCTCGGATCCCTTGCTGGGAGGTACGGTTTCGCTGTCGGGGTTGATGTCGACGCGGAACTCGTGAAGGCTTCGCCGAGGAGCCCTCATGCCTGCTACGTAGTGGCATCTGCGTGCATGCTACCGTTCAGGGACTCCTGCTTCGATACCGCGGTTTTCCACGACTCGCTACACCACTTCGTGCGGCCGTTCGACGCGCTGGAAGAAGCCCTGAGGGTGTCTAGGAAAAGCGTCCTCATATTCGACTACGACGGAGGCGGGGCTCTCGCTAGGATAATCGCCACCGTGGAGAAAGCTCTAGGGTTTCCCGCCAGCTTTCTTCAAGCCTCGATGCTCGCTGAGAGGTACGGGGCGAGGGTAAGGGTCGGGCGGCTCGGATCGATGACCGCAGAGATAGACGCAGGCTCCTGGAGGAAAAAGCCGTCAAGCCAAGGCCTCTAGGTTTGTACGAGGTCCGGGTAGTACTCCCTCAGTGCCCTCACTATGTCGACGCGCATCGTCAGCGAGAGGACAGCGCTCAGCGCGACCTTGAGGAAGCCTTCCCTGTCGTTCGCGTAGAGATCCTTAGCCTGGGCGTACTTCCTCTTGAACTCCTCGTAGTCCTTCTCGTCGATCTCGCTCACGCGGGGGTCTTTCCCGAAGTCTATCAGTTCCCTTATGTCCTCCCCGAACAGCCACCCGTTCACCCCGTCCGTGAGGAGTTCTACTACGGCGCCGTCGCGCGAAGCGATGGACGGGACAGCGTTAACCCCTGCCTTCATGAAGCTCGTCCCCGAAGCCTCCCACCCGGGGAAAGGCGTAAATGCCAGCACATCGGCCCCCGAGAGTATGATCTTAGCGCTCTCCACGGAGTAGTCGTGGACGTAGACAACGTTGGGCCGCGTTTTCTCCAGCTCCTTGAACTTCCTCATGTACTGCAACCCCTCCTTGTCCTCCGGGTGCGCTTTCCCGCCGAGAACGAAGAGCGTGTCCCTGTCGCCGAGCTCCTCTATGAGCCTGACGGGGAAGTAGGGCCTCTTGTACTTCGTCACTCTGCGCGTCCACGCGAAGATAAAGGTGTCCTGGTCAACGTTGACCTGTTTCCTGGACTTCAGGAACCTGACGAGCTGGTCCCGCATCTCGAGCCTGACGCCTCTCAGCGTAGCGACGTCGAGGCTCCCGCTCGCGAACAGGTTTCTCAGCTTGGGGTTCATCCACCTATCTATGTTTACGCCGTTAGTCACGAACCTCGCTTTGTGGTAGTACTGGGGTATCACGCGCCTCATTATGTCGAAGTGCTTCGAGCTGACCATTACTACCTCGTAGGCGGTGGCTGCCCCGATACTTGTCAGCACAACGGGGTTCTCGATGAACCGGTAGCCGAGCTCCTTGGCAAAGAGGTCCCTCGGGAAGGACGGGTGCCCCCAGGGCCCGGGAGTGTGTATCACCAGCCGGTACCTCCCGGGTATCTTGAACACTAGGGGTATCACGGCGGTGTACGCCTCCTGGAGGTCTATGTACGCTATGTTCTCCAGGCCTATCCTGTCCTTCATGTAGGCTACGGCGGCGCGCGCGAGGAGGATGTACTTGTAGAACCTCTCCTCCGCGTCCCTCTCCAGGAAAACCCTCTCGCCGAGGCTACGCGCCCAATCCGGGCTTACGGGCTCGAAGAACACAGCCTTAGCGCTTCCATGCTCGTACTCCCATGCCTTGACGGCTACCTTCTCCCCCTTCAGGAAGACCTCCAGCTCGCCGCCGTCCTTGAGAGACCCCAGGAAGCTCGCAGGCTGGGGTTGCGGCTTGGCGACCGGGTTCAGCGAGTCATCGAACGCGTAGTCCACGTAGCCGTTCCTGTAGAACAGCGTCAAGGCGTAGTACTTCAGCCCCAGCTTCGCCGCCGCGTAGAACTTGTCGCCTTCCAGCACGCCTAGGCCTCCGGCGAACGTGTAGCCGTCGTCAAGGGCCAGCTCGGGCGTAACGCTAACCACAACCCTGGGCTCGGAGTCCATAGGGACCCATAACCCTTGGGAGGCTAAAAACTTTTAATTATTCCTGGGTGCTAATTCTCAGAAGTTTATGCTTCGAGAGGTAGGGCTCGCCCTGCCGGGAGACCCTGTACTGGCGAGCCTAGCCATGGGGCTATTCGTGGCTTTCACGACGAGCCTCGGCGCGGTGCCCGTTCTCTTCGGGAAGAAGGCCTGGAGGCACTTCACCCTGGCCCTCTCGTTCTCTGCCGGAGTGATGCTCGTCTCGAGCTTTACCAGCTTGATACTGCCGGCCCTCGAGGCGACGAGGTCCTTCGCGCTAGTATCCTCGGGGATACTTCTAGGCGTGCTGGCGATAATGGCTGTCGACAGGCTGGTTCCCCACGAGCACCTCCTCAAGGGTTACGAGGGTCCCCCCGAGGGCAGGAGGCTCCTCAAGAAGAGCTGGCTCATAGCCCTGGCTGTCATCATCCACAACATACCGGAGGGGCTAGCGGTCGGCACGTCCATAGCCTACTCCGTCCCCCTGGGAGTAGCCACGGGCCTCGCGATAGGCTTGCAGGACATCCCGGAGGGGTTCGCCGTGGCATTCCCCATGGCTCAGGTAGCGGGTCCAAGGAAGGGGCTAGCCTACGGAGTGCTGAGCGGGCTCTCGGAGACCCTGATGGCAGTGCTAGGGGCTTACTTCTTCACCGTGTTCTCCGCGCTCCTCCCCATAGGCATGAGCTTCTCGGGAGGGGCAATGCTCTACGTGACAGTCAAGGAGGTAGTCCCGGAGATATACAGGGAGCAAAGCGGCGAGTACGCGGCTACCGCGGGCTTCCTGCTCGGGTTCCTGCTCATGCTCTTCCTCGACTCGATGCTTTAGCGTGCGCAGAGTATAAATCTCTAGACTGGGTGTTGTACACCGTGTCCGGGGACATTGAGAGCTCCATACTGAGTAGCGAGAAGGTTAAGTTGGAGATGCGCGACTTCGAGGAGTGGTTTAAGCGCTACGGCGACTACCTGCTCGCGTACGAGCCCTCCAAGGTTGTCGTGAGGACAGCTTGGATTGCCCGCGTAATGCTCGACGAGGGCTACGCGCTCTACCCGGGGAGAGAGGAGGAGGTGAGGAAGGCGGTCGCTGGGATCCTAGTCGGGAAGCTCGAAGAGCTGGGCGTTCCGAGGGGCGCGATCAGGAAGGGGGACCTCAAGGGGAGCAGGCAGGACGTAGTCGAGGTGCTGAAGATAGTGTACCCCAACGTGTCCCAGACGGATAGACCCTCGCTTCCGGCGGTGATAGCCCAGGAACGCGAGGCGAAAGTCGCGGAGGCACGGTTCTCAGCCTTCTCCCCGCGGAACCCCGGAAGCAAGTACATCTACGCTTACTTGGCTACGCTCGTCCTGTCGGCCTTGCTTATCGCGCTCCTCTCCAGGATCTAGCGCGGGGAAACTTTCAGTAAACTCTCCGCTTACCTTATATCTCGGCGCACGCCGATAGCGCAGGGCAGGATGGGCGAGCGCGCGGCGGCCACGTGCCTGCAGTGCAGGGGGGCTAAGAGGCTCTGCGGTAAGAGTAGCTGCCCTGTGCTCGACTTGTGGCTAGCACTCGAGAGGGTCAGGGTTCCGGAGACAAGAGAGATCGACGGTTACTCTCCGCCCACCGTTTTCGTCGGGAGGCACGGGTACCCAGAGGTCAGGTTCAGCGTCGGCGTCCCGTCCATCGAGGGAGACCCCGCGCTGTTCGAGGACCAGGAGCGGTGGCTCTCGATGCCCCTACGCGACGTGATAGGCATGAGGCTCGGGATAGTAAGGGGCGAGGTACGGGTCAAGGTCGACGGTCGGGGGCTCTCGGACGAGGTTAGGCTTGCCGCTCTCTCCTCTAGGCCCGTCGACGTCGAGATCCTACTGGAGAAAGCCCCCAGGGCGAGGCCACTGGTAGACCTCTTCTCCCCTCCCCTGGGGCCCGCCGGCCCGGCTGCGAAGATAAGCGTGCTGGGTAACCCGAGCGTGCCCAGGAGCCTGGAGAAAGCCTACTACGACTACGACCTGGGCGCCCGCGAGGCTATATATGCACTCTACAGGGAGGGCGTGCCGGTACACTACATCCAGAGGGCTCTATCCGTGGGGGCTCTGGGGCTGGGAGGGCGTAGGAGGATCGTCCCGACTAGGTGGGCTATAACAGCCGTGGACTCGACGCTGTCGCAGGAGCTGATCGAAGAGGTTAAGAGGCTGGACTACTTCGACGAGTACCTGTTCTTCGAGAGAAAGTTCTCGGATAACACGTTCGTGGCGATAATAGCGCCCGGCGCGTGGAGCTACGAGTGGATAGAGGCGTGGTTCCCGCACACGACGTGGAACCCCTCGGCGAGGCTCGAGGTCGAGGGGGACTGGGAGGGGTTCAAGGGTAGAACCACGTACGCCTCGCTGGGAGGCTGCTACTACGCCGCCAGGCTTGCAACCGCGGAGTTCATGCTCCGGGAGAAGAGGCAGGGAACGGCGATACTCCTCCGCGAGATATACGAGGGCTTCTTCCTGCCGATAGGGGTCTGGTTCGTACGGGAAAACGTGAGGGAGCTCTTCAGGTCCAAGCCGGAGAGGTACGAAAGCCTCGAAGAGGTGCTACGCAGGTTGGAGAAGTCTACGAGGCTACCCCTGGGCACGTGGCTCGCCGCGTCAACCCTCCTGAGGAGGCTTTTGAGGCAGAGTAGCATCGAGGCGTACATATGGAGGGGGTAGTGTACAGGAGGATCAGGGTTGAGAGCGTTCTCTCCAAGTCCGGGCTCTACGACCTAGACTACGCCTACAACCCCTACGTCGGCTGCTCCCACGGGTGTGCCTACTGCTACGCGAGGGCGTACACGAGGCACACCGAGGTGGCGAGGAACTGGGGCAGGGTCGTCTACGTAAAGGAAAACGCCGTGGAGGTGTTAAGGCGGGAAGTAAGGGTGGCGAGGAAAGGCGTGGTAGGAGTGTCGACCCTAACGGACCCCTACCAGCCCGTGGAGGAGGTTGAAGAGCTTACAAGGCGCGGGCTAGAGGTGCTCCTAGGAGAGGGGTTCAGGGTGAGCGTGCAGACGAAGTCCCCGCTAGTCGTGAGGGATCTCGACGTCCTGGAGAAGTACGCGGGCCTTGTGGATGTGGGCTTCACGGTAACGACGCTAGACCCCGAGACCGCTCGCCTAGTGGAGCCGGGAGCCCCGCCCCCTGCCAGCAGGGTGGGAGCGTTGAGAAAGGTGAGCGAGGCCGGCGTGGAGACGTGGGTCTTCGTGGGGCCTATAATGAGGGGGGTGAACGACTCGGCGGAGAACCTCAGGAAAATAGTGGAGACGGCGGGGCGCGTGGGCGCCAAGGTTTTCTACGACTTCTTCCACTTCAAGCCCGCGCTCGACGAGTCCATGTCCCCCGTCCTCGAGAAGCACCCCGACGCTACGTCCACCGACCCGCGGTGGCGCGCGCTCGTGGAGCGAGTCCTCCTGGAGGCCTGCAGGGACGAAGGCGTAGAGTGTAGGCCAGCCTTCCCGAAAAAGAGCACTAGCCGCCAGTCGAGGCTTACCAGCTTCCTTGACTAGCCCCCGGGGCGTTACCACTTGTAGGGGACGAGGCAGGACTGGTAGCTCCCCGGCGGGAGGTAGGATATCTTCAGCGTGAACTTTGCGCAACCGTGGCAGAAGCCCCCAGGGTCCTCCACGGGGTCCAGCTCGTACACAACCTCGCTCGGCGACGCCTTCACGAGGCGCGGTTTAATGGAGTAGCACTTGTCCATCGACACCGGTATGGTTACGTCGACGTAGGCCACTCCCCCCTCTGTCCTCTGCTTCATCGTGGCGACGCAGGATCCCTGGTAGCCGCTCCGATCCACGGATACAACCTCCACGCTGAGGTTGCCTAGAACGGGCACCGCGCTCGCATTGGACTCTGGACCCCCTGTAACGATTATCTTCAACGCGTAGATAACCCTCCAAGCTCCGGGAGACCAGTTCCCCGGCGCCGACACGTTGCAAGACGGGCAAGGCGAGCCTCCCCCGGTCAGGTTGCCCGCGACAGGCGCGGTGCCCCCTTGCCCAGCCGTCGAGCCCGAGGTGCTAGGAAGGCTGGCGTTCCGCGGTTCTCCGCCTGTCTCCGGGCCCTGCTCGGCGCCGGCCGGGGGTTGCCGCGGCTGCGGAGTGGGGTTAACCCTGGGCAGTGGCGCGGTCCTGCTCTCTACGTCGTACCAGGCGAGAGCTACAAGTAACAACGTCGCCGCCACTAGTAGCCCGACAGCCAGGATTGGCTTCGCGTCCACGAGCCCCACGATAAAGGCGGTTGGATATATCTGTGCTCAAACTATATAGGTAGGGGTGGGTTTTTCGGGCTACGTGCAGAAAAGCCGCGAGACGCGCGTAAAGCAGGCTTTGAGGGAAGCCAGGGAGATCATTAGGAGGACGCTCGGCGGGCAACCCGGCGGCTCCTTGGAGGAGGCTTTGAGGGACCTCTACGAGAGGGTTCCTAGGGAGGAGTGGCTGAGGAGGGCTTTGGCGCGCTACCTCCTGGGTACTGTCGAGAGGCAGGGGTCGTCGACGTGGGTCGTGAGAGGTGTCCCGGAGCTGGGCGACAGGAAGCCGCTGTACATCGTCACCTTCACGGGCGACCGCTACGAGTGCTCGTGCTACAGGGGTGCGTACGGCTGGGCTCGGCGGAGGAGTATCTGCACGCATATAGGCGCAGTTATGCTCGAAAGGCGCCGGAGACGCATAGACGACTACGCCTATGGCTCGCAGTGAGCGGGCTACCCGGGTAGCGCGTCAAGCAAGACCTCCTCGAGCGACACCTTGGAGAGCACGTGGGCGCCGTAGTTCTCGTCCAGCCTGACGTAGTGGTGGTCTATGTAGCCCTTCGAGAAGTAGTACTGGAAGGCCTTCCTGGTCTCCAGCCTCCACTTGAGCGCCAGCTCCGGGTCCCTCGATTTAACCCCGCCTATATCCAGCGGGACGAGTACAAGCACGCTGGTAGACTCGGCGGGCTCGAAGACGGGCTCCGAGCCCCTAACCCTTATGACCGGGACCGCCCCGCCCGGCGCGGCGGGCCTCCTACCGCCCAGCCTGTTGACCACCCTGGGGCTCTCCAGGTACCACTCCGCGACCACCCTGTCGGAAGGCAGGCCCCTGTTCAGCTGGTCCGTGAGCTCCCCGTAGTAGTTCACGTGGTACTCTCTAACCACCGCGCCGAGCTTGACGAGGTTGAAGTAGGAGTTCCTGCTCTGCAGGGGGTCGAAGGTCCACTTCACCCTGCTGAGACCCATCCTCAGCGCGTACTCCCTCTGCTTAGCCTTCAGGGCGAAGCCCACACCCTTGTCCTCGTACTCCGGGATCACCCCCGTGTGGTGGCTGTAGAGGTAGAGGCCCTGCGAGTCCCTAGCCAGGAAGCCGAAGGAGTACCCTACGAGCCTTCCGCGCGCAAACGCGCCGAGAACGAGGCCCCCGTTCCTGGCTATGGCTATCAGGATCCTGGACGGTATGACCTCTATGTCCGGCATCCCCCAAGCCGTTTTCTGCACCTCCATTGCCTGCGAGAACTCCTCCGCTTTTTCGAGAGGCCTAACCTCTACCTCCTCCACGCCCGGCACCCCGCAAGACTACGCGGTGAAGGATAGTAATAGCTTTCGCAACACTAGACAAGCTTAAGATGGCGGTGGGACTGGAAATCCCGAAGCCCCGCCTCGCGCGCGTCGACAGCTTTTTCTAAGCCACGGCGCGCTAAGCCTGTGCCCAGGAAAGTACTGGTCGTAGCGCATAGAGGGGCTAGCGCCGTTGCCCCGGAGAACACGATGCCAGCGTTCGAGGAAGCCGTGAGGGCAGGGGCAGACTTCGTGGAGACAGACGTGCACAGGACGCGGGACGGCGCGCTCGTCTGCATTCACGACGCAACGCTGAACCGGACCACGAACGGGGACGGGTACGTCTCGGAGAAGACTGTGGACTACGTTAGGAGCCTGGACGCCGGCTCCTGGTTTTCCGGGAGGTACGCGGGAGTACAGGTACCGCTCTTCGAGGAGTTCCTCGATTACATCGCCTCGACGAGCGCGGGGGTGTTCGTCGAGGTTAAGGTCCCGGGTATAGAGGAGGAGGTCGTCGGGAGGATCCTGCAGTGGGGGCTAGAGGAGAGAGCGGTTGTGCTCTCGGGGTATTGGAGCGTGCTGAGGAGGGTGAAGGAGCTCGACCCGGGGATAGCTACTCTCGCCGACCTGCCCAGCCCGTCTCCCCAGTCCATATCCTCGGCGGTGAAAGTGGCAAATATCGTCAGCATCCACGCCGCGCTCTTCGAGGAAGAGCACGCCCTGCAGGCTCACAGAAGGGGGCTACTGGTAAATGTCTGGGGCGTAAACGGCTGCGAGGATGCGTTAAGGGTGGTCGAGCTGGGCGCCGACTTCGTAACCGTGGACAACCCGGGCGCTATTGTTGAGTGCTTGAGGGCGCGGGGTCTCCACGCCTAAAAGCATCTTTTTTAGCCCGGAAGCTGTAATAGTATCGGCTATGCTCGAAAAGAAGTTCCTCGGGTTACCTCTAGCTTTGCTCGTAGCCTTGTCCGCGGTGGTCGTCGCGGCGAGCCCGCCTACCGCTCAGCTCAAGGTAATCGGCTCAGCCTGGATACTCGCCCCCGCGGTGGCGCAGACTGAGTCCGGCCTCGTAGGCTCCGCTACCAACATCTCGGTATTCGTAACGGAGGGTTGGGGAGACGTCTACGTCTCCACGTACTCCCTGACCCAGGAGGACTTCCAGGGAGCAGCTACGGCCGCCGCGAGGGTCGTCACGAGGCTCCTCGGGCTTAACTTCTCGCAGTACAACTACTACTTCAAGGTGCAGGGCGACGCCGTGATAGTGGGTGGGCCCAGCGCGGGAGTCGCCATGGCGGTCGCCGTATACTCGGCGCTCACGGGTAAGCCGATCAACCGAACAGTCTTCGTCACGGGTATGATCTCGCCGGACGGCACCGTCGGCCCGGTGGGCGGAGTTTTCGAAAAAGCTCAGGCAGTGGCTCAGGCGGGTGCGAAGGTGTTCCTAGTCCCACCCGGGCAAAGCATCGTAACGCAGTACCAGACCGTCGAGAGGAAGATTGGGCCCTTCAGGCTCTACACGACCCAGCCCGTCACCGTAAACCTGACGGAGTACGCCTACAAGAACTGGCACCTCAGGGTCGTGGAGATATCCACCCTCTCCGAAGCTTTACGCTACTTCTTCGGCGTCAGCGTCGCGCGGCCACCGTTAGGGAAGCCTTACCTGAGCGCAGACACGAGGGAAAAGATAGCCTCGGTGAAAAGCTCGCTAACCTCGCTGGCGCGGAAAGAGCTCGGCGAGGCTTACTCCTACGTTAACTCCTCGCGGCTAACACAGCTCGGAAAATCCACGCTGAAGTCTTACCTGGACAGGTACGCGAAGAGCTACCTGGATTCGGCGACGAGGGCGGAGGGCATCTCGTCGATACCCCTCCTCACGTCCAGCATAGCCGTGTCGAGGTGGATTAAGCTACTGGTAGACTACTACTCTGGCCTGCAACTGGACCAGCAGGTACAAGAGGTCAGCGACAGGCTCTCCCGGCTCGCGGGCGCGGTCGAGGACTCCGCGCCAAGGAGCATAGGAGAGATCAATGCACTCATACTGGCAACAGACAAGGTGATCCACGCTTTGAAGCTCTTCAACGAGTCGGCCGCCGCGTGGAGTAGCGACCCGGCGACAGCCCTGCAGAAGCTAGCTTACTCGTCAGCCCTGCTGGACGAGGCAGAGAACTGGCTGAGCGGCATCCCGAGGGGAGGGGGCATCCAGGCATCTCAAGCGGCGGCAACATACCTCTCGGTGGCAAGAAGCACGTGGCCGTACATATACTCCGTGCTCAGCGAGGCTGGCGGAGACCTAACTCTCATTGACGCAGCAAGCGCCTATTACCAGATCTCTGCCAGGCTGTACTCCTCCAGGAAGCCTTTGCTAGCGGCGGTGGCCGCCGCTAGGAGCGTGGCGCTGGCCGAGGCCGCAATGCTCTACTTCCAAGTGCAAGCCTCCGGGAAAGACCCCTACTCCGGGGTATCCCTGGAGAACGCTCTAAGCGTAGCCTCCGCCACGAGCGACATGCTTGTAACCGT
Source organism: Thermofilum pendens Hrk 5 (assembly GCF_000015225.1). NCBI lineage: Archaea > Thermoproteati > Thermoproteota > Thermoprotei > Thermofilales > Thermofilaceae > Thermofilum > Thermofilum pendens. Next base: position 1,730,233 of record NC_008698.1, read on the forward strand.
GTACTACATCAATCAGTCCTACGGCGCCGAGCTGAGAGATTCGCTCGCATACCTCAAGCTTGGCTCACAACTCGGGCAACTCACCCTGGACCTAGCGCGCGTAAAGCCGGGACAACCGGCGGAAACTCAAAAGACGCCCAGCGCTCCCACCCAGCCGGAGCAACCTCCCCAGAAACCTAGCCAACCCGGTAAAAGCTTAACGGACTGGCTACAAGAGATCCTCCTGAGAATATCACTATTTATAGAAAGCATCGTAGACTGGTTTAGAAGGCTACTCGGAAAATAAAAAATTTTTTGAATTTTTAGGGCTTACCTTTACGGTGCCCAGGCCTGCAGGCGAACCTGGCCTCTACGAGGAGGTCCCTCAGCTGCGCGGACAGCTCCCGCACCTTTTGGAGATCCCTTTTGCTCGCAGCATCCCTTAGTTGCGCTGCAACCTTGGAGATCTCGCCTGCAAGCGTTGCGTTGCACACCTTGATAACGCTGGCTACGCGTTCGCCCTCGCGCGCTAAGGCCTCTACTCTTCCAAGCTCCGCTAGGCCTGCGACGACCCAGCCCATCCTGTGGAAGCTCTTCCTGATCTCCTCAAGCGCGGCGACGTGCTTACCTTCGCTTATGAGCTTCTTGATCTCGCTTATACGCGCGTCAGACCAGTTCTTGAACTGAGCGGCGAGCCCCGGCGAAACTTTCAGGAGCCTCTCGTACACCTTTCTCGACGCGTTCGCGAAGAGCTCTAAGTCCTTCTCCGCCCTCTTAGACCTCAGCTGGACGGCCAGAGACCATATAGACCTCTCGGCCTCCTTAACCTTCAACCTCGCCTGCTCGACTAGCTGCGAGGCCTGCGCCATGTTGTTCTGCTTCAACGAGTTAAGAGCCTGATCGAGTAGGCTTGATGCCTCGTCGATAAGCCTTGTGACATTCGAAGTATCAGCGCCGAGGCTTCCAAGCCTCGAAGCGACGTTCCTCAAAGCGCGTAGCTGGTTCTGCAGAACCCTTATCTCCACCTCTAGTAGGTGCGCGGCTCTGAGCTTTTCCCGCTCCCTAATCTCCTTGTAGAGTTGAAGCGCCACGCTCCTAAGCTCCGCGGAGGCTTCCCGTACGAGCTCCTTGGTGCCGTTCACGTCCCCGGACTGGAGGGTTTGAAGCGCCTGCTGCAACGTGGATCTCGCAGTGGATATCTGCTGCAACAAGAGTTCTTTCAGAGTGGCGTTCGAAACCCTAGAGTTCACGAAGTTCTCGAGCCTCGCAGTCTGGTTGAGCAGGAAGCTTATGTGCCTCTGGAGCCGCTCCTGCTCCGTCGACGCCTGCTGTGCGGAGACTACTGGAGCTACGCCCGCAAGGGAGGCTACTAGCAACAGTAGCAGTACTAGGCCCAGGGTTTTCCGGTGCATCCCGTTCACCAAGTCTTCGATACCAGCCTTCGACTTAAGGGTTTAAACGGTTTTAAGTGAAATTCTACTATTAACTACGTTCACGGGGTAAAATATGATAAAATGACAACTTTTCCCCTTTAGAACCTACCCGTGGGCGCGAGGTAGCACTCCGACCTTTAAAGCGTCATACATGCAGACGTCGTAGCATCTGAGACACATTATGCACTCAGTCCGCGAAACCTCCCCAGTTTTAAAGCTGTCCTCCGTTATGGCTCCCGTCGGGCAAACCCTCATGCAGGCCTTACAGTTTATACACTTCTCGGTATCTATCTTGACTCCGAAGACCTTCCTAAAGCCTACGGCTCCCAGCACGGCGCCCACGGGGCAGAAGTAGCGGCACCAAGCCCTCTTCTCGCTGAACTCTAAGACTACAGGGGCCGCGGCGAGGGCAAGCTCTACGCCTTTAAGTGAGCCGTAGGCCGTGCACAGCCCCCTTATCGGGCAAATAGTGCAGAAAGCCGGGAAACCCGTCAATGTAGACGCCGCCGCGAACGAAGCAGCAACGGCGTACTTGTTGTGCTTGTTGTTTAGCCTCAGCTTTCCGAGGAAGTTGACCCTCTTAACCTTTCCAAACAGGTCTAGCAGGGTGCCCACTGGGCACATCAGCCCGCAGAAGAACCTGCCCAGGAGGAGCGAGCCGAGGAGCGGTACCGCGGCGAAAGTCAGTAGAAGCCAGAGGGCGACGTTGAGGGGCGATGAGAGTATCCTCTGCGCGGTGCCGAAGAGGCAGTCGACCCTGAAGCTCCCGAGGGGTATAGAGCATATGCCGGCCGGTATAGCTAGTACGCCGATCGGTACTAGGAGGACGAGGGCGACGAAGCTTACAGCCTGGAAAGCGTACCTCAACGGTTTAAGCTTTCTGCGCTTAACGACCCTTGGAACCCTCCTCCGCTCAGCCGCGCTCATCCTCAACCACCCTTAGGCCACTTCCACGAGGGGCGGTAAGCACCGCTCGGAGTAAGGGACAGCGCGCCCACCGGGCACTCCTTTACGCATGCACCGCACCCCAGGCACTTCGCCGCGTCGACTTCAACCTTCCTCCCCGACTTTCTCCACTTGATAGCCCCTGCTATTGATGCACACACGCTTACGCAAGCACCACAACCAATACACTTGTCTTTGTCTAGAAGCGCGGTGCCCATCTTCGCTTTTTCCTTCGGTAACCGCTGAAGAGCGCCAGTCGGGCACACGTCGACGCACTTAAAGTCTAGGACACAGACACCCCCATCCACGAGCACCGGGGTTCCAGCCGCGACAACGCTTTCCCACACGGGTACCTGCACTATTATCTTCTGGGGGCATACCTCCGCGCAACGTCCGCACCGAGCGCAGACAACAACGAACTCGGCTTCGTCCACCGCTCCGGGAGGCCTCCTCTTATCTACAGTCTTCGCCGCCACGAGAGGCACCGAGGTGACAATGCCTGTCAACACCGCTACTTTTGCTACGAAGAAGACGAAGTCCCTACGCGTTACTCTAAAAGACTGTTTCTTGGTGACGTTGAAGGCTTCATCGCCGGACATGGTGTTCGTCAAGAACCAATCGAACCACGAATTTAAGGATTCAAGTGAAAATGAATGAAACAACGGGTAAAGCATGGCTGGGGTGGTACGGCGTTAAGAGTATAAGGGTTCCCCGTTCTATGCTCTAGCGTGGAGCGAGAATTCTTCGCGAGACAGCCGGACGCGGTTGCAAGAATGCTACTCGGGAAGCTGCTAGTGAGGAGGCTGGAGGGAGGAGTGAGGGCGGGGATTATAATCGAGGTTGAGCCTTACTTCGGCGCGGAGGACCCGGCTTCGAGGGCTAGGCGTGGAGGCGACTTGGCCCGCGTTATGTGCGGGGAGGTCTGCACCGCGCTGGTGTACGGTGTTCACAGGCAGTGGTTACTCAACGTGGTGGCCCACGAGCCGGGGCTCTGCGGGGCTATCCTCATTAGAGGTATTTTACCGGTCGACCCGGGCACCCTGAAGCCCCTCGGGAGGGAGGTTCTAGGCCCCGGGAGGGTTACCAGGTACTTCTCCGTGGACAAGGCCCTGCATAGAACATACCTCTGCGACGAGGACTCCCCCTTAAGGATACTCGACGGGCTGACCTTCGACGACGAGTGTATCTCGAGGTCTCCCCGCGTCGGTGTGCGGGAGGACCTACCGATACCCCTGAACTTCCGCATACGCAGAGAGTGTCTTACACGCGAAGATTTTTGAGCCTCCGCGTATACTTTTTTCCCGAGGGATGACGAGGGGACAAAGCTCTGAGTGCTGACGACGCCGCTACTAGCCGACCTCCTCTAGACTTCCTTCTCGGTAGCCCTCCTCTTGACCGCTCTGTCGAATATTATCCAGTTCCTGTACCACTCCTCGTTCTCCTCCTTTAGTAGAGCCAGGACCTCCTTCATTAAGTCCTTCGTCGTGACCTCCGAGACCTTCCTCTTCAGCAGGTCCCCTTCGACTATCTTTGCTATTTTCCTGGCGACCTCCAAGGGGGCTCCCGCCTTCAGGCAACTTACGACTATCTTCTCGTAGGCGAACTCCTCCTTCCTTCCGTCCCTCTTAACTACGTAAATGGTCATACCGACCCATGTAAAGCTCGACCTAGACATTTATATTCTTATTTGCCGGGGCTAGTCCTGGTAGAAAAGCATTTATGCTTGTGAATGAAAAGTAATAACGGTTGCCATGAAGAAAACCCTCGTCATCCTGCTAGCCGTGGTAGCGGTAGCGCTGATCGCAGCGGCCATCCTTGTCCCTCCGATGCTACGGCAAGCCGCTCCGGGAGTACAGGCCCAGCAACCCGGTAAGCGTGTAACGTTGCGGATCGCTACTACCACGAGCATGGACGCCACGGGGCTTCTCGACGCAGTCAAAAAGAGGTTCGAGGCTAAGTACCCGTGGATCAACGTGACCTGGGTTGCCGTTGGGACGGGACAGGCAATAGAGATCGCGAAGAGGGGGGACGCGGACCTCGTAATAGTCCACAACAGGGACTTGGAGAACCAGTTCATAGCGCAGGGTTACGGCGTGCACGGGATTACGTTTGCCTACAACGACTTCGTTCTGCTAGGTCCCCCTGAGGACCCCGCAGGGGTTTCCGGCGCGGGAAGCGCGGTAGAGGCGTTCAAGAAGATATACGAGGCGGGGGTCGCGGGTAAGGCTGTCTTCGTGTCTAGGGGCGACAAGTCCGGGACGCACCTCAGGGAGCTCTCGATATGGAAGCAGGCTGGACTGAAGCCTCAGGGGCAGGCGTGGTACAAGGAGACGGGGCAGGGTATGAGCCAGACGCTGATGGTGGCGGACCAGCTAAACGCGTACACACTGAGCGACAGGTCTACTTACCTGGCGTTTAAGGATAAGATCCACCTCGTGATACTGCATCAGGGAGACCCGCTCTACCTGAACCTCTACCGCGCTATCCCGGTGAACCCCGAGAAATTCCCCCACGTGCACTACAATGAGTCGCTACTCTTCGTGAAGTTCCTCGTATCACCCGAGGGGCAGTACCTCATAGGCACGTACCAGAGGGGCGGGGCTAAGCTCTTCAACGTGTGCTTCGGGAACCTCACGAAGCTTGGGATATACGACCCCTACGAGGAAGAGCAGGTAAAGTTCTACAAGAGCCTCTTGTCCCAGCCTTAAACGCGAAACTCTTAAAGCCTTTTTCCGTGGTGCTCGGCGATGGATGCAGGAGAGCTTGCCCAGATAACGTTGCTATCGCTGAGAGTCTCTCTAACCGCAGTCTCGCTGTCGACGCTGGTAGGGGTTTTCCTCGGGTCCCTCATAGCCACGTCCTCCTCTAAGTACAAGAACGCGCTCGTAACGCTCGTCAACACGTTCATGGGGACTCCGCCTGTACTCCTGGGGCTAGTGCTCTACCTACTGCTCTCAAGGTCGGGGCCGCTGGGGTTCCTCGGGATGCTCTTCACCCCGGAGGCCATGGTACTAGCCCAGTTCCTGCTAACCCTCCCGATAATAACGGGGTTAACGATATCGGCTGTGGAGTCCCTTCCCAGCGAGCTCCGCGAGTTCGTGAAGTCCATCTCGCCGTCGAGGCTACACGAGTCGGTGCTCCTACTGAACGAGTCGAGGATAGGCGTGTTCGGAGCAGTGCTGGCTGCGCTGGCCCGCGCGGTGTCCGAGGTTGGAGCGGTGATAATAGTCGGCGGGAACATAAGGTACTACACAAGGGTGCTCACAACGGCTATAGTGTACTACACGAACACGGGAGAGTTCGAAACCTCGCTCTGGCTGGGAGCCACGCTTACAGCAATATACCTCGCGATAAACGTCGTGCTGGTGTACGTGAGGACCAGGCTGGGTGCCCGGAGTGATTAGAGCAGTAGACTTGGTAAAGTACCTCGGCGGCATCCAGGTGGTGAGGGGGGTCAGCCTAGACGTCGAGAGGAGCAGGATAACGGTGATCATGGGCCCCAACGGCTCCGGGAAGACTACGCTCCTACGCATGCTGGGGCTCCTCCTGCCGCCCGACGGCGGCCTCCTCGAGATGGACGGGGTAAACCTGTTAAGCCTCGACGAGGAGGGCAGGAGGGGCTTCCTCAGGCGGGTCGCCTTCGTCCCGCAGAAACCCGTAGTGCTGACCGCGAACGTGTACAGGAACATAGCGATACCCCTGAGGCTGAGGGGGCTTGACCCGAGAACCGCCGACGCCGAGGCTTGGCGCTGGCTGAAGGAGGTGAACCTTGAGAAACACGCCTGGAAGAGCGCGCACTCCCTCTCGGGCGGCGAGAGACAGCTACTCGCCTTGGCGAGGGCTCTCGCACTTTCGCCCGACGTCCTGCTACTCGACGAGCCAACGTCGCACCTCGACCCCAAGAACGCCGCTTTCATCCAGCGACTGGTGAAGGAGTACGTGTCCGAGAGGGGCATCCACTGCGTCGTAGTCTCCCACAACGTTAGGGAGGCGAAGTTCCTGGCGGACGAAATCCTCGTCATGGTCTCCGGGAGGATTAAAGCGAGGTACGGCCCCGACGCCCCCGAAAGCGAGCTACTGAAGTGGATATAGCGCAAGCCCCACAAGTTCGCGCTACGAATAATTAGGGGGTACGCGTTGCCGGTAAGCGTGGGAGTAGAGGAGGAGCTGTCAAAAGTTCTGGGCTCAACGCGCTTAGCAGTCAGCGTCGAGCTCATGGTAAACGGTGAGAGAGTCGGAGCCGAAGACGTTGCCGTACTCCGCGCCCTCCAGTCTACGGGCTCTCTTCTAGCCGCATCCGAGGCTTTAGGGGTTAACTACAGGGTTCTTTGGAGCAGGGTGAGTAACCTCGAGAGGAGGCTCGGGGTACAGCTCGTTAGGAGGACGCGCGGCGGGCTCGGCGGCGGGAGGGTGATGCTGACGGCGACCGCGCAGCTTCTCGTAGAGCGGTTCCGCGTAGCCGAGAGGAAAGCTTCGAGAATGCGGCTAGGCGAGGCTCTTGGGGCGGAGCTGAGGATATACGGGAGCGACTGCCCCGGCGTGGAGGTCGCGGCCTCGCTCCTAGAGGAGAGGGGCGTCTTCGCCGAGTACCTGCGCGTCGGGTCTATCGCTGGCCTCGACCTGCTGAAGAGGGGGTACTGCCACCTGGCCGGCGTACACGTAGTCGACCCAGAGACGGGGAGGTACAACGAGGTCGTAGTTAGGGAGGGGTTAGCGCTTATACGCGGCTACTGGCGCGAGATAGGCTTCATGGTGCTACCTGGAAATCCCAAGAACATCTACTCGCCCGCCGACCTGCTTAGACGCAACGTGGTGCTCGCAAACAGGAACCGTGGGAGCGGGTCCTACGTCCTACTCGAGAAGCTCTTAAAGGATCTTTCCTCGTCGCTCGGCGTCCCGGTGCAAGCCTTGAAGAGGAGGATAAGGGGCTTCGAGACGGAGTACATCTCGCACGGGGAGGCGGGGCTCGCCGTGCTGAACGGGAAGGCTGACGTAGCCATAGGGCCGAGGTGGACTGCGCGTCAACTAGGGTTGGATTTCGTGCCGCTGGCCAAGGAGAGGTTCGACTTCGCCACACGGAGAGAGCTCCTCAAAGACGAGAACGTTGAAACATTCGTAGAGGTCTTAAGGTCGAAGGAGTTCGCGGAGAAAGCCGCGAGCGTCGGGCTCGCGGTAGACGAGGAAACAGGGAAGGTGCTTGTACCCTGAAGGGACTAAGTTTTTAAGCGTCGACGCGTAGTGGCGAGGCGTGAACGCGAAGAGTCTGTCGGTAGCCGCAGTCCTGGGGGCGCTCTACGCCGCGCTTGTCATAGTGCTACAGCCCATATCGTTCCTAGCTTTCCAAGTGAGGCTGGCAGACGCACTGCTCCCGCTCTCCATGGTTCTCGGAGTCCCAGCCGCGGTTGGCGTGAGCGTTGGATGCTTCTTCGGAAACCTCGTAGCCGCTCCCTGGGGGAGCCTCGCTCTGGGGCTCTTCGACGCGGTGTTCGGTTCGCTCGCTAACTTCGCGGCGTCGTACCTGGCGTACATCGTGGCGTACAACAAGGGGAGGCGCGCGAAACTAGCGGGGGCTGTTCTAGAGGCAGTCGTTGTAAGTGGGATCGTGGGGTTCTACCTCAAGTACCTACTGCTGTGGGCAATGGGCGTCGATATGCCCTTGGAAGCCGTCTTCCTGGGAGTCTTGGCGGGCTCGGTGGTGTCTATAATCGCCATAGGATACCCCCTGGCAATCCTCGTAGAAAAGCCCTTGAAGAACCTCGTAAAGGAATGACCTTAAGAACATAGAGAGCATACTAAACGTTTATATTTTAGGCTTGGAGTTAAACATGCTATGCAGAAAATGGATCCTGGGTCGATAATTTCGAAAAGTATAGACTTCTCCGGGAAGCTGATAAAGGATCCTGGCAACCTTCTACTCTTAATCGTGCTGAGCATAGTGCCGATCATAAACTTCATCGTGATAGGCTACTTCGTGTACGTGGTTAGGCACGACTTAGAGGAGCCGCCCAAGCTGGATACCTCTAAGCTCGGGGACTACTTCGTGGAGGGGCTCAAGGTGTTCCTCGCGTCACTGATAATCCTCGTACCCGTGCTCATCCTAGGCGTGCTCGCAGGACTCGTAGCGGGGCTCGCTTACCCCCTCGGCGCCTTCCCGTTTTACTTCCACAGGGCTTTCGTGCTGGCGCTTTTCATACCTGTTCTCTTCGTGGCTCTCGCGATAGCCTTCATTGCCGTGCCGCTTCTCGCCATAGTGATGAGGACCGGGGACCTCTCCAAGATCCTCGCGTTTCAGGAGGCGTTAAGCCTCATTCAGTCCTACGGGCTCGTAGACTACGCGGTGCTATTCCTCGTACTCGTGGTCGTAGGCTTCCTGCCGTACTACGTGCACTGGTTGCTGGGAGCAATCCTCGCGCCGTTCATCTACGCCTTCACATTCAAGGCGCTCTCGCTACTCGTGAATATCAAGTACCCGGCTAAGCCCGCATCCTAGGTAGCTTCCTCCTCCGCGGAGACGTCCTTAGGTAGAAGCGAACCGTACAGTTTTTTGAGAAACTCGATCCTAAACTTTACCCTCCTTACACGGAGTCTGCGTAGCTTATCCCAGAAACTCTCGCCGCCCACGAACACTGTAGCGGTGAACCCGTATATATGTGCGCGCTCAGATACCCCAGGATGCGATCACCAGTCACGTTGGCATGACTTTCATCATCCGCTTTTCCTACCTTTTCGCGGGCTTAAATACATTCTCTCTTCGATTCCGCAAACCCTCGCGTGATAACAAGGAATATATGCGCGTAACCCCGGTAGGGTTCAGAGAGGATGCGCGGCGAGAGAGTGCTCGTTAAGCCCTTGGAGGCTGGGTGGGTGCCTGCTTACCTTCGAGGAGTAGCCGTGGTTCTCGTGGGGCTACTCTCGGCTTTGAAGTACGAGTTCTGGGTTGCCCCTCTAGCCTACCTCGGGGCTGAGGCACTGGCGGTAGGCGGCGTGTCGAGGTTTGAGAGGGTAGCGGTCGGGGTGTTCTACGCCCTGCTCTCCGCTTTGTGGCTTGCAGGTGTGCAGGCGGCGCCGGCGCTGTCCGGGATAGTGCTTGCCTTCGCGGGGCTTCTCTACCTAGCGTTGCTGGAAGCCGAGGTTAAGAGCGCTGTCTACGTGCTGACTAGAGACGAGTTGGTCCTGCCTTTCTCGGACGTCGAGAACCTGGTATTCAAGGAGCGCAGAGTGAGGGTGGGCTCCCGGAAGGTAATCCTCAGGGTTCGAAGGCCGTTCTGGAGCAGGCTCCTAGGAAAACGCTTCGAAGAGGTGGAGGTGGCGGCGGAGGAGGGTGTGGTGCGGCTCAGAGGGATTCCGGACGGCAACAGAGTGGCGCAACTCATCGAGGAGAGAGCCGGCCGTAGGCGCACCTTGAGGAGCACCGCTACCCGCGCGAAGCCCCGGGAACAGCGCGGCAGCCTCCAAGGCTACCTCGGGGTGACCGACGGGAGCCCTGGGAGGCCGGAGGAGCCCCCGAGAAAGGGTAACAGTGAAATACTCCACAGGAAAAACCTTATCGACGACCTGTTACCCTGAGGTGTAGCTACTTGGCCGGCAGCCTCGACGAGAAGGTTAAGAGTATATTCGGCATGGTGGCTATAAACAAGGCCGTTGCGAACAACGTGGCTATTTCCCGCGTGCCTAGGTTCATCTCCGAGTACTTGATAAACTTCAAGTGCGGGGAGAGCCAGGACGCCGAGTGCGTTTCGAGGTTGTCGAGGTACATAAGCGAGCTCTACCCTGATCCCTCCGACAGGGAGCTCTTCCTGAGCAGGCTGAAGGAGAGGGGCTCCCTGAAGCTTCTCGACGAGTTCAAGGTTAGGGTAGACCTCAAGAGAAACACGTACCTACTGGAGATCCCCTCTCTGCAGATAGCCGACGCCTTCGTAAACGAGGATATAGTGAGGGAGAATGCGAGGCTTTTCTCCGGGCTGTGGGGGGTCGGGCTCCTCTACTACAAGCCTGAGCTCTCGAGAAGCAAGAACAGAACCCCCGTCGTGCTACACGACTACAGGCCCTTCCAGGCGTCCTACGTGGATCTCAAGCTGTTCGTGGAGAGCCGGTCTAAGTTCACGTTCGAGGAATGGGTAGACCTGCTGGTCACGAGCATAGGGCTAAACCCCAAGGCGTACACGCTTGGGCAGAGGCTACTCCTACTGTCCAGGCTGATCCCCGTCGCGGAGCCAAACGTGAACATCCTGGAGCTAGGGCCCAGGGCTACGGGTAAGACCTCGCTGTACCGCAACGTGGCCTACTACTCGAGGATCTACGCCGGGGGGACTATAACCCCGGCGAGGCTGTTCTTCGACGCCAGGCTATCCGTACCAGGGGACCTGGCGCTACACGACGTGATAGTATTCGACGAGATAAGCCGGGTAAGGCTTTCGAACCCCGACGAGCTCGTAGCCAAGCTGAAGGACTATATGGTCGACGGCTTCTTCGAGCGCGGAGCCCTCAAGAGAGCCCACAGCACCTGCTCGCTGGTATTCCTCGGAAACGTCGACGTGGAGAGAATAGCGGACCCGAGCCACATCCTCGAGTACCTTCCAAGCTTCATGAGGGACTCGGCATTCCTGGACAGAATCCACGGGTTTATCCCCGGGTGGAGGTTGCCGAAGATTATGAGGAGCGAGGAGTCCCTCGCGAGCGGCTACGGGCTAGCCTCAGACTACCTAGCGGAGGTGTTGCACAGGCTCCGAGACGTAGCCGCCGAGAGCGTGGTAGCCGACCATGTGGAGTTCGTCGGGAAGTACACCATCAGGGACGAGAAAGCCGTGAAGCGCCTACTCTCGGGAGCCGTGAAGATACTCTTCCCGAACTTCGAGTTCGACAACGCGGAGCTTGCGAGGGTGGCTAGGGGCATAGTAGGGCTTAGAAACAACGTGTCTAGACTGCTGACAGCCATCTCGCCCTCCGAGTTCCCCCCGAAAAAGCTCGAAGTAAAGGTTAGAGGGTAAAAAGGGACCTATTTCTTCTGGGAAGCCCTCCCCAAGGCCTTGAGAACCTCTATCGCGACTCCTAGGCCTCTTTGAACCTCGGGGTCGGACAAAGCTCGGAGTAGCCCGGCTAGCCCCACGGGCTTCGGCTCTTTTTGAAGCGCCTCTAGGACTGCCTTCAGAGTCCCCACGTTGCTCTTAACGGCGTCCACGTCTACTTCGCCCAGTAGGCCCACCAGCTCGTCTACGCGGTCTAGCAACTTCAGGGTGGAAGGCGTTATCAGTATCTCGGCGAGCCTACCTATGAGCTCCGGGTCCACAAGCCCGTTAACAGCGTCCAGCAACCCGTACTCGTCCAGCTTCACCAGCGTGTCCAGGAACTTCTCGAAGGCCGCCCTCCTCTCCGGCGTGAACAGCTCTTCCACTCCTACCACCCCTCCCCCCTCCTTATAAACTCGTCCGTCGCCTCGAAGTAAGCCCTGAATATGGGGCTCCAGAGCTCGGGGCTTCTCACAGCGCTCCAGTAGGTAGCCACGAAGAAGTCCTCCATGAGCCGCTTGAACTTCGAGAGTCTTACGGGTATCGGCGGGTGGTCGTAGTCGCTTATAACGAACAACCCTTTACCGTCGGTTATCAGGGGGCAGTTCGTCCTACCGCTGTACCTGGCATCGATCCCCTGAAGCCTCGCGGCTACGACTTCTGCCTGTAGGTGGGCCGTGACGCCACTCTTAGAGGTAGGCGCGTTTGTACAGTCCCCTATGGCGTAGGCATCGTCGAAGCCCTCCACCCGGCTAGTGTACTTGTCTATCTTTATGTAGCCACTCCCGTCCTTAACCTCCGCCGGGTTAACGGCGTAGCTAGGACCCCTGTGCGGCGGAACTACGGCTGCCACGTCGAAGGAGAGTTCTTCGCCTTCAAGGCTGACTATCCTCTTGTTCGCCACGTCCACCTCGTTCACAGTGAAAAACGTGTGCAGCTCTATACCGCGAGAGTTCAGCTCGGGCTCTATTATGTCCGCGATCGTTTTAGACGGGTACGCGTGGGGTACTGGCACGGCGAGGACAACCTTCACCTTGTCACTTAGACCCCTCCTGGCGAAGAACTCCCAGGACAAGAAGGCCGCCTTGTGCGGCCCCGGAGGGCACTTGTACACAGGATCCGCTATCCCTATCACGAACCTACCCTCCTTTAAGCCTCTCAGCGAGGCGTGCAGCTTCTCGGCGTTCTCGGGCGTGGAGTAGAAGTCCCCGAACCTCTCGAGTAGCTCTCTGTGGCCGGGCACGGAGCCGTAGTCCAGCTCCGCCCCGCTGGCGAAAACCACGTAGTCGTAGCTCAAGCTTTTCCCGGAGGCCGTCTTCACAACCCTCTCGTTGAGATCCACGCTTACGACCTCGTCGTGGACGAATTCTACCCTGGGTTTCAGGAGGGAGCGTAGAGGCCTGAGAAACTTCTCCTTCCTAACCCCCTTGAACGCTATCCAGAGGTTGCCCGGCTGGAAGAAGTGTACCTCGCTTTTATCGACGACCGTTACCTTGAACTCCTCCGGGAGAAGGTTGGCCAGTATGGCTCCTCCTCCACCGCCTCCTATGATGACTACACGCTCCATACAAAAGCACCGGTATAAAAAAGGCTACTTTTTAGCAGTTACCTTTATAACGGCCTTTATGACGTTCCCGTCTACCTTGGCGAGCTCGACGAGCTCGTTCTTGGTGCGCTCCACCCAGGCCTTGACGTCAGGCTCGAAGCCCGGATCCGTCGCCAGCACAATGATTAAGTCCCCGTTTTGGGCGTTGCGATAAGCCCGCGTAAGAGCGGAGATTGGCCCTGGGCACGCCATCCCACGGGCATCTACGGTGATTTCAGGCATCGCCACCACCTATATGAATATTACCTCGTATTCGGCGGTCTCCTTCATGAAGAACGTCGCTCCGACTATGTCGTCTACTATCGGGTCTAGGTCCTCCTTCTTCAGGCCTAGGGCTTCGGCTATCAGGCTACACACGTAGACTTTCACGTCGCCTACCTCCTTCGCCTCGCGAACCATGTCGTACCAGCTCGGAGCCTTCATTTTTTCGAGCCCTTTGAGGAGCCCGGGTACCATGTCTTCAAATTCCTTGGGGAACCTGGGTTGAGGCTTGTTCTTGGTGAAGTAGGGAGTAGCGAAGCCTGTCACGAAGATCCTTACGGGGACGCCTAGGTTAGCGGCTGTCTGCGTGAGGACGCCTAGGGGTATGAACTTGTCCGCTGTCCCTGAGAACATTATTATTGCTAGACCTTTCGACATTGTTGGTCGAACATGTCTATATTCGCATACTTAAATGTTTTTATGTAAAAGTTTAGATACTTGTTTTGTTTTTCGCGAAAAAACAATCATTAAGGTGGACAGAAAACCCGGAAAACTCAGAAAACGGTGCCTTCCAGGCTCTTCTTGTAGCGTAGGAATACTTCCGCTACGAGGTCTGCAACCCTCTCGAAGTACCTCCGCGCCTCACCGGGCTTAAACTCAACATCGCCCTCGCCCTCCGAGTAGTTAATCACGGTTCCAGGGTAGGGGTAAGCCTTGACGGCCGCCGAGTATACGTACACCGCGCTAGGCGTGTAGAGGTTTCTCTTCACGAGCTCTGGTCGTATAGCGAGAACCATCGCAGTCTCGTCGGTAGCGGCGTGTCCACCCTCCTTGCCGAGAACCTCCCGCGTGACCCCCTTTTCGCGTGCAAGTATCCACCAGTCAACGACCATGACTGCCAGCTTGTTCCTAAGCCAAGCCTTCTTGGCGGCGTTGTCTAGTGCCTGGGTGTTCCCGCCGTGCCCGTTGAGTATCAGCCCGTACCTGAAGCCGTGAAGACTCATGCTTTCCAGTATCTCGTAGACCAGTGCCTCCAGCGTTTCCGGCTGTACGCGCACCGACCCGAAGTAGCCGTGAAGACCCGTGGTGACACCGTAGTGCACTGGGGGGAGTAAAACGGCGTTAACCTTCTCGGCGACGTACTCTCCAAGCGCGCTCGGTATGAGCGTGTCCGTGCCTAGAGGGAGGTGTGTCCCGTGGGGCTCCACCGTGCCAACAGGCAGAACGAAGGAGTCGATCTTCCTCTTCTCTACCTCCTCCTTCAGCTCGACGTAAGAAAGCTCTTCCAGTTTCAGTACCGTCATCCCTATCGAGTGAGAAAGAGTGCAGCCTTATCTTAAACCTTTAGACGGGTATCGCTATAACGTTCCTCCAGGGCGCCGAGAGCTCGAGCTCCTCGCCTACCTGCGGGTAGTACGTGTTCGGAAGGTACGCTATCAGGGACGCCTTCCCAACCTTCAGCCTGACCTCCGTCCTGTCGCCAAGGAACATCACGAAGTCCACGGTTCCCTTCACGGTGTTTGGCTCTCCCCGCTGCCCCCCAACGGTGAACACTTCCGGTCTTACCACGACGGCAACCTTCCCGACGAGGTTCTCAGCTACGGGTACCGCTTTGACGTCAATGCCTAGCTCCTCTACTCTCACCACCACGTATCCCTCCCCCCTCTCGACGACTTCTCCCTTGTAGATGTTGCTCCTGCCAAGGAACTCCGCCGTGAAGAGGTTCGTAGGCCTGAAGTAGACCTCCCTCGGGTGTCCGTACTGGAGGACCCTGCCCTTGTCCATCACTGCTATCTTGTCGCTTATGCTCATCGCCTCTAGCTGGTCGTGAGTGACGTACACAGTGGTTATTCCGAGCGATTTCTGGATGCGCTTTATCTCTTCCCTCATCTCTATCCTCAGCTTCGCGTCAAGGTTGCTGAGAGGCTCGTCGAGAAGGAGTACTTTCGGCTGCACGACTAAAGCCCTTGCAAGCGCTACCCTCTGCTGTTGTCCGCCGCTTAGCTGGAGCGGGTACCTGTCCTCGAGTCCTTCAAGCCTAACGAGGCTCAACGCCTCCTTTACCCTTCGCTCGATCTCCTCGTCCGTCAGCCTTAGCTGCTTCTTCCTTATCCTCAGACCGTAGGCAACGTTCTCGAAGACGGTCATGTGGGGCCAGAGCGCGTAGTTCTGGAAGACCATCGCGGTTTCCCTCATGTACGGCTTGAGGAACGTTACGTCCTCGTCGTCGAAGTACACTCTCCCCTCGTCGGGGACCTCGAAGCCCGCTATTATCCTGAGGGTCGTCGTCTTACCGCAACCGCTGGGCCCGAGAATGGTGAATAGCTCGCCGTCGTTTATCTCCAGGTTCACGTTGTCGACGGCTTTTACCGCGCCGTAGACTTTCGTGACGCCTTTAAGGGTTATCCTGGTCATCCCATCACCACCTCACACCCCTATAAACGCGTACCTCTGCTTAAAGATTTTAACCACGATTAGTATTGCGACCAGCTGTATCAGTATCAGCAGGACACCCATAGCCGCCGCCACCTGGACGCCCACGGGGGATCCGCCCTTGTAGACGTTCATCATATAGTAGGTCATCGGGGCCTGCGACGGGTTGAAGTTCCCTATCGTTATGCTCGTACTCACTTCTGTGGCCATGTAAATGAAGCCGAGGACAGCCCCCGAGAATACGTAGGAAATTATGTACGGGAGGACGACTCCGAATATAACCTTCGAGCGGCTGGCGCCCAGGTTCAGCGCCGCCTCCTCTAGCCCCTCGTGTACCTGCTGGAAGCCCGCGAAGACGGAGCGCACGACGTACGGTAGCTTCCTGATGCTGTACGCTACCACGAGGACGACCCAGGCCTGGAAGGCTCCTATGGACGCGGGGTCCAGCGGCGTACCCGCGAAGAACGTCGTGAAGAAGTAGTAGTAGCCGAGTGCTATGACGAGCCCGGGGATCGCCAGCGGTATCGTTGCGAGGGTGTCGAGCACGTTTGAAAGCCACGAGACCTTAACCCTGCTCACGCTGTAGCCCACCATTATCGCGAGTACGACGGCTACGAGCACGGATATCGTAGCGTACATCAGCGTGTTCCTTATGTAGGTGAATATGCCGGGGTCGAGGAACAGCTTCTCGAAGTAGTCCAGGGTGAAGCCAGCGAGGCTTAGGGAGAAGCCCCTCGGAGGCATCACGTTGAAAGCTAGGAGGAAAACCCCAATCTGGGGGAAGACAGTTACCAGGACGAAAGGCACCACCAGGAGGTATATCGCCGCGAGTGCCAGGGGCCCGGCGGGCCTCTGCCTGGAGACGAGACGACCACCCCTGCTTATCATGGCGTAGCTCCTCATCCCCACGTAGTTCCTTATCGCGAGGAAGCCCAGGACAGCGATGAAGAGCATTACTAGCCCGAGTGCCGCGGACTCCGGGGAGACTATGCCGGTCTGGGTCACGAAGCCCTTGAAGATCTGCGCGCTCATGAGGTTCCACTCCTGGAATATCAGAGGAGCTCCTACGTCCTCCAGGCTGAATATGTACACTATTATCGCTCCAGCGACTATGCCGGGGAGCGCTAGGGGGAAGGTCACCGTCCTGAAGAGCAGGAAGCCCTTGGCTCCCAGGTTCTCGCCTTGCTCCTCCGTGCTCGGGTCAACGTTGAGAAAAGCGCTGTAGGCGTTGAGGTATACTATTGGGTAGAAGGAGATTATCTGCGCCAGCGCCACCCCCACGAGGCCGTCTACCCTCACGCTCCACCCGAACAGCTTCGACGTGATCATTGATATCGGGCCGTACTCGCTGAAGAGAATCTTGACGACGTAGGAGTTCACGAATGGCGTTACGAACAGGGGTATCATCGAGAGTATGCGGAGGAGCTCTTTTCCCGGGAAGCTGTACCTAGCGATCACGAACGCCACTGCGACTCCGAGCACGGTTGCAACCACCGTTACTACGAGCGCGTTGAGGAGGCTGTTGAGCAGTATACCGTAGTTCAGGCCCTTCACCACGTAGAGCGTCCCCTCGCCGTAGGGTAGCTGGAAGACCGCCTGCTCCCCGGGTAGCGTCTCCAGCCTGACGTAGTCCCTCGACGTGAATATCCGCTGAAAGTTGGCGTACCATGGTAGCCCCGCCGGGGCCTGGAAGGCGTGTAGGAGCACCAGGAGTATCGGTACCACGAGGAACACTACGAGGGCAACCGAGCTGAAAACCATGAAAAACCACATTACCGGGTCCAGCTGGTAGAAAAGCGCCTTCAGCCTCCTCGACAACGGCAGCGCCCTGCCCCTCGCCCTGCGGGCTTCCCGGAGGTACCTAGCCTTTTCGAGCGCGTAGCCCGCGATGGAAGCTCCCAGGAGTGGTGCCAGGAAGATCCCCACGGCTCTCGGCAGGGACGGTATCGACGCCAAGGCTACGAAGAGGTTGTAGAGGAGCGAGAACACGGAGAGAAAGCTGAGCCCGGAGCTGAACTTAATCCACCTGTAGTCGTAGCCCAGCGCCACTAGGAGCAAGCCTACCGCTAGGCCGAGCGCGGTGAACAAGTTGTCTACCAGTACGTTCGCGAGCGAGAAGTTGTAGAGCACGATGTACACCACTGCGAGGGCTATCCCGGACACCCACACGCTTTTCTTCGAAACCCTTTTCACCAAAGGGCGACCCCCGACTAAATGCCCATAGATATCGCAAAAACCGAATTTATTTCTTTCTGGGACGCTTTACTACCTTCGAAACCAGACAGGAAAAAAGGAAAATACTAGCACGCGAGGCTAGCCTCCGGTCATCTGCTTTAGCAACGACTGCACCTTTAGGTACTTTGCCCTCGCCGCGCTTGTCCAGTCGTTCATCAGCCTCTGGTATATGGAGGGGTCGCTGGCGAGCTTCGGGCTTATCTTTATAGCGTAGTCGAGCGTGAAGGTCGTCTGTTGCCCAGTAAGCGGGTCCGTGAACGTAACGAAGTCTGTCAGCTGCGTGACTAGTTGTTGGAACTGCGCCTCGGTTATCTTCTTATCCCTGTAAGCCTTCACTATCTGGGCCCAGACGGGCTGAAGGTCGTCGTGCGCGTTTACGAGCGTCGCCTTGAAGTAGTCTACAACGGCGGTAACCCACGCGGAGGAGAGTGACTCGTTGAACGCTATACCCCCGGCGTTGATAACGTCCTCAAGTGCTTTCTTCAAGTCGGGTCTCCGGGCGCCCTGCGGCGTGTCGAAAACCCTCGGGTTTATCGGGAGCCTGTTTATGTTCGGGTCAAGCCACACCAGCTGTCCTCCCGTCTCGTTGAGAACCCAGGCCACGAAGGCGGCGGCCGCTTCGGGGTGCCGCGAACCCTTAAGGATCGCTATGGGGTCTGCGTTCACTATGCTCTCGCCTGGCGGTATTATGTAGAGGCACGAGGGGTTCTGCTGCTGCGCCGTGTAGCCGTAGAAGTCTATCGTAGTACCTATCGCGATATCCCCGCGTATGACAGCGTCTCTTACGTCGCTACTACCGCTGAATATCTTGGAGTTCGCCGCGATGAGCGTGAGTGTGCGCCAACCCTTATCCCACCCGTACGCCTGGAGTATAATCTCGAATATCCTGGTATTGCTCGTGCTCATCGTGGGGTCTGCTATTCCTACGAGCTGTAGCGCGGGCAACGTCACGGCGTACGCGGGGTTCCCGAGATCCGCCCAGCGCTGAGGCATTGGTAGCTTATACCTGTTGAGAAGATCCCTGTTTACCGTGAAGCCGAAGCTACTCACGCTCGCGCCTATCCAGTGTATCTTTCCGTCACTTCCAACCTTGTACGTCTCCGCCCCTGCAATCGTCTTGGGTAGCTTGGCGACCTCGTCCATCACTATCTTGAACTCTGGGTGCTTGTCCAAGTCTATCGGCTCGATCAAGCCCATGTCGTCTATCAGGTTGAACAGCGTTGGTCCACCTCCCCAGGCGACGTCTATACCCTGCCCCTTCTGGGCGGCGTTCTTGATATAGTCGGGCCACTGCTCCGCGTTTATAGGCAGGAAGACTATGTTCTTGATGTTGTACTTTTTCGCCACGCTACTACTAAGGAACATTGTTCTCGTCAAGTCTTGGATTGTCTGCTCGTGCCGTGTTATAACGTAAAGGGTTATACCCTCACCCGCGGGTGGCTGCTGGGTCTGGTTAGCCGGCGGCTTCGTGGAAGGCGTTTGATTAACAGGTCCAGGGGAAGGCTGCTGGGTCTGGTTAGCCGGCGGAGCGCTCGGAGGGGCTTTCTGCTGTAGGACTACCAGAGCTACTCCCAGGGCTACGAGTACGAGTACTGCTAGTACCAGGAGAACCTTGCTGTTCATCCGACCACCTGACAACTTCTTTCTACTTGGCAGTATATTTTCATTTCGATGGAGAAAGAAAACGAAAAAATTCTTTACTTAGACGCCGCTTTCGGCTTCTTGAGGAAGAGCAGGGCTATCAGCGCGATTATGAGGATTGCCTCTACTATCACGAGTACTGTCAGCAGGTTAACGGTGCCTGTAAGCGCGTCTACCGAGGCTTTGAGTGTGTTCACGTCGCTTTTAACGGTTTGCAGATCTCCCTGCATCTTCTGGATTAGACCTCCCTGGGAGGACACCTGGGAGCTTACCTGGTTGACCGTGCTAGTCAGGGAGGAGACAGTGTTCGACAGGTCGACGACTTTCCTCTCGATAGGTCCCGTCGTGAGCAACTTTATCCACCACTTCACCAGGTTCTGGACGAAGAGGGGTCCATCGAGCTGGACGCCGTAGTAGTAGGAGGACCAGGCCGGCTCGTAGTCTCCGTAGAGGGACTCACCGGCCACGACGACCAGGCTGTTAACGTCGCTGAAATACTCGGCCGCGTACATCACGAAGTCGTGGTCCCCGGTTCCCTTACCGTAGGTCATCGGGTCGTACACGTAGGGTAGGGGCGGGGTGTTATCGCCTATATAGGCCTTGTGGGCCCAGACTATTCTGATAAGCCCTGGGAAGGTCTCCTTGACGGGGTCGTGGTACTTCCCCTGCGCGTCCTGCCATATAACACAGCCGGGGCCGTGCATTATGATTGGCCTCGTGATGCCCTGCTTGATGATGTTCGTGAAGAGCCCTGGAACATTGTCTGGTTCCACGAAGGCGAGCATCCTGTAGTACGCTTTTGCAGTCATGTTAGGATTATCGCTGTATACAGCGCCGTGCTCGAGCCTGAGCTTCGTGCCTATACCTGCGAGCAAGTCGTTGAGCTGCAGGACGGTCTTCTGACCGGGGCCGTAGTCGCTGTCTCCTCCAACGTATAGAACCTTGTTGCCCGAGAACAGCCAGTTCTTGATCGCCTGTATCTCGTCGGGGGAGAAGGCGACCGTGGGCTGCCCTAGTAGCAGGATGTCCACGCCTTTAAGTACGTCCGGCGTTATTGTTCCGTTGATAACTTTCCACTGGACGTAGGTTATGTTCCCCATGATATACTTCAGGTACTTGTTACTCTCGCCGTGCCCTAAGTCTACAGCGATCGTAACTGGCTGGGCGGCAACGTTGCCTGCGAGGGCTACGAGAACGAACAAGGCTACAAGTACCAGCAGGAGGTTCCTGTTGCTCATGCTTATCAAGAAGAAGACTCCCGGGGTATATATAAATAAAACGCTTTATTTTATAGCTACTCCCTGCGCCTCCTCAGCAACGCCACTACAAGGATTGCCGCCGCGACTACAACTAGCGAAGCCCCCACGAGTAGGAGTGGCGATAAGGGTTGCGCAGGCTTCACCTCCTGTGCAGGCGGTTGCTCGGCTACCGGTGGTTGTTGCGTCTGCGGAGGAGTGGACGGTTGCTGGGTCTGGTTAGCCGGAGGCTGCTGGGGCACCTGTTGCTGTGGCGGAGCTTCGTAGCTCACGGTGTACTCTCCGGCCGCCTGGTTCCCGCTCCAGTCGTAGGCCGTGAACTTTAGCTTTACGCTCTGCACGTTTTCGAGGGGCGGGATTGTCAGCTTGTAAACGTAGGAAGTCACGGGCGCCGCGATCGTCGTGGGAGAGTAGAGCTGAGGCGTTAGCTGGTACTCCTTGCCTCCCGCGGTGTAGCTAGCCGTGAAGTTCTTTACGCCCCACCCTTGGTCGCTCACCTCTACGAAGAGGTTGACTGTGGAGCCCGGCTGGGGCTTCTCTGGGAGCATCATCTTCACCTTTATGCTCGGCGGTTGCGTGTCGGGAGAGTTGTAGACAGCTACTTCGAGCCTACCCTTGTACGGCAGCTTTACGTGGAGAGCCAGGTAGACTTTATCGCGGACTACGAGCTTGTCGAGAAGCTGGAGGTCCGCCCCTCCCTCGGCTCTCAGAACCTTGACGTTGACGTCCCCGGCCCACGGCAGGCACCACACGACGTTGTTCTCGAGGTTGAGGTACGGCAACCTGTTCTCCACGGTGAAGACGTACGCGTTCCCCGACTGCAGGAACACTGCAGGCGTGAATACCTGGTTCGATACGCCGTAGTTGTTCCTAGGCGGGTATATGCCCACCGGGATAGAGTTCTGCGCGAGCTTTCTCGTGTCGTTGGCAAACCCTATGAACGTGCTCGGCTTTACCGGGAAGTCGAGTGCGCCGCTCGAGAGGTCTAGCACGTAGTAGTCGAGCCCATCGTATATCGCTGAACCCATTCCGAGGGTGGTTATCGTGATGAAGTACGTCGTAGAGCCCGTCCTCGTGCTAGTATACTTGACGAAGAGATCCCTGTGGACGTGCCCCGAGAACACGTAGTTGACCCTGTAGTCCTCCACCATTCTGAGGAAGGTTCTAACGGCCTCCATGTTCGTGCTCCAGTACGAGGATACCGGCGAGTTCGGGTTCTTCTGGGGGTCGTAGGGAGCGATGACGTTTTGGTCGTCGTAGCGCGTCTTCAGCTCTCCCTGGAAGTAGAACACGGGGTGGTGGACTAGGACTATCTTCACGGGGACCGCCTTGTTGCTCTCGAGAACCTGCCCCGCCCACTGGAGTTGCTCCATGGGCGGGTAGCCCTGCTCCGGCGAGAAGAGTCCTACCACGAGGAGCTTGTCGCCGATGAGCCTGTACCAGTAGGTGTCCCCGTAGTATTTGTAGAAGTTGTCGGGCGGGTGGTCGTGGTTGCCGGGGACGGCGAATATCGGGAAGCTGTAGAGGAACGCCTGCTCGTACGAGACCGCCTGCGCGTACTGGTCCTCCGAGGCTGTGTCGGCTATGTCCCCCGTATCTATTACCAGGTCGGGCCCGAGGAGCGATGCCACTAGGTAGCCGGCGAAGCGGTTCATGTCCCCGGTTATCACGTCTGGTTGCCCGGCTCCGTAGTGCTGGTCGCTTACGTGGACTATTCTCAGCTTCGTGGGGGTGCTCGGAAGCACCCAGACGCTTCTAGGCATCTCCACGGTAGACTGCCCCTTAATCACCAGGTCGTAGAGCCCTCCCTCGACGTTCGAAGGCAATGTAACGGTATACGTAGACCCGGACCCGCTGACGCTCACGGTGTAGTTCCTTATCTTCAGGCCGGAGTCGTAAACCACGGTGTATATGTAGGCAGAGGCTACTGCTCCGGGCTGGTACCCATCCTTGAAGACTACCTGGAAGGAGCCACCCGGGAAGACAACCGCCGGCTTCCCGAGGCCGACGTTCTTAGCCGGGGCTACTGTGGAGAGCTTGAGAATACCCGGTAGCTGTGGTTGAGCCCAGGCTATCGGCGCCGCGGGGAGTAGTAGAACTACGAGGATGAAGGCGATGAGGAGTCCGCAGGTTTTTCTAAGGGCTTTTTCGCTCCTCATACAAACCTATAAGCGCTTTGCAACATTTATTCATTGCTTTACAATCTTCTCGAGCGCTATCCTTGAAACTGAAAACGCTAGACCCTCGGGGTCTACCCATACGGGGTACACGCTGCTCCTCCCGAAGGCGTAGTCGCCGGTAAGCCTGGAGACGTACGGCTTTACGAGGGGGAAGCTGTCCCCCAGGAGTCTGGCTACCCCTTCTCGTATCCCTGCGGGAACCCTTTCCCTCGGGATCTCCTCCAGGAGGTTACCTAAGACAGACCTCAACCTCGCCGTCCAGACATCCGCGACGAAGCCGTTGTACAGCTCGCCCGGCGAGGAGAGGTAGCCCGGGATCGCGCCTATGTCCAGGCTTACCTCGCCCTTCTCGGAGACGTAAGCTACCCTACCGCAGTCCACCGTGTATACTCTTAGGCATACGATGTAGCCTCCCGAGAGGTTCCTGGCGGCCGTTACTCTGAAGTAAGCCCTCCTACCCTCGTATAGCACCGAAACCGTCCTGCTACCCGTCTTCACAGGGGTTATGGGGAGCCCTGCGAGCGCGGCTTTCACGAGCGCCTCCACGGCTATCTCCGACAGGCTTCTCCCAACGATGGACTCTACGAGACCCGCTACGTCGTCGCCCGAAGCCTGCACACCTTTCCAGGTAACCCTCAAAGCTTTATCTTTTCCCATGGAGGTTCAACAGAGTCGAGATCCTGCGACTTTACCTCCACCGCGAGCTCCCGCACGTAGTCCGGAAGCAACCCCATGTAGTTCCTATACCTTGAATCGCCTAGAACTATGACCGCTTGGTCCCTCGGGCTTCTCAACGCCCTCCCGATAGCCTGGCTAGCCCTCCTCAGGGCTGGGTACACGTACGCGTAAAGCCTCCCCTTCTCGGGGCCGTAGAGCTCCTCGTAGTACTTTATGTATAGGTTTGTCTTCGTCGTAGGCTTCTCGAACGGGATACCCGCCAGGAAGACGCACATTAGCTCCTCTCCCGGGAAGTCCGCGCCCTCTGCGAACCTGCCTCCCATCGGGGCCAGGAGGAGCCCCCTCCCCTCCGCGGCGAGGTTTTTGAACTTCTCGAGAGCTGCGCCTGCCTCCTGCCCGGACATATCCCTCCGCTCAACGACAACCTCGTAGCCGAGCCTTTCGGCCTCCTCCTTTAAGCCAGCCTCGAGAAGCCTCTGCAGAACCCTGTAGCTAGCAGTGAACACGGCGCTGTTCCTCTTAACCCTGCCTAAAACCCTGCCGACAGCCGAGACGTACCTCTCGGCCATCTCCTCGGAGAGCTCCTCACCCCGCGTCGTCAGGTCCTTTACGAGGTAGACAGAGGCGTTTGTCTCGTCGTAGGGGCTCGGAACGGTTACCGGGGTGTAGTCGCTTAACCCCACAGTCTCGGCGAAGGCTTCGATCGGCGAGAGAGTCCCGGACATGAAGATCACCCTTCTAAACCTCCTCCAGACGCCCGAGAGTATCTCCCCGGACCTCATGTCCCATATATTGAGGTGGACTCTGCCGTCGACCTTCTCGGCTATGAGCGCTATGCCCTTCACGCCTTCGAGGTCGACGGCCTTCCGGAGGAATTCCGCCAAGTGGTGGGCGCTACTGCGGGGCCTCGCGCCGCTCCTGTACCTCTTCTCCCTGACAAGTTCGCCGAGCCGCAGAGTCTTTTCGATGATGTCTTCGTCGAAGCCGTCGAGGAGGTCCTCCGCACGGAAGACCTCGGACCCCTCCTCCGGTAGGGAGCCGTACTTCTCCCTAACCTTCGCCTCGAGCGCCTCCACGAACCCGTACACCTCTTCGTCCCCCATCTCGGCGGCTTCCTCCTTGGCCCTCGCGATAGTCCCCTCCGTCACGGTGTCTCCGCCGAGGTTGAGTTCTTGGAGGTTGTGCGCCTCGTCGACTACGAGTATGGACTGGCTAGTCGGGAAAGCTCCTCTAAGGGTCCACGAGAGATCTTCGTCCACGACGTAGTTGTAGCTCAGGGCGACGAGGTCCGCGACTTTGAGCAACTCCCGCTGGAGGAAGTACGGGCAGACCCCCTCTCTTCTCGCCCACTCGAACACATCCCTGTAAGTTAGGGCGCCCCTCTCAAGGAGCTCGGAGTAGTCCACGCCTTCCTGCAGCCTCCTGTAGTACTTGCACCTCCTCCTTTCGCGGCTACATATGTACGATACCTCGCTGTAGTCGAGTTGCCCGCCCCTCTCCCCGGCCAGCAGGCACATGTCCTTCTTCCCGCGCAACCCGACTGCGACGAACCTCGCGCCCGACTTCTCCCTGAAGACCCTGAACTCCTCGACCGGCCTGTCGGTCTCGCTACCCGTCCTCACCGCCCATACGACCCTCCCCCCGCGCTCCATGAATGGTAGAAGGGCGTAGATGACGACCGGTGTCTTGCCGAAGCCCGTAGGCGCCTCCAGCACGACGTTCCCGCGTTTCAACAGCTCTACGATCTTCTCGGCAACCTCCAGCTGGTGCCTCCTGGGCTTGTAGGGAAACGCGTACCTGCCGGTAACCAAGCCTACCGGCTATCCCGTGCACGCCACCTTAAAAACGTAACGAACTCGTTGAAAGCCTCCGACTGCCAAATTCTTAGCACAAGGTTTTTACACTTTGGGGAGATGCGTTTTTCGCGCGTCGGGGAGGAACGTGAAGGCTAAGGTTTGGCGAGTGGATCCCTCGGAGCCTGATGCTAAGAGCATCGAGGAGGCGGCGTCCATACTCAGGAAGGGGGGCGTGGTAGCCTTCCCCACGGAGACCGTGTACGGGCTTGGCGCCGTGTACCATATGCGTGACGCGGTTATCAGGGTGTTCAAGGTTAAGAGGAGGCCCCCCGACAACCCGCTCATACTGCACATTTCGAGCTTTTCGCAAATATACACGCTGGCATCCGAGGTCCCCGAGGCTGTGCACAGGCTCGCAGAGAAGTTCTGGCCCGGACCCCTGACAGTGGTCCTCCCGAAGACGAGCAGGGTTCCCTACGAGGTTACCGGGGGCCTCGAGAAGGTTGCCGTCCGGATGCCGGCGCACAACGTCGCGCTGAGGCTGATAGAGGCTGTCGGAGACCCTATCGCGGCTCCCAGCGCGAACCTATCCGGGAGACCTTCGCCGACCACAGCCCAGCACGTTCTAGCCGATCTAGGCGACGAGATAGACGGCGTGCTCGACGCCGGGGAGACACTGTACGGCGTTGAAAGCACGGTGATAGACCTCACCGCCGACCCCCCTGTTCTCCTGCGCCCCGGGGCGGTGCCATTAGAGGAGGTCGAAAAGGTTCTAGGCAAGGTGTGCGTGCCGGCCTTCGCGCGGGGGCTTGGCGAGGCTGAAAGGGCTCTCGCGCCCGGCACGAGGTACCGCCACTACTCCCCGAGGGCCCAGCTGGTGCTCGTCGAGCTGAAGGACTACTCGGACCTATCCAAGTTGGTAGACAGGGTTAAGAGGCTGGTTGCGGAGAACGCTGGCAGGGGGTTAAGAGTCGGCGTGCTCTGCACGGACGAGACCCGGGAGCACTACTCGGGGCTGGGTGCTGTCGTCCTGAGCCTCGGGTCTCGGAGAGACCCCTTCGGCATAGCTAGGAGGCTGTACTCGTCCTTTAGGGAGATGGACTCACTAGGCGTGGACGTAATCGTCGCGGAGGGGGTCGACGAGAGGGGGCTGGGGCTAACCATCATGAACAGGATGCGGAAAGCCTCGACGAAGAGAGTGGTGGTCTAGCCGCCCCTCCTCTCCGGAGACCTCCCCAGCGCCCTTAGGACGTCGCTGTCCGTTACCTCGGAGAAGTCTCGGTAGAACTCGCCCACCGCGTAGAGAATGAGCGGAACCGTGACGGCGACAACCTTGTCCGCGTACCTGGACACGACGCCCAGCACGTCCCGGGCGATAACGGGCGTAGCTACTACCACCTTCTCGGCTCCCGCCTTCCTGGCGGCAATGCTGGCAGCGATCACCGTTGCACCGGTGGCCACCCCATCGTCTACGACTACCGCCGTGAAGCCTCTCAGGTCGAGGGCGGTTCCGCGGAACTTCTCGACGTAGCTGGCAACGACCCTTCTCTGGTACTCTACCTCGCTCCTTATGTAGTCCTCGCCGATGCCTAAAGCATCGACTATCTCCCTGTTGATGTAGACCGCGTCTAGCTCGGCGACGGCGCCTATGCCTAGCTCGGGGTTCCCGGGCGCTCTGAGCTTCCTCGAGACAACGACATCCAGCTGTACGCCCAGAGCCTCGCTCACGGATTTAGCGACCACAACCCCTCCCCTGGGAATGCCTAGAACCTTCACGTCGGGACCGCCTACCCCCTCCGCGAGGAGCTTCTCGGCCAGTTGCTTCCCGGCGTCCTCCCTGTTGCGAAAAACCCTAACCACAATAGTCCACCTTGGGGTTTCCCGATAAACGTTTCGCACATCATGCAGGAGAAGGGGGAACCGTGCGGTCAGCGACGGAGTTGTAGCTCACCAATCGCTACGAACCCCGAGACTTCATCACGCAACCCGTAAAAAGTGGTTATTCAGAAAAAGTTTACTCCAGGATCTTCCTGAGCCTTGCTAGCGAGATCCTCTTCTCCCTCTTCTTTTCCTTCGACTTCGAGAAAACCTTGTACGCCGAGTCTAGCGCTTCGTACACTGTCTCGACAGCGTCCCACCCAGAGGACCTCGCGCTATAGCTGTCGACGTCGAGCTTGATGGATACTATCGCGTCGTACCTCCTCCTGTTCCCCGACTTCTCCCTAGACTTTAGCACTACGCTCATTTCGAGTAACCTAGCCCTCCTCGAGACCTCCGAAGCTATATCCAGGCTCTTCCTGTATATGAGGTTCCTCTGGATGAAGTCCAGCTCGTCCACCCCTTCTACCCTTAGAGGGACCTTTGCTTCCTCGATCGCGGGCAGAAGCCTCCTCAGTAGCAGGTAGGGCGATATGATCCCGTAGACCTTCCCGGAGGAGTCGACGACGACAGACCCCTCGGCTATGTCTTCCACCGAGGGGTAGCCGTCTACGTGAACCGTCCTAAAGTTCGCTGTAGCTATTTTCGCGACCGGCTGTTCGAGGAAGTAGGAGGTCTCGCCCTTCACCTCGCCCAGCCTCTCACGCCTCAGGGGAGTATTGTACACGAAGTTCACTAGATCGTAGACTCTGACCACCCCCACGGCCTTCCCGTCCTCGGCTACCGGTACGAGCCTCAAGCCCAGGTCCACGATGAGCTTCCTAGCCTTCTCCAAGGGATCGCTGGGGGCCAGTGGGTCGAGCCTGTAGGCAATATGCCTCGCGGTAACCCTCGAAGAGAGACCCATACCTGCGAGCAACCTTCTCGCCGAGACTATCCCCACGACCCTTCCACCCTCCACTACTGCTAGCCCGGGTTGCCCCGTCTTGACGAGCATCCTCGCTACCTCTGTCAAGGGGAGGGACGGCTCCACCACGGGCGCCTTTTCGAGGACACTCCCAAGCTTCGTGCCCGCTTGGTACCTTGTCCTCAAAAGCGAAAAGATAGACACTATCCCCGCGTACCTCCCCTCCCCGTCGACCACGGGCACTGCGGGGAGCTCAAACCTCCACATGCGTTCAGCGGCAACAGAAACGGTGTCGTTTAAGCCTAGGGGGTCTATCTTCGTGAAAACCCCCTGGGAAGGGGGCCCAGTAAAGCTCATAGCATGTTAGGATTTGCAGGAGAGATATAAAAACCTGAGCATGCAGTGCGTGAGTATTGTGCACGGCACTTACCTTGGTCTTTGTGCGCGAGCGTCGTGGCGCGGAATAATTTTCTGTACACAATAAGGGTTTTTTATTAAGTGAACTGTTGGTAAGGTGTGCCTAGGCTGGTAATAGTAGACGTGGATAAGTGCGTGGGATGCATGTCCTGCATGTTCGCATGCTCGAGGAGGTTTGGCGAGGGTGGGCTCGCGAAGTCCGCGATACACGTTTCGAGCATAGGGGGCGTGGAGAGAGGGTTTAAGGTCGTCGTGTGCAGGGCTTGTGAGAACCCTCCCTGCGCGGCTGTATGCCCTACGAACGCCCTGGTTAGGAGGGAGGGAGGGGGAGTCGTGTTAAACCCGAGTAAGTGCGTGGGATGCGGTAACTGCGCGAGGGCTTGCCCCATAGGGGCCGTGCAGTGGGACTACGAGAGCATGAAGCCCATAATATGCGTTCACTGTGGCTACTGCGTCAACTACTGCCCGTACGGCGTTTTATCCCTTTCGAGGTGAGGCGGGATGTCGGAGCCTATACCTAGGAAGGTGCTCTACATAGACCTTTCCTCGAAGAGATACTGGGTGGAGGACAGGCTGGACCTCTTCGAAGAGTACCTAGGCGGGACCGGCGTCGCCACGAAGCTCCTCGAGGAGGAGCTCCCCAGGAACGTTGACCCGTTGGGGCCGGAGAACGTCATCGTGTTCGCGGTGGGGCCTTTCAACGCGCTGTACCCGACGGCCTCAAAAACAGTTGCGATGTTTAAGAGCCCGCACACGGGTAACCTCGGCGAGAGCCACGCGGGCGGTAGGAGCGCGGTGGCGATAAGGCTCGCTGGGTACGGCGCCATAGTGATCAAAGGGGCGAGCGACCTGCCCGTGTGGGTGTCGGTTCACGGGGACAAGGTGTACTTCAGGGATGCGAGAGCCATATGGGGCATGACTAGTAGCCACACGGTTGGGCGGATTCTGCGCGAGGTAGAGCCCGGGTCCGGAGTAAGGACGATAATGCGCATAGGTAGAGCCGGGGAAAGGATGATCAGCTACGCGAACGTGATCACGGAGACTTACAGGCACTTCGGCAGGCTGGGGCTGGGCGCCGTCTTCGGAAGCAAAAAGCTGAAAGCACTAGTTGTGAGCGGGAAAGGCTCCGTAAGGGTGGTGGACAGAAAGGCCTACAGGGAAGTCTACGACAAGATCTTCAAGCTGATAGTAGACAGTCCCCTCATGAAGAAGTACCACGAGATAGGGACACCTATAAACGTTAGGGTTCTGAACGCCCTCGGAGCTCTACCCTCCCTGAACCTCCAGAAGGCGAGCATAGACTCGGCTGACGCGATCTCCGGAGAGTACATCGCGACGAACTACCTTGGGAGGAGGGTCTCGTGCGCACACTGCCCGGTTGCGTGCATACACTTAGCCGTGGTGAGGGAGCCGTACGAGGAGGAGCCGTACTTCTACAAGACCACGTTCATCGGGTACGACTACGAGCCGATATACGCGCTCGGCTCGATGCTCGGCGCCGGCGAAGCCAGAGACGTGTTGAGGCTTATAGACCTCGTGGACTCATACGGCCTAGACGCTATGACCACGGGAGTCGTGCTCGCATGGGCCACTGAGGCGCTCAGCAGGGGGATAATCAGCGAGAAAGACCTCGCTGGGGTGAAGCTACGATGGGGCGACTACAACGCGTACATGAAGGCCGTTCAGTACATCGTCGAGCAACCGACCGAGCTGTACAGGGACCTCGCTAGGGGTGCCTTGTACGCGGCCAGGAAGTGGGGTGGAGAAGACTTCGCCCTCTCCTTCGGCGGAAACGAGATGGCCGGGTACCACACGGGCCCCGCCGCGTACGCTAACTTCGCGTTCGGGGCTAGGCACAGCCACCTCGACAGCGCGGGCTACGACCTGGACCAGGAGACTATAGGGAGGACCCCGGAGCCCGGCGAGCTCGTTAGGAGGCTCTACGAGGAGGAGTCCTGGCGCCAAGTCCTGACGAGCTTAGTCGTCTGCCTATTCGCCAGGAAGGTGTACAAACCCGAAGTGGTCTCCGAGGCGTTGAAGCCTCTGGGGATAGAGATGAGCGTAGACGACCTTTACAGCCTGGGCAGAAAGATCTACAGGGAGAAGTACAGGCTGAAGCTCAGGGAGGGCTTCAGGCCAGAGGACGTCTCCTTCCCGAGGAGGATCTTCGAGACGCCGACCCCCCACGGGCTCCTAAGTCCGGAGTACATGGAGAAAGTCAAGCTCGAATACGTGCGCCTAATCAGGGAGGTAACCGGGGAAGGCGCGTCAGGGCACCACGACGGGTAGATCCGGGTCGTCGAGAACTATTTCTGACTGGGACGGGTCGTAGTGGAGGGCGACAGCTCTCAGCACGACTCCCTTTTTCTTAGCCTCTCCGAGCAGGACCGCTACCTCGGGGTCCCCCTCCCCGTACGGCTTGAACGCCTTTACGCCCGGCAACGCCGCGACGAAAATTATCATAGCCTTGCCGCCGCCCTCCGCCAGTCTTATCAGCTCGGAGATCTGCCTCCTCCCTCTCAGAGTCGGGCAGTCGGGGTACATCGCGTAGGAATCCTCCCTCAGCACCGCGCTCTTAACCTCGACGAAGACCTCCTCTCCGTTGCACACCAGCAGGTAGTCTAGCCTGGACGAGCCAAGCCGCGGAGCCCTAGCCTTCACGCTGCACCCGCTCCACGGCTCGATACCCTGCTCGAAGAGACTTTCAAGGGCGTTCATCTGCAGGGCGGTGTCTATCAGGGCGGCTGACCCGGCGTCCTCGACCGCGAATAGCCTGTAAGCCGTCTTGGAGCGCTCCCTTCTGAGGCAGAAAGCCCTGCGCCCAGGGACCAGGAACTCTAGAAGCCTCCCGGTGTTGTTTATGTGGGCGCGGTAGGCCCGGCCCTCCACCTCTACGAGCACGACGAACCTGTTCTCCCTTCTGATCACCCTGCACTCGGAGGGTTCGGGGAGTCTTACGAGCCTCCAGGTCATCCCTCTTCGAGACCCCTGCTCGCCTCGACGAGTACCCTCAGCTTTTTCAAGACTATTTCCTCGTACTCTCTGCCCTGAAGGTACCCCTTCATCCCGCCGAACCCGCAGTCCGGCTTTATGAATGCAAGGCTCTCGCCGTACCTCTCGAGGGCGTCCCTCGCCAGCGCTACCACGTCCTCTAGGCGCTCCACCGAGGTATTCCTCGAGGATACAACGCCGTATCCGAGAACCTTCCCGGACTCCCTCAGCTCCGACGCCTGGTAGTACGCCCTGTTCTCGGGGATATCGCTGTGCTCGTGGTCGAGGAAGTTCGCATTGGACAGTTGCAGCAGTACAGTCTTGAGGAGGGGCGGGAGGCGGCTACAGACGTGTACACCCCTCATGGGGCTCCTGAACCTCGCCAGGACGGAGTCCAGTGCGCGCGTTATCTCCTCCGCGGTGTAGCCGAACATCACGCTCTTAGACCCCACAATCACCGAGAGTACAGGCTCGTCGACGCAGACAATGAACGGGTTGAGAGTGCTGGCAACCTCCCTCGCGGTCTCCACGACATACTCGAGCACTGCTTGGAAGCCCTCCCTGTCTGCCAGCAACGAGGTCCTGATGTCCCCTATACGCCCTCCCTCGGGGGTTATGCGTGACGCCACAGTGAAGGGTCCCGTGAACGCCAGCCTATACCTCGCGCCTAGGTCTTCCGCGACGTCCGCCGCGTAGGACATGTCCTCGGGGGTCTCGGGCTCAACCGAGGATACATCGCCCCGAAGCCTGTAGCCAAGCCCCTCCCTAACGACGACGCCCTTCTTGACGAGCGGCTCTATGAACATGTAGACGAAGTCTCTGAGTTGCGGTAGAACGGGGTAAGTTATACCTATATCGACCTGGTCCTTCAGGGCCCTTGCGATGTTCTCGCGCGAGTAGTCGAGTGGGAAGCTCCCAACGAGGGTCGTCGCGACCTTCAAGGGCGCTCACCTCTCGACCCTCAACTCTACACGCGACGGTGAGCTACCCACGCCTTTAAGGCTTCCTACAAGCGCGAACACCACGTTCCTGAAGACGTCCTGCACGAACGGGTTAAGCTCTACGGGCTTCCCGTCGACCAGCAACTTCACCTTAGAGCTGAGCACTGTGCACTCGCCGTGCCCCGCCTCGCCTCGGGCAACGGCCTCCGCGAGGGCCACGCAACTCCCGTAGCGACAAAAGCCGCAGTTTAGCCCCGGTAGAGGCTCGAACGCCTTTTCAAGCAGGAAGTCTACGAGCCGTTCACCCTCACTCTCCAGGTCGAAGACGGGTACCGGGAGCCCGGAGTGATCCTCCTTCGCCACTCGCCCCGTGATCGCCACAGTCAGGGGCGTCAGGAGCTCCCTAGCTTCCTCCACGTTCCTCGCAACGGCGAGCCTCACGCCCGGGAACTCCGACTTGAAGCCTTCGAACACGGCGAAGTCGAACCCCCTCAGCTGCGAGATCACCTCCCAGAGGCTAGCCCTCGACCTCCTATACTCCTCCACCACGTCGTCCGAGACGGCTATCACCCTGTCAGCACCGGCGCCGAACAACCTTCCCGAGTCCTCGTCGTTAACGCTTATCCCCCCGTGGGCGTGCTTCACCGCGGCTACGCGTAGCCCCCTCCTCTTCAACTCGCCCACGATGTAGCTAGCGACGGTCGTCTTCCCAGAACCCTTGAATCCTATGACCGCGACTGCCCGCACACGAACCTCACTATCCCACCGCCATATAAACGTCGCGCACAATATGCCCAGCATACATATAAGGTTGCACAAGCCCAAAAAGGGCGATGGCGCTGAAGATAGACCTCTCCGGGAAGCTGTCGCTAACGACCGCTTCTTCTAGGGGCATAGGCTTTGGGGTGGCGAGGGTGCTCGCCCGCTGCGGTAGCGACGTCATACTGGTTTCGAGGAGCGCGGAGGGGCTTGAGAAGGCTAGAAGCGCGATCCTGAGTGAAAGCCCGGTCGACGTGTTCACTGTTCAGGCGGACTTGACGCGCAGGGAAGACCTGGAGAGGATGGTTAAAGAGGTGCTCGGCATAGGTGTTCCGGACGTGTTCTTCTACTCGACTGGGGGTCCTAGGCCTGGATCCTTCCTGGAGCTCTCCATGGACGACTGGGACTCCGCCTACAGGCTCCTCGTCTACCCGGCGGTATACATAACTAGGAGCATTCTGCCCGGGATGGTGGAGAAGAGGTGGGGGCGCCTAATCTACTTGTCCAGCCTGGCGATAAAGGAGCCGATGCCGAACCTGGCGCTGAGTAACGTTATGCGCATAGCTATTGCGGGGCTCGTGAGAACCCTTGCGCGAGAGGTGGGCAGGTATGGGATTACGGTGAACGGCATAATGCCTGGTACGATTAAGACCTCTAGGGTCGAGGAGCTTGCCGCAGATATTGCCCGCAGGCAGGGTGTATCCCTCGACGAGGCGTACAGGCAGCTCGCTAGAGACATACCTGCCGGAAGGCTC
The DNA here is from genome assembly GCF_000015225.1 of Thermofilum pendens Hrk 5. Lineage (NCBI taxonomy): Archaea > Thermoproteati > Thermoproteota > Thermoprotei > Thermofilales > Thermofilaceae > Thermofilum > Thermofilum pendens. The sequence continues at coordinate 1,764,269 of NC_008698.1, forward strand.
GGCTACCCCGAGGAGATCGGCTACCTAGTGGCGTTCCTGGCCAGCGACTACGCGTCGTACATCAACGGAGCAATGATACCGGTAGACGGTGGCAGGCAGGTCTCCGTCTTCTAGCCTGTACCCGGCGGGTGGTGCCGTTGAAGGATCTCTCCCCGGAGGAGCTCGAAAGGTACGACAGGCAGATCAGGGTTTGGGGCGTCGAGGCGCAGAAGAAGCTCAAGTCCTCGACCGTCCTGGTGGTGGGAGCAGGTGGGCTGGGGTCGCCCGTAGCGTTCTACCTGGTAGCCGCCGGGGTTGGAAAGCTCATAATCGTTGACGCAGAAGACGTTGAGCTGAGCAACCTGAACAGGCAAATACTCCACTGGACGAGTGACCTTGGAAAGGCAAAGGTTGAAAGCGCGAAGGAAAAGCTCGAAAAGCTAAACCCACACGTAGAGGTAGTAACACTTAAGCAGAAAATTAGGAGCCTCGAGGACGCCTTAAAACTCGTGGAGGATGCCGACGTCGTAGTAGACTGCCTCGACAACTGGTCCACGAGGTTCCTGCTTAACGAGGCCTGCGTGAAGCTCGGAAAGCCGCTCGTGCACGGAGCCGTAAGGGGGCTCTATGGGCAGTTAACGGTTGTAAAGCCCTTCGAAGGGCCCTGCCTGAGGTGTATCCTCCCCCGGGAACCGCCCGAGGAGAGACCCTTCCCGGTGGCAGGCCCGACCCCCGGCGTTATAGGGTCGCTTGAAGCGCTGGAGGTCATCAAGATACTAACCGGCTACGGGGAGCCCATGGTGGGGCGGCTCCTGTTCTACGACGGGGTGAGAAACACCTTCGACGTCGTGAAAGTAGAGAGAAGGCCCGATTGCCCGGTGTGCGGTGTAAGCGTTCGCAAAGTAGCAAGTGGTGGGAAAACTAGCTGAGAGTTTCCCTCACGCTCCCGGATAGGAGTAGGGCCGCGAGCGATACGAGCGCGAAGACCACTAGCGGTATGCTCGGGTCTCCTACGACGGCTCCTATCGACTGGTAAACGGCTATCGCCACGAAGCCGACCATGTTTACGAACGCCAGCGTCGTCCCCGAGAACTCCGGGCTGTACGCCTCGCGGGAGAGGGGAGGTATCACCATGTGGGTTGCCGCCACCACGCCGAGTAGCAGGAAAATGGCTTCGAGCTCCGCGAGACCTAGGCTTAGCCTGCTAGCCACCAGTAGGCCGACCCACGCTAAGAAGTGTAGAACTATCCCGGCGAGCAGGACGGGCTTCCTCTTTTTCAGCACGGCGTCGCTGACGTAGCCGACTAGGGGTACGGATACTAGGAAGGCTAGCGCCAGGAGCAGTAGGAGGAGTGGGGTTTCCCGCCTGTACTCCGGGAAGTACCTAGACACGTAGATCGACGCCCAGAGCGACTGGAACGCCAGCACAGCCGAGTAAGTGCCCGCGAAGGCTAGCGCTAAAGCGATTGAATGCCGGGATCTAGCGACCACCTTCAACTGCCTGAGCGTCTCCGCGAGCCCCCTCTTCAAGGAGCCGCGGGATATCCCGGGGTCGTTTATCCCCAGGAAAGCCGCGACGCTTAAGATAAAGGCGGCGACGGCGAGGTACAGGAAAACCGCCCGGAGCCCCACAGCGTCTACGGCCTCCCTGAGAGGCGCAGTGGCAAAAAGGGCTCCCAGGTTTCCCACCGCGAGGGCAAGCCCTGTGAGCGTTGCTCCGACGTTTTTCTCGGCGTACACGCCTATGACGCGCTGGAGGGAAACCCACACGGAAGCCGCGCCGACCCCTATCACGAGCCTACCCACTAGAATCAGCGTCGGGTCGCACGTTGAAGCTAACGCTGATCCCAGGCCGAGCAGGAGCATGCTGGTTCCCACGTACCTCTTCGCCCCGAGAGCGTCCGCCAGAATTCCGGCTGGAAGTTGCATAGCCGCGTACGTGTAGAAGTAGGCGGCGGCAACGATCGATGTGAAGGCTGCCGGCGGGAGGCCGTGAGCGCTGGCTATCCCTCCAAGCTCCTCCTGGACTACTCCCGTCATCGTCCTGTGGACGTACACCAGGAAGTACGCTACGTACAGTGAGGTAATCGAGTACAGTAACTTCCTCTCCACGCGGAAATAGGGGATGGACTAGTTTAAAAATTTTTAGAGAACGAACGGGATCCTGCATACCTACGTCAAGTCAGTGGTGAGCGTGTCTTCTCCACTCTCCGGGCTCGTGTAGGTGGAAGAAGGCCCTCTCCACGACCTCTGAGAGGGCGGGGTGTATGTGCATGCCTTCGTATATAGGCTCCGCCGTCCCGTCGCCGGCGTACATCAGGTTCACTATTTCCTGTATCAGTATGGATGCTTCTGGGCCTATTATGTGGGCTCCCAGGATTCTGAACGTATCCCTGTCTAGTATCACCTTCACGAAGTAGTCGTGAAGCATCATAGCCTCTCCCTTCGCTGTCTCCTCGTAGCCGGCGATGCCTACGAGTATGTCGTACTTCTTCGCCGCCTCCTCCTCTTTAAGCCCTACGCTCGCGACTTCCGGCTCTGTGAAGACAGCGTGGGGAACCGCGTGGTACCTCGCCTTTACGTTCTCCCCCCTGAAGGCGTTCCTGTACACTATCACGCTTTCGTAGTTAGCCTTGTGCTTGAACATCATCTTGCCCGTCGCGTCTCCGAAAGCCCATACACCGTCCTTAGTCGTCCTGAGATATTCGTCGACCAATATCCACCCCTTCTCGTCCGTCTTCACGCCGGTCTTCTCGGGCCTTGTTATGTCGCTGTAGGACTCCCTGCCGGCGGCCATTAGTATGGCGTCAGCTTCGAACTCCACGTTATCCCCAGTAGCCTTATTCTCAGCTACCACTATCTGCCTCTCCCCGCTCCTGCGAAACTCCACCACCTCGTGGAGCGTTCTGATGTCCATGTACCTTGAAAGATCCCTCGCCAGGAGCTCCGAGATCTCGGGCTCCTCCTCGGGGAGGATCCTCTCCCTCCTCTGCAGTACGGTGACCTGGCTACCCATCATCGCCAGGAAGAAGCCCAGCTCCAGCCCCACGAACCCTCCGCCTATAACGACCGTTCTCCTCGGGAGCTTCCGCAACTCCCTGAAGAAGTTGTCGTTCGTGTAGTACTTAACCTCCTCTACTCCTGGAGCCTTGACTACGTGGGGCCTAGACCCCGTGCAGAGGAGTATCGTGTCCCCCTCTATCTCCCTGCCCCCAACGTCCACTGTGTAGTCTCCGACAAACGTGCCGTCAACTTGGTAGAGGTCTATCAGCGGGTGGTGTTTCAGCGAGTGCTCTATCTCCTTGCTCTCGGCGTATATCCTCCTCCACACGCGCTCCATGACTCCTGTGAAGTCAACCCCCGCCAGGCTTACCTGGATGCCGAACTTCTCGGCTTCCTTTATGCGCCTAATGTTCCTGGCGACTTCCAGTAGCATCTTGGAGGGGATACAGCCCCTCGTTAAGCAGATTCCTCCGACCATGTTGTTCTCTATTACGGCGAACCTCAGCCTTTTTCCCTCGTTTATGAGCTCCGATACAATGTTCATAGCCGAGCCTGTACCGAATACTATCACGTCGTAGTGTTTTACCATACTACGCTCAAGGAAAATATCCCGTTAGGCTTATTTAACTCATTGGTATAAATTAAGCTATGTCAGGCCTTAAAGAAGTCCTTCGGAGAAGGCTCCCGCTCCTGCTGATAGTAGCCGTAGTCATTCTCGGAGCCGTCCTGGTGTTGCTCCGCCAGGGAGCAACGCAGACCAGGCTGACACCCTATATCGCGCAGATAACGATAAAGGGAACCATAGACTACGCCTCCAGCTCTATATTCGGCGCCACGCCGGGCGTAGAGGAGTACATAAAGCTCGTAAAGCAGGCCGAGGAGGACCCGATGGCCAAAGCCGTACTACTCGTCTTCGACAGCCCCGGGGGAACAGTTACAGCCTCGGACGAGCTCTACCAGGCGGTCAAAGAGCTTTCCCAGAAGAAGGTTGTAGTCTCCTACGCAAAGGGGCTACTCGCGAGCGGGGCGTACATGGCTGCCCTCCCGTCCCGCGCGATACTCGCGAGCCCTACCAGCGAAGTGGGCTCCGTCGGCGTGATAGTGACTGTCCTTAACGTCGGGAACCTCCTCGGAAAGATAGGAGTCACCGTGTATACCTTCAAGTCGGGAGAGCTGAAGGACGTAGGATCCCCCTACAGGCCGATGACCGAGGAGGACGCCAAGGTCTTGGAGGAGATGGTGAACTACTACTTCGGGCTGTTCAAGGGCAGGGTTCTCGAACACAGGGGCAACGTGAGCAGCGAGGTTTTCAGCGGGAGACCTTTCACGCCCGACAAGGCGTTGCAGGCTGGCCTGATAGACAAGGTGTGCACCTACCAGGAGGCTGTTAACTACACGCGGGCGCTAGCCAACCTACCGGAGACCGCTGAGGTAGTCGAGCTCAAGCCGAGGACCCCAACGCTCCTCGACCTGCTACTCGGAACTTACTCCGGCGCCGGCAACAGGCTCGTCATACCGAGCATCGTGGTACTCTACATGTGGCCGCCGCCTGTCGCCGTGATCCTTCCTTGAAGCTCGGGCATAGGTCCGTCCGCCCTGAAGTAGGCCCAGGCGGAGGAGGCGAGGAACAGGAGGGACAGGAGGACTTGCACCGAGTTCTGCATCACTATACCCACAGCCAGAGACGCGGAGAACCACGCGGATAGGTAAACCGGAAGAGCCTCCTTTTTCTCGGCGGCCTCCTTCTTTCCCTTCGGCGTGACCTCGAAGGAATAGCTAAGCCCGAGCAACCCCCTTACGGACGCGAGTGCGAGGACGGGGACAAGCGTAGCGATTATAGCCGCGAATCTACCCAGGTTCACCAGGCTCTCCTTTAAGCTCGACCCTACCCTGACGAGCTTCGAGTAGAGGTAGAGATACAGCGGTACGACGACAACGAACGGTGCAAGCGCGAGGGACAAAGCCGTGAGGAGACCCCCTAAGCCCACCCGCGGCTCGAGCAACCCTAGAAACGGTAGCACTGCGACGGCTAGCGCCGGCGGAATAGTCAGCGCCGGTAGGGACATGTAGGCCAGCATTTCTAGCCGCACGTGTAGCGGTAGCCCTCCGTGCTTGAGTACGCGTAGAAACGACCTCCTAAGGACGTCGCTCGTGCCGTACGACCAGCGCCTCTGCTGTTTCTTGAACGCTCCTAGGGTCGACGGCACCAGGACTTTCAAGCGTGAACCGCTGAGCAGGCGTGTCCTGTACCCTCCCAGCGCGAGCTTCACCCCCATCCATATGTCGTCCTGCACGATGCCGTCGCCCCACCCGCCGACGTCCAGGACTACCTTCCGAGGGTAAACCGTCCCAGAGCCGAGCGGAAATACGTAAAAGCCAGCCCTCGATCTCAGCTCGTAGAGGACCTCCGTCCCTAGATCCGTGAAGAACTTGACGGCCTCCGCGAGCCTTGTCCTGTAGGCGTAGTACCCCTCCCACGGGACAACCAGCGCGCCGTCGCTTAGCGTGTTGCGGCAGAGCTTCTCGGCAACGCACGGATCCACCACGGCGTCCGCATCGAGTATCATTAGGTGGCTACTCGAGGAGGAGGCAAAGTAGTCGTCTAGGGCGCCAGTCCTCCCGCCTCTGCGCTCCCTCCTCCGCCACACGGCTACTCCCGGCGCGTCACTCACGAGCCGGCTCAGCGCCTCCACGTACTCCGCGCTGTCGTCCGAGAGTATCGTTAGACGCGCGAAGCAGGGGGCGCGCGAAAAGGCTTCGAAGTCCCTCTTGGACACGCTTGCCACGAGGTCCAGCGGCTCGGAGTATACGGGCATGACTACTTCCAGCGACTGGGGTGCCTCGCCCCCCACCGGTGGGGCGTCCTCCCTCCTCAGGTAAGCCGCCGCGAAGATAACCAGCTCGTAGAGTAGCAAGAGGAGTAGGGGTACGGCGATGAGTAGGAGGACTATGATGCTTGCAAGCAGGGAGACCACCCTAGTCCTCCGTGTCCTCCGGTAGGTTCTTCTCTCTTTCCAAGCCCGGTTGCCCAGTCCTCACGCGTACGAGCGCGTCGAGGTATTCGCCGAAGAACGCCCAAGCCGCAAACGCTCCCACCAGGAAGCCTATCCCTATGGCTATTCCAAGGGCCAACGCCAGTTTTATCTCGTTGCTCAGAGAGGCGAGGTCGACTATGAGCAGTGTTACGACGAGCAGGCTCATCATGACGAAGAACCTCTCCGTCTTCCTCTCCATACGCATCGACTTCACTAGCGCGTCTATCACGACGAACGAGAACAGCGAGAGAACAGCCACGCTTCCAATCCTGGATATGTAGGATAGTGCCTCGCGGTAGGCCTGAGAGTACTCCGGCACGAAGACTCTGACCACGAGCGCGGCAGAGGAGGTTAAGATACCCGCGTCCGCGACGAGCACGAGTAGCGTGCTCAGAGGTATCCTGGTGCCCTCGGGGAGGCTTTTCCTCAAGTACTCGTCCAGCCTGGCGACGCTCACCAGCCACCTTATGCTCTTATTGACGAGCTTTACTACGAGGAGCGTAACGAAAAGTATGAGCGTAGCCAGGCCTACCTTGGGTGCCAGCGCTGCTATCTCGATTACGACCTGCTGGAAGAGCTGTACCACGTCCCACTCGGGCATTTTCAGCCACCGATAAAGAGTGCCTCGAACCTATAAATAGTGTACAGCAAGAGGAGGAGGGCTACCAGCGCCAGGGTCTCGATAAACGTCCTAACGAACTCCCTGGAGGCCTGCACCGTGAAGACATAGCCCACCAAGCTTATCGAGTATATCATTCTGCTAAACTCGTAGGCCTTTCTCTCAGGTACTATCGCCGTCTCCGGAATCGCCACGAGAGCCAAGACTGTTGCGACCAGCTTCAAGGCCGCGGCTAGGAGGAGCCCGAGGAAGGGGCTTCTCGCCAGCGTTAGCGCAACGAGCGATGCTACGAGAAGGCCCAGGTAGTTCCCCGCGGTCATGTAGGCGCTTGCGCGCACGCGCCCCATGTGCGAGTTTATCTCAGCGAAGATCTGCATTGCGAGGAGGTTTGCAGCCATGAACGTTAACGACGTGAAAAACGATAGCCCTACGTGCATGCCCGGCAGGGGTAGAAACGGTATCACGGCTGTTAAGACGGTGTTGGCTACGAGCCCGGCTACATATGCTTTGTAGCCCTTTATCACCAGGGAGCCGATCACTCCGCCGATGTTACCTGTAATGCTGAGTGCGAGGCTCACGTAGAGAGGGGCTCCCATGTCCTTGAGGAGGGGTGCCCAGGAGAGACCTACCAGGTTGCTCCCTGCCAGCATGAAGGTCAGGACGAGGAATGCCTGGCTACCGCGTATCAGAACCTCCTCGGAGGCCCTTCCTCCCGTTTCCACTATCTGCTTAGGGTAGGCGGGTACGAGTAGCAACGCGACCGAGCTACCCAGGCCAACTACGAATGCCGTCACATAGGAGACGTAGTAGCTCTGAGGCGCCGGTAGAACCGCGGAGACCGCGGTCATGTAGATGGCGCCTAGAAGGGAAGCCGCCGTGCCCGCCGCGGACCTCCACACAGAGACCTTCATAACTTCCCCCACGTCGCCGAAGTACGAGTATATCAGGGATCCCAGGAATATGCTGACAACGGCGGAGACAGCGTTCCCAAGCATGTACAGGAACGCTACCACTATGGGCTTCTCCAGGAAGAAGGGCAACGTGAGCCATACGAACCTCTCGGCTATGTGGGTGGCCAGGGACAGGACCTTGAACCTCCGCGTAGCCTCCTCAGGGTACTTGTAGAGACCCCACGATAAGGCCGCCCCGCTAATGGACGTCGGCAGGAAGACTAGTGCCATGTTTTCAAGGCTGTAGCCACTGTAAGCCATCATCGGGACGAACAGGCCGCGGGTAACCGCGACGTAGAAGCCTCCGAGAAGCGCTTCTAGGACTAGCAGAACTCTCGCTAAAGCCTTCTCGGTGTTCGACACGCGGATCCCCTCTCTCAGGGCTTGCCGGCGCCGATCCCCAGCTCGCTTAGAATCTCCGACAGCTTGTCCGCGCCCAACGCGTGTTTAAGTGAAACTAGGGCGGCTCTCAGGAAGGTTTCCCAGGTTCCAATGTCGATCCAGTCCGCTTCAGCCTCGTACGCGTAGAACTGGTAGCCACTCCTGATGAGTATCTGGATGGAGTCCGTCACCTCGAGCTCTCCTCTAGGGCTTGGCGTCGTCTGCTCTATGGCCCTGAATATCTCCGGGGGGAAGATGTAGAGCGACGTGTTCGCGAGGTACGAGAGGGGTTCGCGCGGCTTCTCGACTATGCCTTCAACCCTGTAGATAGACGTGTCCACCCTGCTTCCGATGACTACCCCGTACCTCCGCGGATCCCTAACCCTCTTCACTGCGAGCATGGGGGACCTCAGCCTATCGAAGTATTCCAGCAACCTCCTCGGTATGTTCTCTCCAAGGAAAAGGTTGTCGGTAGCCGCCGCCATGAAGTAGTCATCCCCGACGAAGCCTTTAGCCATGTACACCGCGTGCCCAGTCCCGCGGGGCACCGGCTGATTCACCCACGTGATGTAGGACTTCTCCACCTTCTCGTAGAAGTCCCTCAGCAACTCCGCGTAGTCGTTCTTGCCAGTTTTCTCCAGGTACTCTACGAAGTCCCAGTCCGGCGTGAAGTGATCCTCGATCACCCTCTTCCCGCGTCCAACGACGAAGCAAAACTCCCTTATCCCGGCTTCGTAGAACTGCTCGAAGACGGCCTGAATAACGGGCTTGAGGTACACCGAGTTGTTAACGCCGAAGAATACAGGGAGCATCTCTTTGGGCATCTCCTTGCTATACGGAACCAGTCGCGTACCCAGACCCGCCGCTAGAAGTACTCCTTTGGACAGCGAAGGCATAGATCCTCACGAGCACTATAAATCGGAAAATATAAACATCTAACACTCACAAGCAGAGCAACGCGCTACGAAAAGCATTTTTACCTTGGCGAACCAATAGAATTCGATAAGCATGCCTAAGAAATTCGGAGACCTAATATATACTCCGGAGACAGCGAGCGGAGAAGCCATTTCGAAAGTTGAGACGCACACACCCAGGATAGAGGCGCCGGACTCCGTGAAAGCCGGGGAACCCTTCTACGTAAAGATATACGTTGGACCCCACCCGAACACCCTGCAACACTCTATTCGGTGGATCGAGGTATACTTCGAGGAGGAAGGGAGGCCGTTCAACCCGGTAATGCTGTCGCGAATACACCTAGAGCCTGAGCTCGTAGAACCCGAAGTCACGCTGAAGCTGGTACTGAAGAAAAGCGGAGTGATCTACGCGTTGGAGTACTGCAACCTGCACGGAGTCTGGGAGGGGAGGAAGCAGGTTAAAGTTCAGTAAAAAAAGATAAATTTTCGAAAACATTTTTTATTCGTGTTAACGAGAAAGCAGAGAGTAGCGTACGGCTTTGCACGTTTTGGATCCACAATATTCATGGGGCTCTACGACTTTGCGAGCTTCTACATCTACTGGCAGGTCTTCCGGCTCGACCCCTTGCTGTCCGGCTACATGGGCGCGATAGGTAAGATAACCATTATGGTTGCAAGCCTGCTGGTAGGGTATCTCAGCGACTCCATATGGACCCGGTGGGGGCGGCGTAAGCCCTTCATAGCTACTGGGGCGCCCCTCCTGGCTTTCTCAGGGTTCCTTCACTTCACCCCTATATATTTCCTTCAGGGAGCTACACAGGAAGCCTTGTTCCTGTGGGGCGCCGCTACAAGCTCCATGTTCCACTTCTTCTACGCGTGGCTTTTGACACCCTTCCAGGCGTGGCTACCGGAGATATCCGAGCCCTCCGAGAGGATAGACATTTCGATGCTACAGAACGTGGCTAATATACTCGGGAACATCGTCAGCACGGTTACGGGGTTCCTCGCAAAGATGCTGGTAGCACGTGGCCTTCTAATGCCGCTAGTAGGTGCGTACGCTTTGGTTCTCGTAGCGCTCTTTACGCCACCGGTAGTCCTGCTACCTGTTGAGAGGAGAGCGGAGCCCACGAGACCGTCCCTCAAAGACCTTCTAACCGTGTTCAGGTACAGGGAGTACATGAAGTGGATGGCTGTTCGAGGACTGATGTCCTCCAGCGTTCAAATGCTTACAATAACGATAATCGCGTACATAGAGAAGGTGATCGGGGTAGAACACTCGCTTGCCTCGGCATCGTTCGGCGTTATACTCGTCGTCTTCGTAGCCGGCGCGTTCCCGCTATGGGGTAGGCTGGGCAAGAGGGCGGGAAAGGGGAGGGCGCTCACGCTTTCAATGACGTTGCTGGGAGCTACGCTACTCATGACCCCGCTCCCCCACTTCGTCGACCCCGGTGTTTTCAGGGTGCTCCTAGGCTACGTGCTGGTAGCCCTCGGCGCTGTCGCCGTCTCAGCGTACGTCCTATTCCCCTACGCAGTGCTAGCTGACCTCGCGCACTGGTACGAGGTGCAGACCGGGGAAAAGCGGGCGGGTCTCTTCACGGGGTTCGAGGGGATACCTATCAACGTGTTCGAGTCGCTGGCCTACCTAGTCACGGGGTTCCTAATGAGCTTGCCGCAGGTGCCTGGCTCCGAGTACACCTACGGGCTGATCCTGTGGGGACCCGTAGCTTCGCTGTTCACACTGGTAGCTCTCGCCATCCTAAGGAGAACGAACGTAGACCCCTTCCTCGCCAAGAAGTAGTTGCACGCGAAAAAAGGTTTTTATCTTGACAACAATTACCGGTCTTCCGTGCTGGGAGAGGTATTCGCGCTTGTTGCGGCGCTGTCGTTTTCCGGGGCAGCCATCTTCTACAGAGCCGGCGTTAGGGGCTCGCAGGTAAACCCGATAGTTCTCAGTGGGTTACGCGGAATGTTCGCACTCGCGCTTCTATTGGTCGTAGGCTTTTTCTACCGCGTAGACTTCTCGAAGCCACCCGTATTCTACCTGGCGGTCTTCCTGTCGATGCTCGGCTCGTTCATCCTCGGAGACTCCTCCTTCCTCTACGGTCTCCAGCGCGCCCCGCTTGGGGTCGTGTACCCAGTAGCGTACACGTTCTCGGTCTTCACAGCCCTGTTCTCGCACTTCATCCTGGGGGAAGAGCTGACGCTCAGAGACGCCGTGTCCTCGCTACTCATAGTGCTTGGAGTCGCTCTCGTGTACTCTGAAAACTTCTCGCTTGGAAAGCAAGCGCTCGTTGGCGCACTCGCGGGTCTCTCCGCGAGCGTCTCCTGGGGCGCCGGAGCAACGCTGATGGGGCTAGCATTGAGGTGGGGTAACGCTGTCGAGGTAAACATCTCGAGGCTATCCATGCTCGTAATCGCAACTCTCCCGCTGATACTGAAGAACTCCTCCGAGGTCTTCAGGCAGGTACGGGTCCACCTGCTCGCCCTCGGAGGGATCCTAGGGATAGGCGTGGGGCCACTTCTCTTCATGAATTCCATAAGCTTTATAGGGGCTTCCAGGTCGAGCATTTTCATCTCCTCGACCCCCGTCCTGACGGTGCTCCTCTCCAGGATCTTCCTAGGCGAAAAAACCGGTGGGAAACTTTTGCTCGGAACTCTCGCCGTGAGCGCCGGGCTAGCTTTGCAGAGCTTGTGAAAAGATCAGAGATCAAAGACTATTCCGGGGATTCTCGGGAAGGGTTGCACGATCCCTATGTGCCTTACGCCTGTAACCCAGAGCAGAAGCCTCTCAACGCCTATACCCGCGCCGGCACTCGGCAACAGTCTACCCTCCCTTGCCAGGTCTAGTAGAACCCTGTAGTTCTCCGGACGTACGCCGTCACGCTTCATCTTCGAAAGTATCTTCTCATATTCGTACTCCCTGCGAGCCCCCGACAGTATCTCCCCGACCCTCGGAACGTAGAGGTCGTAGTTGTCCCACCTCCCCGTCTCGGGATCCTCGAAGTCGTAGAACTCCCTGGGAATGTTGACCACCCACACGGGCTCCTTTAAAGTGCTCCTCAGGCTCGTCTGCCACTCTTTGCCGTACTCCTCCTCCAGTTCCTTCGAATCGACGACCTTGAAGGGCGTCATTATCTCCGGTAGCTCCGACCCCAGGAAGCTGAGCTCGTGCTCCATCTCCCTCTTCAGCGACGAGACGTAGCTCTTCAGCATGTCTTCGACGAGGCTACGTATGTAGGAGGAGGAAGCCCCTCTAACCTCGAAGTCTAGCTGCGTGAATTCGTAGGCATGTATACCCGTAGAAGCCCTTTTCCTAGTCTCGATCCTGACGTTGGGAGAGAATACGAAGATCTTGGGGGAGAGAAGCGATACGAGGACTTGCTTGTGGACGATCATACTCTGCGTCGACCTAACTGTCTCCCCGTATATCTCGACCTCGATCCTCTTCTCAATGCTGAAGTCAGGGTCGGGCCATAACGGGTCTGTCGACTTGGAAAACACTACCGGTAGCACCCAGTCGAAGCCCCGCTCGACTAGGTACCTGGAGAGGAAGCTCAACGTATACGTCGTTATCCGGGCGATAGACCTTTTAACTTCGAGCTCCTCCTGGGAAAGCTCGTGGAGAGGCTTTACGCCGTAGTCCCTCAACAAAGTGAGGGTTTTCTGCTCCATGGTTATCGTTCAACGTTTTCGCGAGTTTTTAAAATCGTTTTCTCGGTAAAACCTGAAAAACTTGCAACTTATTCCAAAAGTCTTCCAGGAAAAGTTGTAAAAATTTCCCGGGACACGCGCCGCGGACGAAGACCGTAAACCTGCCTCTAGGCTACTCCTCTTCGTCGTGGACGTGTACCTCAGACGGCTCGACGAGCTGGAACATTATGTCGACAACCCTTAGGAATTCCTTCAGCGCGACGACTTTAACGCCGTCCTCCTTCTCCAGCAACAGGTAGCCCTTAGACTCGTACTCGAGGCACTCTTCCCGAGATCCGCACTCGGCGACATCCTCCGTTATCATGACCAGTGGCTGTACTCCGCTCGAAAGTAGTTTGTTCATCTCGCAGGGATCCTCTATCGCCGTGACCACCTCGTCGGCTTCGAGCTCTCTGATCAGCTTCAGCACTTCATCCGCGGAGTAGAGAGGCCCTACTCCTACCACCTGGACCTGGTCCTTTAAGGACTCCTCTAGGAGCCTCACGGCCTCCCTGAAGGCCGGGATGTCCAGGGCCCAGAGAACCTTCTTCACTTAGCCCACCAGCGACATTACGTCGATAACTTTCTGGTACTCGGAGACCACGCGGCTAATCCTCTCGACCAGGTCCTGAACCGTCGGCGCGTAGTCCGAGAGTATCACGTAGCCCTCCTCGTTTACATCGACGCGGCTCTTCACTAGGTGCGCCTTTATCCGAAGTTGTAACGCCTCGTCAAGCGGTGAAAAGTCTCTCTTGAACACTGGGTCGCTCTCGATTATATAGCCGTGCTCCTCGACGAAGACCTCGAAGCCGACGCGCGTATCGCGCTTCACGGACGCACCCGTAATGCTGAGCACGCCGTTCCAGGTGCGCGGCGCGGCGAGGAAGCCCGCCTCCCTCAGAATCCTGACGGCCGCCTGGACCCTCTCCGGGTACTCCTCCAAGCGGGATTCCTCAACTCGCACGCTACTTTCCTTGTCGAGCAGGAGGACGTAATGCTTGGGCCCAAGGAGCCAGCCGAGTGGTATTACTGCTCCGTAGGGTTGACTGACCCAGGCGAAGAGGCAGAGAGCCTTCCCCGGGGGCCAGTACGCGAAGGTCCCGGAAGGAACCCTGGAGGAGGTTGGTCCCCGCAGATCCAGGTTTGTTGAGAAGTAGACCTCCTCCTTCCAGAGCTCAGCGGTCGACTCTATGGGCAAGGCCTTTCTGAGGGCATCGTGGTAGGAAGGATCGGAGACGTAGACAGGTATCTCCCTCGAACCTCCGAAGATAATCCTCAGGTACATACCCATCATACCCCTGTCGAGGCTTATTTACTTTTTCTCGCGCATTGATCAGCGAGCGCCACGCCCAGCCGGGAGTACTCGCGCGCCACTACCGTTGCGTATGCGCGCTGCCCAGCTTTGGCTGAAGAAACCCGAGGATACCGCGTAGTTAAAGAGGGCCGGCAGGAGGTACCAGCTGTACTCAGTGCTGGAAGAGGCGGCTTCGACCGCCGCGTCTAGCCCTTCCAAGTAAAGGGCCACTTCCACCGCTAGTTCCTCCACGTCTAGATCCACTAGGGGGTGCTTGCGGAGAAACTGCCTCGAGGCGAACCAAAGCCTTTCGGCGTAACTCAGGAAGCCCGCCTCGGCCAGGTTCCTGGCTACCAGCAGTGCAAGGTACACGTCTGCCTCGCTCCTCAACTCTGAGAACATCCTCGCTACACCCTCGGCTACCAGTAGCGAGCCGTACCCGTCCTGGAAAGCGCCCGCTTTCAGCAACCTAGACAGGGCTACGACCCTCCTCGACCAGTCCCTAACCTTCTTTACCGACTCGACTGCTTCGCGCCAGACGGCTTCTTGCATCGGGTTCAACGCTGATGCTTCGGCGAGCGCTAGTGCCCGCCGAGAGGCCGGTAGGTAGCGGGAAAGCTCTATGGCCTCCTCCACCCGCCCGAGGTTCACCAGGCTTATAACCATCCTCGAGCGGGCCCTCCAGCTCCCTCTATCGAGTAGCGCTAGCGCTGCGCCCAGATACTCGGAGTAGCTCTTGTTAAGCTCTTTTGCAGTTTCGCTCAGCCTTGAGTACACGAAGACCTTTTTCGTGGCCGAGAGGGCGGGGAGCATCCTCTCGACTTCTCGAAGGCTTTCCTCCCACAGCATCGGCAGGTAAGCCGGCACTTCGGATAAAAGGTAGGCTTTGAGGTAGGGGTCCCTCACCGAGCGGAGGACGAAGCCGGGGTTTTGCCCCAAGAACGCCACGACCCTGGAGAACATCGCCCTCGCCAGGTCGCCCCTCCTCGACGCCGGCGCGCGCTCTACGTAACCCCTCATGTAGTCGACGTAGTCCGCTATGTTCATCGGTAAAAACTCGGGGGCGCGGCGAGGTATACCCTTATCTCGCGTTTTTACCCGCGCTACGGGCTAACTACGTTTGTAAGAAGAAATGCTTTTATCGCTCGCTCTAGGAGTTAAAGAGCGTGGACATAGAAGCTTGGGTGTGCGAAGTCCCGCTTAGGGAGCCCTTAAGGATTTCTGCCGCGACCTATCACACCCAGCGCTCCATAGTTCTCCGCTTGAGGGACGGAGATCTAGAGGGTTGGGGCGAGGCTTGCCAGTCGAGGAGGGTTCTCGGAGAGAGCTTCGAGGACGCGCTGGAGTCTCTGAGAGCGAGCGTCGACGCAATCAAGAGGGCGGAGTACGACTCTTTGGAGAAGATTCACAGGTTCACCGAGGAGCTCAACGCTACCCCGTCGATAAAGGCCGCTGTTAACATGGCTCTCCTGGACCTCTACGCGAAGTCGGAGGGCAGGCCTCTGTGGAGGCTTCTCGGGGGCTTCAGGGAGGAGGTGAGGACGGACATCACGATAGGGATCATGCGGCCGGAGGAGATGGCGGAGAGGGCTCTGCGCTACGCTGAGAAGGGGTTCCGGATATTCAAGCTCAAGCTGGGCGAGAACCCGGAGGAGGACGTTCTAAGAGTTAAGGCTGTGCGGGACGTCGTTGGAGACGCGACGATAAGAGTGGACGCGAACGAGGGGTGGACGCGCGAGGACGCCGTACGGGTGATAGAGAGGATAGCCGACTACGGCGTTGAACTCGTGGAGCAACCGCTCAGACACGACGACATAGAAGGCCTTAGGGCCTTGAGGAGGGAAAGCCCGATACCCATAGCTGTAGACGAGTCCGTGAAGACGGCGCGCGACGCGCTGCTGGTAGCCAAGAAGGAGGCGGCCGACATCATAAACATCAAGCTGATGAAAAGCAGGGGGATTACGGGCGCAATCAGGATAATCATGGTAAGCGAGGCGGCCGGGCTGAAGAACATGGTCGGATGCTTCTCCGAGTCTAGGCTTGGCATCACGGCTACCGCTTACCTCGCCCAGGCATTCTCCAACGTGCTGTTCTACGACTTGGACTGCGACATACTGAGCGCCGACCCCGTGTTCACGGGAGGCTCTGAGCCTATTGGTGACAGAAGAAGAGCTTCCCCGAAGCCTGGGCTGGGAATCTCGCCGAGTAACTTCAACGTATTGAAGAAGATCCTCTAGAGAAAGTTATTTATTAATAGCGGTTATTACAATATGTGAATCTAATGACGATACGCGAAGAAGCTAGAGTAAGGGGTTTGCGGCCTGTACATGTCTTCGTTGCATCAATGCTCGCAGAGTTTAGGGAGAACGGCGTCCTGAACTTCGGGATACTCAGAGCCGCTACGGAGAAAACTGGTGCGAAAATTGCGGAAATGCTCGACGAGGACACGCCTAGAAACCTGGAGGGCGCCGTAAAGTTCCTCGCAGAAGCGCTCGAAGTCTCGAAAGACTTCGACGTGGAGAAAAACGGGAGCATTCTACGTTTACGCGTTAAGTCGAAGCTATGCAGGTTTTGCCCAAAGGGTGTCGGAGGGCTCGAACTGCCGGGACCTCTCTGCCCGTTCCCGGGGCTATTCAAGGGGTTCTTGGAGCACTCCGCGGGGCTAAAGCTCGCGTACCCCGAGAACTTCATGTACAGGGACCGAGACGGGTACTGCAACTTCCTGTTAGAAGTCATCGGCACGGGTTCCGATGCGTCGATGAAAATGTTTCAGCGCGTATAGCGAAAAGCTTTTCATCTCTAACCTGTTGACGCGCCCTGTGACCTTAGAGGGTTTAAGCTCTGTCGCCATTCTGGGGGCTGGCAAGATAGGCGGTGCTTTCGTTAGACAGATCCTCCAGAAGACTGGCATCAGGGTCTACGCCACCGGCAGGCGTGTGGAAACGCTTAGAGGGGCGGAGTCCCTGGGCGCTGTGGCAACGCGCGACAACGACGAAGCTGTGAGGAGGAGCGAGCTAGTGGTTATAGCAGTCAAGCCGTACCACTTCCCACAGCTACTCTCTGAGGTTAAGCAGGAGAGCTGGAAGGGGAAGATCGTTGTGTCGCTCATGGCGGGCGTTAAGCTTGCAACGCTTAGAGCCGCGCTACACGGCGCGAAGGTCTTCCGCGCGATGCCCAACCTCAACGCCTACGTCGGGAAGTCCTCGACCGCTGTGAGCGAAAACCTCTACGACGATGCTAGCAGAACTGTGGAAGAGTTCCTAGGGCTTTTCGGCCAGGTTTACTGGGTCCCCGAAGAGTACCTAGACGTCTGGACAGGACTAGCAGGAAGCGGGCCAGCCTTTATAGCCGAGGTGCTGGACGCGCTCGCCATGGGCGCCGTAGCGGCCGGGATGCCCCGCGAGTTAAGCTACAAGGCTGTCCTCGACGTCTTGGAGGGGACGGCGATCCTCCTCAAGAACGGGTTCTACCAGCACCCGGCCATGCTGAGAGACGATGTGACCACGCCAGCCGGTACGACAATCAGGGGGCTAATGGTTCTGGAGTCAGGGGGCGTGAAAGCCACGCTGATGAAAGTCATAGAGGCGGCCGCCAGGAGGTCGCGCGAGATAGGAAACGAGATCGACTCCCGTATCAGGGAGAAGATAAACTCGAGGATCGGCCACACCGCGTAACGCTTGCGACAATCCCGGGGGGGGGTACTCGCTGGATCTTCGGCGCGGTAGCCCGGGAAAAAGATAAATTCCCGGGGTGAGA